>DVHF01000132.1 GCA_018712265.1 Candidatus Gallacutalibacter pullicola
TTAGGGGGGAACCCCCTAAATAGTCTTTTGCTTCCTTTTCTTCTAACAAGAAAAGGAAGGGCCGGCAGGGGTTTGGGGGCGCGGCCTGAGCCGCCCCCAACGCCGGGACCTGCAAGGTTCGATAGATCAAAAGCCCGAAACGGCAAGTTTCATATTTTGCGCCCGCGGCCTGAGCCGCCCCCAACGCCGGGACCTGCAAGGTCTAAAAAATAATCCGTGCTGGGGTTTGGGGGATACCCCAAAAACGGTGAAGCTGAAAGCTTCAAGAATAACCGCCCTGCCCAGGCTGGGCGAAAAGCCTTTGATTTGGTGAAGCTGAAAGCTTCAAAATTATCCATCCCGCCCGGGCAGGGCGCAAAATCCCGGCTCGGTGAAGCTGAAAGCTTCAAGCTGTGAGGAACGGTGCAGGTTTGGCCTGCTGGAGGAGCTGATAGAATGACTGTTGCTGATATACGAAATATTGTGACCGACAGCAATGTGGAAATCATCGAAATCAGCGATACGATGATCTATTATGCGGAGGAAAAAAATGAGGAGGGCCACAACAGCCTGTTCATCCTTGAGTATAACCGCATCACCCGGTCGGAACGCGTAATCGCCAATTATTTTCTGAATAATCCGGCGTTCGTACAGCATTACTTCTCGTTCCCGGATATGATCATCGTCGTGATGGAAAACGGCAGCGGCGTGGTGTGGGTGATGCGTCTGGAAAAGGCAACCGGCCGCGAACGCAACATGGCGCAGATCCATTTTGTGGGGGATTATTCCTCCTGCACCGCGCTCGACGAGAGCCACGTCGTTTTCTTCACGGTCGAGAACGAGACGGATCACGAGCTGTTCCGCACATATCAGAAATTGACGGGGCTCAATAAGGTCGTGTATCTGTATGATCTCGAACAGGAGAAATATTTTTACATAAAGGATAAGCGCGCGTGTTCGCTCGGCGCGGAAAACCTCGTCACCTACGACGTCGACGGCGAAAAGCAGCTCCTGATCCTCCAGCCCTACGGCGACGAGCAGGAGAAGGAACGCTGTTACCGGAACGCCCGCTGGCTGGGCGACAACGTCAGCGACAGGGTGTGGAAATGTCCGCTGATCGATTTTTTTGTCGCGGTGAAAAGCGGCGAAAACAAGCTGCCGCTCGGCCTCTGTCTGAGCGCGGGCACGGACGGCCTCGTCCGGTATGCCGGGATGGACAGCAGGAACCTGTATTTCCGGATCAAGTATTACCCCACGAACGATCAGCGGATCTGCGCGGTAGAAAAGAGATCCGGGAAAAAATCGGTGGTGGCGGCGCTCAATCTCGGCCCCGACGAGCAGGACGCCCATTTCGTGATCGATACCTCTGCGGCCAGGATATACCGCGTGCGAGAGATGGAGGACGGCCTGTGCATCGACGGCGTGCTCAATTCCTCCATCCACGCCAAATACAGCCACGAGCTGGGCGAGTTTGTCTCCTGTGTGGAGGACAGGATCCTCATCGCGCGCTACGTCACAAGCGACGAGAACGGGCCTTTTGAGATAAGCTCTATCTACGATTCGCAGACGGGGGAGCAGAAAAGCTTCGACGGACGCTGCGCCGTCAAGGGGAATACGGTTGTGCTGTATTGATCCGGTTCGATATGCGCTGCACGACGGCGGCGCTGCCGGATTTGTGAAAATTTGGGGAATGTGGGATCAATTTCATTGC
Organism: Candidatus Gallacutalibacter pullicola; assembly: GCA_018712265.1. Classification (GTDB taxonomy): domain Bacteria; phylum Bacillota; class Clostridia; order Oscillospirales; family Acutalibacteraceae; genus Gallacutalibacter; species Gallacutalibacter pullicola. Next base: position 1,691 of record DVHF01000132.1, read on the forward strand.
GGCAAAGGGAGTTTTTGTTATTTCGACAAATTGCGGGAATGGACGCTTGACAAATAAGATATCCCACAGTAAAATAAGGACCATAGAAAGCAAAGGCGCTGGACTGGGAACAGTTCCGGCGCCTTTTTGACAGTCGGAAGATTTTCCCTCCCGCATTACAAAAAGACAGCCGCCAAAATTAGGCAAAACACCAAAATGCCCGTGAATTCGATTTTGTCTTGACAAAATCGATGTCGTAATATATAATTTTATACATTATTTGTTCATTTTTTGGAAATAGGCTGTCAGCACCTCCAATGTGTTTTCATTCACAACGGGAATCTTCTTGTGGTTTGGATTCTGTTTTGGAAAAAGGAACTGCTGACGGCTTCCTTGTTATGTGTGTGGGTCCGTGTCCCCTTGTGGAGGAGCCCGGCACAGCTTTTTTCCGGAAGCGGCGCGTGCCGCAGATTATCTCTCAGAAAGGGGAAAGCAGCTTGAAAGGAAAGTATATCGCAAAGAGAATCCTCATAGCTATCCCAACCTTTTTTGGCATCACCTTGCTCGCCTACCTCATCATGTCGATGGCTCCAGGAAGCCCGCTCGACGCGCTTCTTGCGGATCCGCGCATCACGCCGGAGGAGCTGGAACGCCGCCGTCAGCAGCTTGGCCTGGATCAGCCGGCGATTATCCAGTATTTTACCTGGCTGAAATCCTTTTTGATGGGGGATCTGGGCTATTCGTACAGCTCCCACCGCCCTGTGATGACGATGATCACCGAGCGTCTCGGGATCACGGCGCTGCTCGCCGGATCCGCGATGGTCGTGGGGCTGATTATCGCCCTGCCGCTGGGCATCTTCGCCGCGTCCAAGCCGAACTCCCTGCGCGATTACATCTCCGGCGGCCTCTCCTTCATCATGGTGGCGACGCCGAGCTTCTTCATGGGCCTGCTGCTGATCTACATCTTCGCGGTGAATCTGGGATGGCTCCCGTCGGGCGGCATCTTCGATTCCACAGGCGTCAAAACGAACGCGATGCTCCTGCGCCACCTGATTCTGCCGTGCGCCGTGCTGGCGTTCCAGAATATCGGAAGCTGGGTGCGGTATATGCGCAGCAGTATGGTGGAGGTCATGCAGGAGGACTACATCCTCACTGCGCGGGCCAAGGGCCTGCATAAATGGGCGGTCTACCTCAAGCACGGCCTGAAGAACTCGCTGATCCCTGTCGTTACCGTCGTGGGAATGTCCGTCCCGTCGCTGGTGGGCGGCGCCGTCGTCACGGAGCAGGTGTTCAACTGGCCCGGGATCGGGATGCTGATGGTGACGGCGATCAACGCGCGCGATTACCCGGTTATCATGGGAATCACAGTCATCATCGCCATTGCGGTGCTGGTGGTCAATCTCATCACGGATCTGATTTACGGCTTATTGGATCCGCGCATCAGCTACCGGTAAGGGAGGGGATCGGTTATGAAAACAGAAAAGGTACAGAAGGCGTCGTATGCGCGCGAGGTATTCGACAAGCTCAAAGCGCATAAGCTCGCCATGCTGGGGGTCGGCGTCTGGATCCTCGAAATCCTGATAGTCGTATTCCTCCCGATGATTATGAATTTGGATCCGTATGTCTCGGACTATGCGGCGTTTGACGCCGCGCCGAGCGCAGCGCACCCGCTCGGCACCGATTCCATCGGTCGCGACCTGTTCGCGCGCCTGATTTACGGCGGACGCACCTCGCTGCTGGTGGGTATCCTCTCCACGCTGATCAGCCTTGTGATCGGCGTGCCGCTCGGCCTGATCGCCGGGTATTACCGCGGCGCAGTCGAAGCGGTGATCATGCGTGTGGCCGACGTGTTCATGTCGTTCCCGTCAATCGTGCTGATTCTGGTGCTGGTCTCGGTGCTGGGGCCGTCGGTATGGTCGGTCACGATCGTGATCGGCGTGCTGGGCTGGACGTCGTTCGCCCGCCTGATCTACGCGAATGTTCTGTCCGTGATGGAGAAAGAATATGTAGAGTCGGCGCGCGCCGTGGGCACCTCCGATTTCTGGACGATTGTCAAATATATCCTGCCGAATGCGCTGCCGCCGATCCTGATTACCGTCACATTCCAGACGGCGAGCGCGATCATCACCGAATCCTCGCTGAGCTTCCTCGGCATGGGCGTGCAGCCGCCGGAGGCAAGCTGGGGCAATATGCTCCATGACGCGCAGTCGATCACCGTGCTGTCGCGCAGCCCGTGGGTATGGCTGCCGCCCGGCCTGGCGATTGTCATTACCGTTCTGAGCATCAACTTCTTCGGCGACGGCGTGCGCGATGCGCTGGATCCGAAAATGAAAATTTGATGAGAGGTACGCAAGGATAAAGTTTTCGCCCGCCTTTTACAAAAGGCGGTAGGGGGTGCAGGGGGGCAAAGCCACCCTGCGGTAAAAGGAACGCGAAGCGTTTCCCCGGAAAGATGAGCAAACAGTGGAAGCGAATCATCCGGGGGATGATTCGCAGGAACGATTTTGCGATCCCCCGGGCGGAAAGCCCGCGGAATCGGAGTTCCCTTTCCCCGATCCTGAATCAAGCCAGATACGCGCCTGAGAGCGCGCCTGATCATAAAAAAACAAAAAACGACAGAGAGAAGGTTTCAAAAGATGAAAAAGAAATGGACGCGCCTGTGCGCGCTCGCACTGGGGATCGTTATGACCCTGACGGGTTGCGGCAGCGCCCCGATCGTCGATGTCCCGTCGGAGGATACCGCCACCGGATCGTCCTC
>DVHF01000133.1 GCA_018712265.1 Candidatus Gallacutalibacter pullicola
ACATTTGATGATATTTATTATGATCCGGATCATAATATTTGGTTTGGACCAGCAATGAATCGAGCTTACTATTTAGAAAGTAAAGTGGCCAAGTATCCACGTGTTATAATTGATCCCCGATTTGCAGATAAACTCGCAGAATATAACAACAAAAAATACGGAAGTTGGGAAATAAATGGTAGTATTCTAAAAAAAGATGAAGATGGTCTGTATTATATCCACTATTTAAATAGTTACCAATTAGGTTTTAATCGTATAGAAAACTTAGACCTCGAGGATAATGTTCTGTCTTTGTGCCGAGCAGAGTTATTAAAAAATAGAGTGACACCTGAATTACGGAAATCGATAAATGAAAAATACGAATGGCTTAAAAAATATATTTTGGATTCGAGACCGTATGATGACCTTTTCATAGAATTTGGTAATGAATCTAACTGAAGGACATTAACAGATTATTATTTCTTTTTAGAATTCATATAGCCTAGCTTGATTATTGCAGGACAGCTTTGGCTAAATTCAAATCATAAGGGGTCCTCAGAAATTCAATCTGAGGACCCCTTATGATCATTCAATTTTATCGTCCAATCCCTCCATCTTCAGCCAATCCTCAAAGGACTTTCTGGAGATGCGGATCATGTTGCCGATGCGGATTGTCTTGAACGCTCCAGAGTTGGCGAGTTTATAGGCCGTAGCGCGGCCGATACCGAGAATAGCTGCGATGTCATTCACGGTGTATGTTCTGCTTTGGGGCGTTCCTTTTTCGTTGGGTGTGTTGGTGCTCATAAGATTATCCTCCATCTGTGCTAATAGCATTTTGAAATAGCCCCTGGGAGCCCTCTGTCACAAGGGGTTCCTGCTAATACCTTGCTAATACGACATTTGAAAAGCCGTTGTAAGGCAGCATATTTCAGGGGATTTTGTGCAAATTGACCTGCCTCCGGGCAGCACAATTTGCGAAGAAACAACACTGGAAGATATGATATGAACAATTTACGAAATGGTACGCCATACTCCTAAGCGGTAGGCCGGAGGTTCAAATCCTCTTAGCGACGCCACCAGACTGAGTCTGGACGCAATTCGCGTCTGGACTCTCTTTTTGTCCAGGCAGGATGATCGCGCCGGAAGCGGCATCTAAAACGATTACCCCTGCCATATCTGCGGTGAGCAATTTGCACGCCGCAGGCGTTTCTTTTTGGATGATACATTCCGCGTGGAAAACGGCTGGACACCCGCTCCCCAACGGGAAAAAGCTGGTGCGGCTGGATTTTAAAAGGGCCTGAGGTTAAGAAGAATCCCCGCTGTGCGCTGGCAGTTGGCCGGGCGCAGCGGGGATGTTTTATGCTTCGGGGGATTCGGGGAGGGACAGGCCGGAGCCGTCCTCCAGAAGCTCCAGCAGCGGCGCGTAGTAGTGGTAGGAGAAGCTCAGGCCGGAGTAGTCAAAGCGGTCCGCAAGCACCTCCCACGAGGCCAGCAGCGGCCGCAGTCCCACGCCGTAATAGGTGTTGATCTCCGTCAGCTCGTGGCGGCCCGGGGCCTGAAGCTCCGCGATGCAGATCACGCGTTTGCCATGCTCCCGGGCGAGCTCCACCTCGTCCGCCATCTGGCCGTACTCGTCGGTGCGATCGTAATTCATCACGGCGATGCCGTCGCACCCGTCCGATACGATGCGGTCCAGAAGCTCCGGGCACGCGCTGTCGTAAAAGCTCGGGACGCACAGGAGAAGCTCCAGCCCGTTTTCCTGCGCGCAGCGGTAAGCCGTCTCCACGCCCTGTGCGTACCGGTCCAGCAGATCGGCGCGGCCCTCCTCGTCGTCCCAGTCCTCGAGCAGATACGGCTCCACGTCCGCCATCAGGCCGCGGATCCGGTCCTCCTCCGGCAGGGCGGCGTTCGCTTCCAGGATGAGATCGAGCCGGTAGATCAGCGATTCGCCGCCGCTCTCCCAGGCCCATTCAGCGTCGCCGTCCAGCAGATACACGGCTGTGCCGCGATCGCCCATAGCGGAGAGAAATTCATCCGCGCCGCCGGAGAGCAGCATTTCCTCCGGGATGCTGTGGTACACCTCGGAGATGCCCGCGCGATCCAGTACGGTGCACAGGGAACCGAGATCGTCTCCGGAGAGCGTGTCGCTGTCCCAGCAGAACAGGCTGCGGGATGCGGGGGAGGGCTCCGGTTCCCGGACCTCCTCCGCTGTTTTCCGTTCCCCGAAACCGGCGGCGGCCAGCACCGCCAGCAGCCCGACGCAGCCGATTGCCGTCAGCACCCGTTTTTTCATGCGTTCCCAGCCTCCTCAAACATGGCGTCCAAATCCTCCTCGGGCTGCGCGTAGCCGTACAGGTAGCCCTGCGCCATGTCACAGCCCAGCGACAGAAGCAGCTGTTCCGCTTCGCGAGATTCCACGCCCTCGCAGATCACGCGGATGCCGAGCGAATGCGCCATATCGATCATCCCCTTGAGCACCGGGGACGTCTTGGGATCTTCCAGCGATTCCAGCAGCGACTTGTCGATCTTCAAAAAGTCGATCGGGTAGCGGTCGAGATCGTGGAACGAGGCGTAGCCGGTGCCGAAATCATCGAGCGAGATCAGAAAGCCCAGACTGTGCAGCCGCTTGAGGATGGCGGCCGCCTGATCGCCGTCGGTTTCCAGGACGCTCTCTGTGATCTCGATGCAGAGCATCCGCGCGGGGGTTTTGTATTTCTGCGCGATTTTCTGCAGATCCTCCGGCAGATCCGGGGTGGTAAAGCAGTAACGCGAGAAGTTGCACGAAACGGGAACGGACAATTTTCCATGTTCCGTTCGCTGGGAAATGATCCGGCAAGTCTGCTCAAAGATCCACAGGTCGAGCCGGTTGATCATGCGGTTCTGCTCCAGAATGGGGATGAAGCGTCCGGGCGGCAGGAAGCCCTCCGACCGGCTGAACCAGCGGCACAGCGCCTCCATTCCGGCGATGCGCCCGGTGCGCAGATCGATCTGCGATTGGTAGAACGGGTGGAATTCCTCGCAGCGGAAGTCGGAGAGAAGCTCCTGCTCGAGACGGCGCGACCGTTCCAGCTCGCTGCCGAGCGATTCAAATTCCACAAAGCCCACATCGCGCTGCGAGGCGGCATGGCGCGCCTGTACGGCGCGGGTGAGGGCGTCCTGCGTCCCGCTGTCGGACGGGGACAGCTGTGAGACGCCGATCCGGAACCGGAACGGGTAGCCCGGCGCGTCCTCCCTGCCGCAGGCAGCGGCGTCCTCCAGCATGTGGGAGAGCTTTTCGCGCAGCGCGCTCGGGGAATCGCATTTCAGCAGCAGGCAGATCCGCTGGCCCGAGACGGCGAACAGGCTGTCGCTGTCCGCAAAGCCCTTGAGCGCCCCGGCCAGCGCGGTGAGGAAGCGGTCCCCGGCCTCCTCGCCGAACAGCTCGCGGTAGCCCGGCAGGTTTTCCGTCTCGAAGTCGGCGGCATAGTAGAGCGTGCAGCTCTCCATCGGAATGTGATCGGGCGCTTCCTGCGCCAGCAGCCGGAGGTTCCCGAAGCCCGTGACGGGATCCCGCAGCGCCATATGTTCCAGCGCGACAGCGTGGCGTTTCCGCTGGCGCGCCAGAAGCACGGCCAGCACAGCCGACAGCGCCAGCAGCGCGCCGCACGCGATGACGGACGCCAGACTCCACGGGGACTGCCCCGCCCGTTCCTCCCGCAGCAGCGAGAGGAAAATGGCGTCGCGGTGCTCCGCCGCAGTCCGGGCCGCGGCCTGCGTAAACGCATCGCGATCGGCCTGCGGGAAGATCTCCGTAAACGCGAACCCGGCCGTCTCGCCGTCCCCGATCGAGACGGCGCGCCCGGCATCCTTGAGATCCCAGGCGTCCAGCTCGGCCCCCGTCACGTCAGACACGAGATCCGCCTGCAAATTCCGCACCTGCTCCTCCTTGGAGGACGGCTCCACGTACCGGAACTCCATGCCGGTATCCTCTGAGATTTCCTCGAGCAGCGCCGGGAAAAAGCCGCGGAATTCCCCGGCCTGCCTGTCGTAATATTCCAGCGGATAGTTGTCCGTGCTGCCCGCCACATAGATTTCGTCCACAGAGGCGGCGCGCGTCTCCGGGGCGCGGATCAGCAGGGGGGCCGCCAGCAGCAGACAACAGACGGCAGCGGCGATCCGCCGGCGTCCCGCGTCAGGCATCGCCGTCCACCAGAGCGGTGGGATCCGGATCGGCAGGAGCCGTGCCGGACGCTTCCGGACCGGGATCCGGGATGCCGTCCTCCGCCCGGGCGAGAAGCGCGTCGATTTGCACGGACAGGGACCGGATCTCCCCGCGGGACTGCTCAAGCCGGGCGCGCACCTGCCGGGCGCGTTCGTTTTCCAGTCCGGCGCGGCGCTCGGCGTCTGCGAGGATCGCCGCCGCCTTTTCCGACGCTTCCCGCACCTGCGTTTCCGCCGTACGCGACGCTTCCTGCAGCCGGGTCTGCGCGTCCAGTCCGGCCTGACGGAGGATCTCCGCGGCGTCCGTCTCGGCCTTTTCACGGATCTGGGCACCTTTCTCGTCGGCCTGCCTGCGCACGGCGGACGCGTATTTCTCCGCGTGAAGGATCGCTGTGCTGATCGATTCGCGCGCGTCGCGCAGGCTGCCGCTGTCCTCCTCGCTTTTCGCGAGCTGCTGGCGCAGATCCTCCGCCTGTGCGCGCAGCTCGTCACATTCCTTCTGGAGGGCGTCGGCGCGCTCCTGCGCCTCTTTCAGCTGCTTTTCGGCGCTGCGGCTCTGTTCCAGCTCCTTTTGAAGCTCCTCCTTCTCCTTGGCGAGAAGCTCATAGCGGCTGTTCTGTTCGTTGACATAGCGGTAGACATCCTCTTTGCGGTAGCCGAACGGCCCCGTCTTTAACTCCTGAAATTCCATGGAAATTCCTCCTTACTCTCTGTCCTGATTTAAGCGGTAGCGCTGGATCCTGCCCCAGCTCAGCTTTTTCTTTTTATAGCCAATGAGCGCCGTCATGCGCACCCACGCGAGGATGAACCGCAGGAACGACACCTCCACGAAGCACAGCCCGACCGCCTTGAGGAAATCGGAAAGGCGCAGCCGGATGCCGAGGGTGTGCAGGCGGGCCAGGAACGCCGTGAGGGACAGCACCGCGCCGAACAGCGCGTAAATCAGGAAAAACAAAATCATGAACGGGACGTTGATGAGGTTCACGACACAGGCGAGCACCGTCGTCAGGATCCCGAACAGTTCAATATAGGGCGAGAACAGCTCATACAGCAGGAAATACAGGTACGACACGAAGCTGACGATCCCGTACCGGTGGTTCAGGAACAGCTGGTGGTGCTTTTTCATGCTCTGGAACAGCCCCAGATACCACCGCCGCCGCTGCTTGATCAGGTCGCGCAGGCTCTCAGGGGCCTGGCTCCAGCAGATGGCGTCCGGCGCGTAGCGGATCGAATACGGGATCTGGTTCGATCGGCAGAACACGTGTAGCTTTACCACGAGCTCCATATCCTCGCCCATAGTGGACGGATCGTACCCGCCCGCCGCGATGACCATCTCCTTCTGGAACAGCCCGAACGCGCCGGAGATGATCAGGTTCCCGTTAAACTGGTCCATCAGGATGCGCGAGGCCAGGAACGACCTGTCGTATTCCAGCACCTGCATACAGGTGATCAGCTTCTTCGGCATCCGGTATTCCTCGACGCGGCCGTTTTTCAGCTTCACGCCGTTGGCGATGCGGACCAGACCGCCGCAGGCCACAACGTTCTCATCCTCCAGAATGGGCCGCACCACGTTTTCGAGCGCGTCCTCCTGCAGCATGGAATCGGCGTCCATGCAGATGAAATACGGGTACTGCGACACGTTGATCCCCATATTGAGCGTATCGGCCTTGCCGCCGTTCTTCTTGCGGATCAGCGTGACCGGCACCTTTTCCCGCAGCGTCTGGAAGATATATTCCTCCGGCTGACAGCGGATCTTCCGCTGGATCGGCCGCTCGATCTGCTGCATATGGAAGTGCTCGATCAGCACCTTCGACGTATCGTCCGTGGATCCGTCGTCCACCACGATGATCTCATACAGCCGGTACTTGAGATTCAGCAGGGAGATCACCGTATCCACCACCGTGATCTCCTCGTTGTGCGCCGGGACGATGATCGAAACCGGCACATAATACTCGTGCGTCAGCTCGTTGTGGAGCATCTGCTGCTGACGCCGCCGGTACAGCACCGACGATCCCACCGTCACCGACAGAAACAGGAACGTCGAGTACCCGATCAGATATATGACGAAGAACGTCTCCACATATTCCAGAAACAGCTTGATGGCGTCCATCATACGCCCTTTTCCCCCTTTCGCGCGCGCGTCTCGTTCATCCGGAACGCGAGCATTTCCCTCGCATAGCGGTCGCCGCCGTTATAGATTTCCTGCGCCTCGCTGCGGGTGAGACCCAGCGCGCCGAGACTGTCAGCGGCATTGAAGCGCACATACCAGTGCGGGCTGGACAGCGCGGCCTTGAGCGCGGCGGCTGTTTCCTCTCCGGGATAGGTGCGCAGCGAGAGCGCCGCGATTGCGGCGTATTCCCAATCCGTGCCGGCGTCCTCTGAGACGAACCGCAGCAGCACGGGCAGCGCCGGATCGTACCGGTACCGCCGGAAGTAGCGGATCGCCGCGAGCCGCACCTCCTTATCCTCGCGCGGGTTTTCCAGCAGTTCCAGAAATTCCGCGCAGAAATTCCCGGAGACAAGACGCGCATAATTCACGAATACGAGCCGCAGATCGGGGCTCATACGCGGGTACTGCTGCCAGAGAAGAGAGCAGAGCTTTTCGTGATCGCCGGAAAAGGACGCCAGTCCGTCCGACAGCAGTTTGCTGTGATGATGGATATGGAGCTGATCGAGACGCAGCAGGGCCGCCACGACATTCTCCGCGCTGCCGAAGCTATACAGCGCCTTGAGGGCGTTCTCGCGGCAGTAGGCGTTGGGGCTGCACGCAAACTCTATCATAATTTCCGAAAGCGCGCTGTGGGGCATATCGCGTTCAATCCGGTACTGCGCCATCAGATAGGCAAAATACGCCTTCTTCATATCATTGTGCCGCAGGCTGACGGCCAATCCCAGAAACTGCGGACGGCACAGACGCAGATATTCCGCCGCGGCATCCGGCTGCTGTTCGCGGATCCGCGTGACTGCGCCGTGGAAAGCCATAAGCCCGCGGGAGGTATGCAGCTGGGAAAATATGCGTTTCTGGATTCTGGGAGAGAGAGGTTCCCCGCGCTGCATCAGTGTGATTTGAAGGCGGATCATATTCTCAAGCTTTTCGCTGCGGCGGTTCAGATGGTGCAGGGAAGCGCGCCGGGAGACGGCGAAGATGCCGTTAAATACCAGCATGGCGATACATACTCCGATATAGATGTAAATAATTACCTGGACGGTCTGGCCCATGAAATCACCTCTAAGGCAGATGGTAGGGAAAGGATAAAGTTTTCGTCCACCTTTTACAAAAGGTGGCGCGGGGCGTGGGGGCGCGCAGCCCCCACAGAAAGCCAAGGGCGCGGAGCGCCCCCGGAATGGTGAGCAAACAGGGAGGGCGATCCATCCAGTGGATGGATCGCTTGACCGCCTTTGCGGTCCCCCAGGCGGAGCGGCTCCGGTCAGGGCAAGCCCCGCAGAGGCCGGATCATACGGCGGTGCATAGTTGGATCCCCACGGCCCATCAGGAGAGGGGCGTCAGGGGCTGGATTTCGTAAGGATGAACCACGCGGCAGACTTTTCAGAAAGGGGCGGAGTACTCCGTTTCCGTGCACGCGCCGCCCGGGGGATCGCAAATTCGTTCCGGCAAACCATCCCCCGGATGGTTTGCCTCCTCTGTTTGCTCACCTCTCTGGGGGAACGCTTCGCGTTCCTTTTCTCATGGGGGGCTCCTCGCCCCCCATACCCCCGTCGCAAGCTTTTGAAAAAGCTTGAGCAAAACTTTTATGTTTTACTCACCTTTGGCTTGCTGCTGACTTACTGTGTCCACATTTCCTGCACCATATAATACGATTCCTTTAACCTCTCATGGTACGTCACATTACGGTTCCATGCAGTGAGCGGAAAATCCGCCATTGCAATACGATCCCCCACAGCCGCGGTTTCCTCCGTGTCCACCCCCACGCTGATATGATCGATCTCCAACGGCTCCACGCCATAATGCTCGTAGTAATCGTCATGCACCATGCGTTCGGCGGGCGAGCAGAAATTGAACAGCTGCCACGGGATCTTGATCTCCACATAGTCCCCGGCGAAACAGAAATCCGCCAGCGAGTTGAAGTCCGGGGAGGATGGATTCGCGTTGCCGTAGGTAAGCAGGCCCGTCTCGTATGTTTCGCTGGTGGCGTCAGGGTTGTCTTCTTCCAGAGCGGTAGCGGTCTGGAGGATCAGCCGTATGGTATCAAAGACGGGCATATCTTTATCGGGTACGGATTCATAGGGATCCTCTCCGTCCGTCTCGTGGAAGTACATCGCGCGCAGGACGTTGTACCGTCTCTGCACCAGCACGCGGCTGTTTTCCCTGCCGTCGATGATCATCAGGAAGTCGGCGGGATCCTCAAATTTGAGGTCATAGTCCTCGCAGTAGGTGCTGCCGGTTTTCGGCGTGACGTCCACCGGCAGGTATAGGGTCTGCGCGCCGTCGGAGAAGCCCTCCTGCCACACAAGGAAATACAGGAATTTTTCGTCGTACTTCATGGAGATCGAGGACGTTTCATCCTGCTGGATGATATCGTCCTCCGTCCATTCTTCGAGGTCCCCGTCCACGTAGGAGACGCTGCGCTCCTCGCCGGGATCGAACGACAGCAGTCCGAAATACTGCTCATTTGTCTGGTAATCGCTCCAGTAGGGCGTTTTGGTCAGATCGACGGCGTGCATCGTGTTCCAGGTGCGCTTGAACCACTCGTCCTGCCAGGTGAAAATGACGCTCCCGGCGCAGCCCGCGGCCATAATATCGCGGTAGCAGTCAACGATCGCCTGTCCCTGCTCCTGCTCGGAGAGGCCGCCCTGATTGCGTCCGGTGTTGCGGTCGTACTGGGTCATCCCGCGCGAGGAGGACGTGCCGTATTCGGAAATGACAACAGGCATGGAATGGTGATCCACCAGCGTTTTGAGGTAGGCGTAATAGGTGTTGATCTGCCCGGACGGATCGGTGTAGCCGGAGATATCGTCCATGTAGTTGAGATAATCCGGGTAGTACGGATAGACGTGGTAGGACGCGAATTGCCCGGATAGGAAAGCGTCTGTGGTCTTGATGTGCTCCACGTCGACTTTCACCATTTTTCGGAAATAATTTTTGATTTCCAGCGGGTAATCGAACGGGTCGGTGGTGGGCCAGTTGGAGAAAGCCACAAGCCGCTGCTGCTTGTAGCGTTTGCTTTCGTAGGAGATGATATTGTCCCCCACGCGGGCGAGCAGCGTTTCAAACGGGGTGGCGTCCTCGGTGGTGTACATATATTCCCCCTGGTACCCGGCAAGCTCCGGTTCCATGTGATCCGTGTAGGCGACGGTCACGTCCTCCCACTCGACGCCGAGAATGTAGCCGATTACCCACGGCGAGACGTCCTTGGTAAAGCGTCCGCTGTTTGTCTCGCCGAGGTCCGCGCTGCGGTTGCCGTGGATCACGTCCACCAGAACGCGGCTGTCATCGATCATAGTATCAAAGAACAGCGGATCATACGCATCCATGTGAGAATTCTGCACATAGTCGTTCACCCAAAGACCGTGCAGCAGGTAGAGCGGATCGTCGTTGTTCACGTTATATTCGTAGAAAGCGTCGTAGAAATCCTCGCACTGGATGGTGTAGACGCGGATCGTGTTCGCGCCCATCTCCTTGATCCACTGGAACCACCGCAGGTACGTTTCCTTGTCGATGGCGTAATCGGTGGCGAAATGGCCCGGGATCCCGATGCCCATATCGACGCCGCGGATCTCGAATTCCTCCATGCCGTTTCCCCGGTCGAGATATATTTTTTTGCCCTCCACGGTTGTCTGGGTCGTCACGGGCGCGTCCGGGTTCCAGTCGATATACCAGCCCATGCGGTATATCAGGAAGTCTCCGGCAAAAAACAGGATGATAGCGCAGGTGCAGAAAATAATAAACTTTTTCATAGATCCCCTTTATCAGTGATTGTACCGCTTGTTGCGGGACTCATGGCCGTACTGTCTGAGGTTTTCGATGTACTGATCCAGCCAGTTCCCGCGTGCGATCAGGAAGTTTTTCAGCTGCTGGATCGCTTCCTCGTAGTTGGAGGGATTGCGCGATTTGGGTTCGAGATACTGCCCCTCCGTCAGCTGATCCGGATCGAATGAGTAGCCCCACACCTCGTAGTTGCGATCCACGGCGTCCCCAAGATACGCCACCGTGCTGTCGATATAATTCATCAGGTATTCCTCGCTGAGCACATTCTGGCGCAGGAAGCGGTAGCGCGCGATGATCTGCTCCACAAAGTTCTCGTCACGCAGCAGCATGAAGTACATATACCACCCGGTCATGCGGAAGCCTGTGCCGTCATGGATCTCCTCCATATAGTTATCGCAGGCGTTGTTCCAGTCCCACACGGGACCGACAGACAGAGTAGAGCGCAGATCTTTGTAAAAATAGGTGGAATAGAGCATCGCGTCGGAATTCTGGAAAAATTCATTGAGAATGAAATAATCCACAAAAGAATCGACGTCCAGCAGATTGGAATACCCGTACACATCGTCGTCATAGTCGAAGGAGTAGATCGCCTTTTCGATCTGGCTGAGATCCTCCTCGATGTATCGGACGATCTCCGGTGTGAGCAGATCCTTCGGCGGATATTCTATGTTAAAATCATACCGGTTTGTCAGCGTGTCTGGGAACCGACGCATGGCATATTCGGAAAAGGGATTTAATGCGTTTACAGGCTCATCGCCGCGGTCCAGACGGAGGATGTAGCTGGTAAAGGGATCGCCCTCGTTGTATTTGGAGATGGGGACGCGATCGTCGCCGCGCGAGACGCGTTCCATCATCAGGTAAACGCCCTGATACTCGCCATTGACATACAGCTCAAAAAAGCGCACGCGCGGCGCGTAGCCCATCACCTCGGCGGAGATGTTCATGCACATGTAGTTGCGGATCAGGGTCTTGTCGAGAAACGGCCCGTTGAGCGCCCAGCTGTGTCCCTCCGGCATCCCCAGAAGGGAGACGTCCAGTTCCTCGCCGTTTTCGTCCACGGTGCGGAATAGGTAGGAAAGCTTGTCGAAGTACCGCGAGGTATTCCCCCGGTAGCGGATGTTGGCCTGAAGCGTCAGCGTGGGCGTATCCGTCAGGTGGTTGTTCTGCGTTTCGCTGTCAAAGATCTGTACATCCGTGGTGATCAGGCGCTTGTCCTCCATCGTCACGCCGGGGACCTCCTGCCCGCGCGTATCGATCGAGATCAGCGGCAGATGGGTGCAGAATACCTCGCCGCTGTGGGAACATTCCTGCTTCGGCAGGGCGGTGAGGTGCTGGTGCTCCCATTCCTCAGTGCCCGAGCCTGTCAGCAGTACGCAGACGCATACAAGCAGGGAGAGCACGGTGGCGGAAAAATAGATGGTCCTGTATCTCATGATACCTCCGATCAGCCGGAAATCTCGTCGTTCTGGGAAACGAGGTTTACATATTCGATGTTTTCAATCTGGTAGAGCCGCTCGGTGATGAATTTTCCTTTTTTCGCGGCGGCGTCGATCTGCCGGGAGGTCAGCTCATAGATGAATTCCACCCAGTCGTTTGTGGTGTTTTTGACGCGCAGGTTCGCCTTGCCGGAAAAGAACTCAAACACCACGGCCTCGATGCTGCGCTCGGTGTTGCGCGCGCCGCGGATGATCAGCAGGCGGCGCGTATCGCTGCGGATGCGTCCCAGCAGGAGCAGGATCACAAACACCACCGCCGATCCTATGGCGGCAATCAGATAATCGCCGGCGCCGCAGCAGATTCCGGCGATGATTGCCCAGAAGATATAGGCCGTGTCGCGGGAATCCTTGATGGCGGTGCGGTAGCGCACAATCGACAGCGCGCCGACCATACCGAGCGACAGCGCCACGTTGTTCCCGATGACCAGCATGACCGTGCAGGTGAGCACAGTGAGCATGATCAGGGAGACGTTGAATTTCCTGCTGTAAATTGTCCCGGCGTGGGTGATCCAGTAGCTCAGATAAATCACAAGCCCCAGCACCGCGGCCATCGCAATATAAACGCAGATTTCCTCCACGCTCAGGCTTTTGCCCTGATCCAGCAGATTCAGCAGATATTCCCTCATAGTTCCTGTTCCTCCTGATTAAAAATAATAGTGCATACTGGCCGAGCGTGCAAGGCAGTATTTGCTTACCGAAAGCTCGCTGCGGTTACAGTTGTTGATGATTTCACGGATATAGCTCAGCAGAAAGCCGTTGTATTTCACTTCCAGCACCGCCAGCCAGGGATCCAGTACGGGATTGAGCACAAGCGCCGGATCGAACGGATCCAGATGGCTTTCGGAAGCCGCGATCTGGTGATCCAGCGTGATGCGGATTCGGTTCTCCTTTGCGATAAACGCCTTGCGGCGGTACTCCACCACCGTTTTGGGACGGTAGGTGTGGCACTGGAGCACAGCATAGCACTCCTGCGCAAACGGATCCGTGCTTTCGGCAAGCGGGGTATAGTCCCCGCGCGCAACGCGCTGCGCGTCCTCCCTCGCCAGCCGCAGCGACCGCTTTTTCTGGTACATCCCCTGTTTCTGCTTCATTTCCAGCATGGCAAAATCGCCCCGCGGATCGTACAGCCGCAGACGCAGCTTGCGCCGCAGCTCCACGCCGTCCTCCTTTTCGTGGAAGTCGCGGTCGCTGAGGGTATCGAAATACAGGGAGCGGATCCGGTAGCCGTGCGCGCCGTTGTGCGGATCCTCGTGCAGCAGAGCGCCGAACTGCCCGCCTGCCCGGTAAAATTCCTCCATCGAAATTAAATATTTCTTTTCCTGCCGGAATACTTCCTCCATGGAATCCCTCCTGAATAAAAGAAAAAGGCTGCATCCTTAAAACAGATGCAGCCAGTCAATCATAGCAGAAACTGCTTTAGACACTAAGCTTTGCGCCGCCGGCTTTCGCCGGGTTTGCCTATTCATTTGCTGCGGCGGATCCGTGCGCCATAACGAACTGATCCCTTCCGCTCTCCTTTGCTCTGTAGAGCATCTGATCCGCCTGCTCATACAGGACCTCAATCGGCGCGGGGGAGTGGACAGGGCAGACCCCAACGCTGCATGATACTGTACCGTCCGGGAGCGGGATGCCGCGCACAGCCAGCAGAAAAGCAGACAGCTTTGCTTCGAGTTCTGTTTTGGTCAGCGGCGTGTGGATCAGTACGGAAAATTCATCGCCGCCCATACGCCCGATCAGTCCCACCTCGGAAAACACACCGCGCAGGCAGTCCACAACCCGGCGCAGGACCTCATCGCCTGCGGGATGCCCGTACTGATCGTTGATTTCCTTAAAACAGTCGACATCCATGATCAGAAAGTAACCGGGGAATTCCATTTTGCCCAGAAAAATGCTGCAAACCTGAAAAAAGCCTTTACGGCTGAGCACGTCGGTCAGGCCGTCCAGATTCGCCTTGTAATTGAGGTAGAGCGAATATCTGCGGTTGAACAGCAGCAGGACATATACCAGCAGGGTGATCGCGAGTATTCCAAGCAGGAACTGAATTTGCAAATGAAGCAGAGAAACCTGTGTATCTTCGGAAAGGGCAAGACCCAGATCCTCCAGAACAAACGTCATCCGGTGGACAAAGTAAACCACCACCGCTGCCGACAGCGAAAGCATCAGAAGAATTACAGCCGCCAGGAAAGATCTGTGATATCCCTCGTCAAAACGGAACCGGCGTACAATATCCATCCGGTATTGGAACTTTTGAAAAACGGATGAATTGAGGAAAAGCCAGCAGACCTGCACCACAAGCACCGTACATACAATCGTCAGAAGGTTGCTGAGGGTCCGGAAATCGCTGAAAGCGGTGAGGATGCTGTAAGCATACTCCGGGAAAAACAGACCCATCGCACCGTAGACAAGCATGGTATGCAGCGTCTTGCCTGCAAATGAGACGATTGCGATCCAGAAAGCCCGGGATCGGCCCGCCCGTCTGGCCCATGCGTACAGTAATCCGACGATCAGGCCAAACAGTACGCGCGTGCCGACGCTCAGCAGCAGGCTGGCAGCGGGAGAATCGCTGTAAAACGGGGAAAACAGGTGATCTGTTTCTGAGACATAAGGAGCGGAAGCCTTCCACATACTGGAAAGGCCGAATATCAGCCCCAAAACAACAGATTCCCCCGGCCCCAGCAGACAGCCGGCGGCCATCACCGGGATATAGGCGAAAGTAATGGAAATAGGCTCGACATGGATATAGCCTAAAAAAGAGAAGGACATCAGCAGCTCCAGGGATATCAGTCCCGCCAGAAGGAACCATCTGATCCACTGTTTGCTGAAATAATCATATATTTTTTTCATGAAACATTCCCACATCTAATAAAAATCGATAGGGAGGCTGTTCCTTTATCAAAGTCTCCTGCCCCCACAGATTAGAAAGTGGGTTTATTTTAAAGGATTTTTACCAGATAAGGATCTCCTGATCAAACAGGGGAATCTGATTCTGGATAAAGAGACAGAATGAAATACAGCCCTAAAATAGTCATATATAAAATTATATCGGAAAAGAAATGGATTGGCAAGAGGGATCCCACGAAAAAAGGTGAAAAGATCCCACGAAAAACACGATGAATTTGACAGGAAATACAGTGAAAATGAGAGCCTCCCGATCCTTGTCCCACGCTTACAGTATGCGGGAAGCTTTTAAAGGTTCAGTGCTGGACGCGGGGCGTTGCCGTCGTTTTTTCAAACAGAATAAAGCATAGTGAGCTCACGCCCATCAGAATGGGGTAGAACAGATAGGGCAGGATATCCAGCGGCGTGAGGGCCAAGCCCATCGCAGAGGCGCCCGCGCTTGCGTAAAGCAGCTGTGCGCCGTAGGGGAGAATCCCCTGCGAAACAGAGGTGAAGATATCCAGCAGGGAGGCGGTGCGCTTCGGCGAGATCTGGTATTCGTCGGAGATATCCTTGGCGATCGGGCCAGCCATCACGATAGCGATGGTGTTGTTCGCAGTGGAGACATCCACCAGCAGGCTCAGAACTGCGATTCCAATCTGCGCGCCCTTCTGGCTGTGCACGCGTTTGCGGATCCCATTCAGGATGAAATCGATTCCGCCGTTGTCCTTTACCAGACCGATAATTCCCGCTACCACAATGGAAATCACGGTGATATCGTACATACTCTGGATGCCGCTGTCCCCGTCGGGTCCCTGGAAAATGACGGCGAAGCTGTCCGCAGGGGCGATCGCGCCGGTCGCGATCCCCACGATGATGGAGAGCACCGTTCCGGCAATCAGGACCAGAAAGACGTTCATTCCGGCCAGAGCGCCGATCAGTACCACCAGGTACGGCAGGATCCGCAGGAAATTATAGGACAGATCCCCCTCCACGAGGTATTCTGATCCGCTTGCCACAATCAGAAACAGTATAAGCGTCACGATGGCCGCGGGGAGCACAATGCGGAAATTCTCGCGGAATTTATCCTTCATATCGCAGTTCTGGGTGCGTGTGGCTGCGATTGTGGTATCGGAGATCATGGAAAGGTTGTCGCCAAACATGGCGCCGCACACCACTACGCCCACGCACAGCGCGCCGGCGATGCCGGTTTTTTCACTGATGCCGGTCGCGATGGGGGTCAGCGCAACGATAGTGCCCACGGAGGTACCCATCGCGGTGGAGATGAAGCAGCTGATCACGAAAAGACCCGCCACTGCGATTTGCGGCGGAAGGATGGAAAGCCCGAAATTCACAGTGCTGTCCACGCCGCCCGCAGCCTTCACCGCGCCGGAAAAGGCTCCGGCCAGAACAAACACGAGGCACATGATCATCACGTTTTCGTTGCCCATGCTTTTTACCACGCTGGCGAGCTTGTCTTCAAATTTCCGCTTTGGGTTTTGGAAGAAAGCCACCGCAAGCGCGATAACAAACGCCACAATGGCAGGCATAGCGTAGAAATCCTGAAGTAAAATGCCTGCTCCCAGAAACAGGAGCAGGAAAACCAGAATAGGAACAAGACCGCTGATTTTTCCTGTACTCAAATTGAAACCCTCCCCAAGCAGACTAAGTCTGCACGCACCTGCGGTGAGCAGAACGCGCACGCTCCCTCCGGTCGCCCGGATTGGTGTGCGATTGAACTGAGGCACCCGCGTTGCAGCCTTTCTGCTGACATTATGCCGCACCTGCGGTGAGCAGCAGGCTGAGCCTGCACCCAGATCGCGCGCCTGCGGCGGGCAGAACGCGCAACGCGTCGTACCTCCGCTTGGCTTCGCGGTATGACTGAACAGAGATGCCCGCGTTTATAGCTGGGCAGATATTACTACTAACTATATCTACGACCAGCCTGCCACCGCGACAGAGTGTTTGAAGTTACCGTAATTTCCGCGGAGGTCACGACGCGCAGCGCGAATTACGTCAAGGCTTAGCCTTGCGCGACAGAGTATTTGAAGTTACCAGCATTTCAGCGGAGGTCACGACGCGCGGCGCGAATTACGTCCAGGCTTAGCCTGGCCCGCGTTTATGGCTTATGCGGACATTATACCACAGTCTCAGGGCGTTGACAATAAACAGCAGAGCCGCGTCTTTTAAAAAAAGAGAAAAAATACTTGACTTTGCTGTCGGAATTATTTATAATAAAAAAGCTGTAAATCGTGTGTGATGAGGTATCGAGGTGTAGCGCAGTTGGTAGCGCGCCTGCTTTGGGAGCAGGATGTCGCAGGTTCGAATCCTGTCACCTCGACCACCAGATTAAATCTGGATTGCAGTTTACAGAAAACAGAATATGCCTTTGTAGCTCAGTTGGTAGAGCAGGGGACTGAAAATCCCCGTGTCGGTGGTTCGATTCCGCCCGAAGGCACCACTACCACACCTGCGGTGAGCAATTCGCGAACCGCAGGTGTTTTTTATCGAAAGAAGTATCCCCATACTTGCGTATAAAAATCCCTCTCCTATATTTTGTAAAACAGGAGAGGGATTCTTGATCTTATCTTTGATTAGCCTGCCGCCGTAGGTACGCAAAGGCGTTCAGCGGAACCATCCACCGGATGGTTCCGCTTCTCTGTTTGCTCACCTTTCTGGGGGAACGCTTCGCGTTCCTTTTTAGCTGCGGGGCTCTGCCCCGCACCCCGCCGCCTTTTGTAAAAGGCGGGCGAAAACTTTATCCTTTTGCTTCCCGATAGATTGCCGTTAGTCCAGCAGGCTCAGGGTGATCTTATAGGTCGAATCAAGCGCGTTCTGGTGCTCGGAGTCATGCTGGAACTTCGCCACCGATGCCGCCGATTTGCGCACAGGCTGAATCGTTCCTGCGCCCGCGACGCATCCGCCCGGACAGCCCATGCCCTCCAGCAGATAGCCGTTGTATTTCCCGGCCTTGGCCAGCTGGAGCATCTTCCGGCATTCCTGAAGTCCCTGCGCGGACGCGATCTTCACCTCGCGATCCGGATCCAGCTTCTTGATAACGTCCGCCACAGCCTGCGCCACGCCGCCGCTCACAGCAAAGCCGCGGCCTGCGCCGGTCGCTTCGTCGGCAATTTCGCTGTCGGCGAGGGTTGTCAGGTCGACGCCCTTGGCCTCAAACATACCCATGAGCTCCTCGAACGTGAGAACGAAATCGACGTCGCTGCGGATGGTGCGGCGGCTCGCCTCCAGCTTCTTGGCGGAGCACGGTCCGATGAACGCGATCTTGCAGTTCTTGTGCATCTTCTTTTGCAGGCGCGCGGTGAGTACCATCGGCGTGAGGGCCATCGAGATATACGGAGCGAGATCCGGGAACAGCTTTTTCGCCATCACCGACCACGACGGGCAGCACGAAGTAGCCATAAACGGCTGATGTTCCGGCACCTCGCGCATGAAGTCCTTTGCTTCCTCGATGGTGCAGAGATCCGCGCCGATCGCGACCTCGACCATGCTGTCGAAGCCGAGCTGCTTCATGGCGGATTCGAGCTTCTGCGGCGTTACGGACGGGCCGAACTGTCCCACAAACGCCGGGGCGACGATTGCGATGACGCGCTGGCCGGCCTTGATCGCATGGATCAGCTGGAAGATCTGGCCCTTGTCCGAGATGGCGCCGAACGGGCAGTTTACAATGCACATCCCGCAGGAGACGCATTTGTCGTAATCGATGGTAGCCTTGCCCTGTGCGTCGCTGCTGATGGCGTTCATGCCGCACGCCTTTGCACAGGGACGTTCCAGGCGGTTGATTGCGCCGTAGGGGCACACGTCCACACAGCGGCCGCACTTGATGCACTTTTCGGGATCAATGTGGGATTTTCCGTGCTGGATGGTGATAGCGCCCTTGGGGCAGACCTCGCTGCACGGATGCGCCAGACAGCCCTGGCAGCAGTCTGTCACACGGATTTCCTTTTCGGGGCAGGCGTTGCAGGCGAATTTGATGATGTTCACCAGCGGCGGATCGTAGTATTTTTCAGCGACGGCGCTTTCGTTGACGCCCTCGCTCACAAGCTTGTGTTCATCGATCGGGCGCAGCGGCAGGCCCATGGCAAGACGCAGGCGTTCCCCGACGATCGCGCGCTCCAGAAAGATGGATTCGCGGTATTTTGCCACCTCGCCCGGAACAATTTTATAGGGAAGTTCTTCCATGCGGGAATAGTCCCCGCCCTCATACGCAAGGCGTGCCACCTCGGTAAATACCTTTCGGCGGATGTCGGTAACGGAAGAATAGATTCCTCTCATACTCATAGCTTTTGATCCTCCATGATTTTATGGTGTCGGTCCTGAAATCAGGGCAATACCGCGCAGTCTGCGCAGGAAAGCCTGCATAACGTCCTGCACCGGAATTTTCCAGCGCGGTCTATGATACGGAATTATGCGGTACAGCCTTGAATTTTTAAAAATATATTTGACAATATGATTATGAAAGATAGGCGGGATTTTGTCAAGCAAAATCCGAAAGAATCACAAAAAATGGCGCGTGAAAACGGAAGAAGCTGGATTCGCGCGCCGTTTTGAGCAATAGGGGTCACCATTCACAATCCAGGCATACAATGGAAGGAAAGGAGGGTTTGAATTGGAACGGAAAGGAATAGATCTCTCCACGCACAACGGGGCTGTGGATTGGAATAAAGTGAATGGGATCGATTTTGCAATCCTGCGTACCGGATACGGCTGGGAGGACTGGGAGAACCAGACGGATAAGCGGTTCCACGCAAACAAATGGGGCGCGGACAGCCGCGGGATCCCGACGGGATGTTATCATTACAGCTACGCCACAACGGTGGACGAGGTGCGCCGCGAGGCAGAATTTCTGAGTCATATTATACGCGGATATACCTTCCAATATCCGGTGGCACTGGATTTAGAGGACAAAGTACAGCGAAATCTCAGCCGGAAGGCGCTGACGGATGTTGCGGTGGCTTTCTGTGACGAAATGGAGCGCAGCGGATGGTTCCCGGCAATTTACGCCAATCTTGACTGGGTGCGGAACCGTCTGGATATGTCGCGCCTGAAAAGCGACGCACTTTGGCTGGCGCAGTATAATGATCATCTGTCGTATCCGGACTGCGGAATCTGGCAGTACACGAGCACGGGACGGGTATCCGGCGTTTCGGGCACAGTGGATCGCAATCTGGCGTTTTATGATTATCCGTCCATCATCCGGGAGCAGGGAAAAAACGGGCTTGTCACGTCCGGGGAGGGGTATCTGCTGCTGGACACCAGGGAATATTTTCTGCCGCCCGGCGGCGTTTATGACGTCAAAGCGACCCTGTACGGCGCGCCATACAGCTCGCTCAAGGTATATTCGTCCCGCGACGGGATCGCCTCTGTCACAAAGCTGGACAATCAGAAGTACAGGGTTCTGGGCCTGCGCGAGGGCGTCTGTTATATTGTTTTTGAGGTCTGGGCGGACGGAAATAAACGCACCCACGCTTCCGTCAAAATCACCGTCCAAAACGGCGTCACCCCGCACGGCACCCCCAACTCCGCCCCCAGCACCTTCTAACCAGGGGCTTCCAGCAGGGGCTGCGCGCCCCTGCACCCCCGCTGGGGGGCAAGCCCCCCAGACCCCACTGCCGCCCAAGCACGGAGGTTGTCCAGCCATAGTGTCGAGACGGTTCCTAGTTTGTAGGGGTGTTTTTTGGTCGCTTGGGGGGAGAGAAAGGAAGTTCCGCGCGGGTCGCGCGGTGATTGAGGGGAATATCATTCCCCTCAAACTCCCCCGACTCAGTAAGATCGAAAGCCCGGAGGGAGCGATCTGCGTTCTACGTGCAGGCTTAGTCTGCTCAAGGCTTAGCCTTGCAGGTGCTGTTCGAGGAAAACAGCCACGCCGTCCTGCTCGTTGGTGAGGGTGACGTGATCGGCGGCCTGCTGGATTTCCTCCTTGGCATTTGCCATAGCGACGCCGATCCCCGCGGCTTGAAGCATTTGGCAATCGTTGTGGCCGTCGCCGAACGCAATAGTATCCGCGATGGAAATGCCAAGATGATCGCACAATGCACGCAGGGCAGCTCCCTTGTTGGCGTTTTTGTGGTTGACCTCCAGATTTTCAAATCCGGAGGATGTCATGCTGAGGGTCGGGATCTGTTCCAGCTGTTTCCAGAGGATGTCGCGTTCCCCGACGGACAGATAAGGGAAATTGATCTTTTCAATCTCAACGCCGTCGCGCTGGACGAATTCGGCAAGGCTGTCCACAACGGTGCGTTTCTTTTCCACAAACATGCGCAGCCATTCCGGAAATTCGTGCGTTTCCAGAAAGTGGATTCCTGCGCGGCCGATATACGACTGGCCGTTGGAATACATCTCGAAAAGATACTGATCCTCCGGTGCAATTTTGAGAATTTCAGGGAGGTCAGATTTTTGAATCGGTGTACGGAATAGATGCTCTTTCTTTTGCAGATCGTAGACCGCCGCGCCGTTAGAGGTAATGGCATAGCGGATTTCCGGTATATCGACAAGTGCCTGCGGAAGGAAAGTCAGCATCCGGCCGGACGCGGGGACAAAATGGATTCCCCGCCGGATCGCTTCCCTGATAGCACGGAGATTCCGTTCCGAAATTGTGACGTGATCGTCCATCAGCAGAGTCCCGTCCATATCTGATGCAATCAATTTAACAGGCATGAAAAACGCCTCCTTCTATTTTAACAAGGCAAGGTCTTGTCCAGACTTAAATCCGGATAAATTACGCGCTCACAACGGGCAGATTGTGCCAGACTAAGCCTATCCACACCTGCGGCGAGCAGAACGCGCCGCGCGTCGTGATCTCCGACAGTGGATGCACACGCGGACCTGCGGTCAGCAGATCGCGGATCGCTCCCTACCGGTCGCTGAAATGCCGTTTCGCATTAGTACTCTGTCGCGGTGGGTGCGGGCGGCGGCGACCTGTCCTTCGGGCTTTAATTCTGCACAGTTGGGGAGTTTGAGGGGAATATCATTCCCCTCAATAACCGCGCGACCCGCGCGGAACTTCCTTTCTCTTCCCCCAAGCGATCCAAAAAACATCCCTATAAAGAGGATCCGTCTCGACACTATGGCTCGACGACCTCCGCGTTTAGGCGGCAGTGGGGTCTGGGGACGCGTCCCCAGCGGGGGTGCAGGGGCGCGAAGCCCCTGCCGGGGGAAACGGGGGTGGAACCCCTGTCACGGGAGCAAGAAGCCGGAAGGGGGTGGCCCTTCCGGCTTGATTAGAACTGGATGCGCTTGAGGATGTAATGGGTGAGATCCTCGATGCGGACGCGTTCCTGCTGCATGGTGTCGCGGTCACGGACGGTCACGCAGCCGTCGTTTTCGCTGTCGAAATCATAAGTGATGCAGAACGGCGTGCCGATCTCGTCCTGACGGCGGTACCGCTTGCCGATAGAACCGGATTCATCGTAATCCACCATGAAATGCTTGGCAAGGTCGGAGAACAGCTCCTGCGCCTTGGCGCCCAGCTTCTTGGAGAGCGGCAGGATCGCTGCCTTGTACGGGGCCAGCGCCGGATGCAGACGGAGCACCACGCGGGTATCCTTTTCGTCGACGGCTTCCTCGTCGTAAGCGTCGCACAGGAACGCCAGAGCAACGCGGTCCGCGCCAAGGGACGGTTCCACCACATACGGAATGTAACGCTCGTTCGACTCCTGATCGAAGTATTCCAGGCTCTTGCCGGAATGTTCCATGTGCTGGGTCAAATCATAATTAGTGCGGTCGGCGATGCCCCACAGCTCGCCCCAGCCGAACGGGAACAGGAACTCGATGTCCGTCGTGGCCTTGGAGTAGAACGACAGCTCCTCCTGCTCGTGATCGCGCAGACGGATGTTTTCCTCCTTGATGCCGAGGGAAAGCAGCCAGTTTTTGCAGAAATCCTTCCAATAGTGGAACCATTCCAGATCTGTGTCCGGCTTGCAGAAGAATTCCATTTCCATCTGCTCGAATTCGCGGGTGCGGAACGTGAAGTTGCCGGGGGTGATCTCGTTGCGGAACGATTTGCCGATCTGGCAGACGCCGAACGGGATCTTTTTGCGGGTGGTGCGCTGGATGTTCGCAAAGTTCACGAAAATGCCCTGCGCCGTTTCCGGACGAAGATAAATTTCGCTCTTGGAATCCTCCGTTACGCCCTGGAACGTCTTGAACATCAGGTTGAACTTGCGGATATCCGTGAAATTATGCGAACCGCAGTCCGGGCACGCAATGTTATGTTCCTTAATATATTCGCTCATCTGCTCGAAGGTCATGCCGTTGGCGTCGCCGCCGGCATCCTCGATCAGCTTGTCAGCGCGGTGACGGGTGTGGCAGTCGCGGCAGTCCATCAGCGGATCCGAGAACCCGCCCACGTGTCCGGACGCTACCCAGACTTCCGGGTTCATCAGGATCGCGGAATCCAGACCGACGTTGTACGGGCTTTCCTGCACGAACTTTTTCAGCCATGCGCGCTTGACGTTGTTCTTGAACTCCACGCCGAGCGGGCCGTAATCCCACGTGTTGGAAAGGCCGCCGTAGATCTCCGAGCCGGAGTATACAAAGCCGCGGTTCTTGCACAGGGCGATGATTTTGTCCATCGTCTTTTCGGTTGCCAACATAAAAATTCCTCCATTTTGCCGGACCGCTGGCTGCGGCCCGGAGATTTATCAGTCCACCGCCCGCTGCCGGACGGGAAAGATCTTATTTTTCCTTTTTAAAAATAATCAGCTTGCTCAGGACGTAGTTCATGATGATGACTACGACGTTCATCAGGATTTTGGCGATCCAGGAATTGACCAGAAGCAGATCTACAAGAATCCACATCCCGGCGGTATCGACGCCGAGGGAAAGGAGCCGCGCCGCGAAAAAGGAGACGAGCTCCCGCAGAAAGATGCGGGGCGCGAAGCTTTTGCTGCGGAATACAAAAAGCTTGTTGGTCAGGAACGCGAAAATCACGGACAGCAGCCACGCCAGCACGTTCGCCGCCACGAGCGGCCATGCCAGCATATCGTACAGCAGACCGAATGCCGCGATATTGATCACCGTCGTCAGCACGCCGAATACCAGATAAGATACTGTTTCCGGATTGACAAGCTTTTTCCAGATTTCCATAAGTTTCTGCATGACAAGCCTCTTTTCTGCGGACAAAACCCCTCCCTAGTTTACCATTCCCGCAAAGGAAGCGCAAGGTGCGGCGGCGAAAACTTTCAAAAATTTTCCTTGAGGATCCCGCGGCACCAGCCGAATACCAGTGCAAAGGCCGATGGAAAATCGAAGCTGTTGCCATTTTTCGGATCTATCGACAGCTGCAAAACCTCTTTGTCGATCCCGGCTGTATCGTCCAGCAAGGCCTGCTTTGTCGCGGCATAGCGGCCGGTGCGCAGATAATGCGCCGCCTGAAGAAGATAAAATACCTGCTTGCACGTTCCGGGAAAACAGGATTTATTCTGCGCGGCGTCCTCAAAAACATACCGGTGGCACAGCTCGTGGTACAGGTTCCCGGCGCAGATTTTCACAAAGCCGACGATATCCTGCCGCGTATAAGCCGGAACGAGATCGCGCAGCGTCCCGTAATAATCCTTTGTCCCCTGCAATCTCACATAAACGAGCCGGCCGCCGAATTCCTGCCGGAGCCGATCCAACAGCCGCTGCATATAGCTTTCAATTTCAACCATAATGCGCCTCACACAATCATGCCGCCGTTGACGCCCAGCACCTGCCCGGTGATGAAATCGGACTGCTCCGATGCCAGGAACAGCGCCGCCTTTGCGATGTCCTTCGGTGTGCCGATGCGTCCGAGCGGCGTTTCGTCCTTGAGAGACTGCATCGTTTCCTCATCGAACGCGGCGTTCATATCGGTATCGATTACGCCCGGCGCGATGCAGTTGACCTGGATCTGCGACGGCCCCAGCTCCTTTGCGAGCGCCTTTGTCAGGCCGATCACAGCGGCCTTTGCCGCGGAATAATGCACCTCGCACGACGCGCCGACCTGTCCCCACATCGACGAGATATTGATGATTTTTCCCTGCTGGCGGCGGATCATCCGCGGCAGAGCGCACTGGCAGCAATGGAAAACGCCCTTGACGTCGACGTCAAACATCCTGTCCCAGTCCTCCTCGGTCAGGTCGGTGAACAGCTTCTGCTGGGCGATCCCGGCGTTGTTGATCAGGATGTCGACCCCTGTGCCGAACGATCCCTCGATATACTCAAACATCTTTTTGACCTGCGCGGCATCCGATACATCCGCCTTTATCGGGACGACCGCGTCCGTGCGGAACAGTCCGCTGCGGTTGTTGATCGAATTGGCGAGGCGCACCGCCTCCTCCTGATGCTCCAGATAGCTGAACGCCACGGCGTACCCGGCCTTATTAAATTGGCGCACCAGTTCTTTCCCGATTCCCCGGGAGCCTCCGGTGATCAATACTGTTTTTCCCATGCCGCAAAACCTCCTTTGTCGCTGGGCTTTTCCGATATATCCTAATCTGCAAGGTTCCCTGTCAGGAGCATGATGGCGGCAAGGGCGGCGATGGGAGCCGTCTCCGTGCGCAGGATGCGCGGGCCGAGCGTCGCGGTTTTGGCACCCAGCGATTTGGCAAGCTCCACTTCCTCCGGCGCGAATCCGCCCTCCGGACCGATCAGGATCGACAGCCGTTCCGTTTTTTCCGATACCAGCTCCGTCAGCGGCGCGCCGCCGCCCTCATAAAACAGGATGACCTCGCCGTGGCGGGCGGCGTCCTCTATGGCCCGCCGGAATTCCGTCACCGGGGCGACCTGCGGCAGGATCCCGCGCCCGCACTGCTTCGCCGCCTCCGATGCGATTTTCTGCCACCGCTCCGCTTTTTTCGCCGCCGCTTTCGCATCCGGACGGGAAATGCACCGCGCGCTGAGCATCGGCACCATCCGCGACGCGCCCATTTCGACGGCCTTCTGCATGACAAAATCCATCTTGTCGGCTTTCGGCAGGCTCTGGATCAGCGTCACAAGGGTGTGCGGCTCTGTGCGTGTCGGTTCTTCGGAGAGCACCCGTACCGTCACGGCGTCAGGGGAGAGACTGTCGATCTCACAGTGGTAGTCCGTCCCCAAGCCGTCGCAGAGATCGAGCGGTTCGCCCTCCCGCATCCGCAGCGATTTGGCAATATGCCGGGCATCCTCGCCCGCAACCGTTACAAGTCCCCCGGGTTCGCAGGGGGAGTCTATAAAAAATCTCGGCATGGATAGCCCTCCTGTTTATGGTTTTTTCTTTTTGAAATGTACAACGCCGTCCGTTTTGGAGAGGATTGTCCTCCCGCTTACCGCAGCAGCAGGCGGGTGGATCCCGGATTGAGCGAAAGGAGCTTCGCGGCGATACGCGGGTGCTTGAGCTTGCGGCGCACCATATTTTGCAGCACCTGACCGTGCGAATAGCCGTGAATCACCACGATTTCCCGGATCCCTTTCCCCGGGTTCGACAGCAGGTTTTCCAGATACCGCCGCGCGTCCTCCTCGTACATCCCGTGGATGTCGGCCTCCAGCACATCCGCGCTGATTTTCCGCGCTCTCACGCCGGATCACCCTGCGTCTGCGCGTCGATGATATCCCGTACCAGAAGCACGAGATCTTCATACGTCTCAAGCTGGCCCGCGCGCTTGCGGAATCCTGCCGCCCCGCGCAGTCCGTGCAGATACCATCCCACATGCTTGCGCGCCTCGCGCATCCCGTGCGGCTCGTCCTTATAATCGCACAGCGTGCGGATGTGTCCCAGCAGGATGCTCATCCGCTCATAGATCCCCGGCTCCGGGATGATCCGGCATTCCGGAGACAGATATGCGTTGATCTGCTGGAAGATCCACGGATTCCCGAGCGCCGCCCGGCCCACCATTACCAGATCGCAGCCCGTATACGACAGCATTTTTGCCGCCGCCTGCGCGCTGTCCACATCGCCGTTGCCGATCACCGGGACGGATACCGCCTGCTTGACCGCCGCGATGATGTCCCAGTCGGCGGAGGGCTGGTACATCTGCTCGCGTGTGCGTCCATGCACAGCGATCGCGCTGGCCCCGGCGTCCGCGCAGATTTTGGCGACCTCCACGGCGTTGACGCTGCGCGCGTCCCAGCCCTTGCGGATTTTCACCGTCACCGGGACAGGAACCGCTTTCCTGACCGCCTCCACGATCCGGCCGCAGCGGTCGGGATCCTTCATCAGAGCGGATCCGCAGCCGTTTTTGCTCACCTTGGGCGCGGGACAGCCCATGTTGATGTCGATAATATCCGGTTCAAATTTCATCGCCGTCACAGCCGCGCGCGCCATCGTTTCAGGATCGTCCCCAAACAGCTGGATCCCCGCGGGCCGTTCCTGCGGGGAGAGCGTCATCAGATCGTTCGTCTTGCGGTTCTGGTATTCCAGTCCCTTTGAGCTGACCATCTCGCTGACAGCATACGATGCGCCGAACCGCACGCACAGCTCCCGGAACGCCCGGTCGGTGACGCCCGCCATCGGAGCGAGCACCGCGCGTCCGGCGATCTCCACGTTTCCTATTTTCAAAGCAAGTCCTCGCTTTCAGATAAGGAATGAAAGGCCCTCCCGGGGAAAATCCACGGGAGGGCCCTGATGGTACAAAATCTGCGGAACGCTTACTTGCTGAGTCTATCCTTCAGGCCGGCGAGCTGATCCTTGAGCTCCTGCGGGAGCTTGTCGCCAAACTTCTTGTAGAATTCCTCAATGCCCTCAGCTTCCTTCATCCACTGGTCGTTCTTGACCTCGAGGATGCTCTTGAGCGTATCGATGCTGAAATCGAGGCCCTCAAGGTTGATGTCCTCAGCCTTCGGCACATAGCCGATCGCCGTCTCAACAGCATCGACCTCGCCGCTGCAGCGCTTGAGGATCCATTCCACAACGCGGAGGTTGTCGCCGAAGCCCGGCCAAATGAAGTGGCCTTCCTCGTCGAGGCGGAACCAGTTGACGTTGAAGATCTTCGGAGCCTTGTCGCCGAGCTTCTGGCCCATCTCGATCCAGTGCTTGAAGTAGTCGCCCATATGGTAGCCGCAGAACGGCAGCATAGCCATCGGGTCACGGCGTACTACGCCGACAGCGCCGGTAGCAGCAGCGGTCGTCTCGGAAGCCATGATGGAGCCAACGAACACGCCGTTGTTCCAGTCGCGGGACTGATATACCAGCGGGGTGGTCTGTGCGCGGCGTCCGCCGAAGATGATAGCGGAGATCGGCACGCCTGTGCCCTTGTCAAACTCGTCGCTGATGCACGGGCAGTTTCTGGCCGGTGCGGTGAAGCGGCTGTTCGGATGAGCGCCCTTCTTATCGGAGGTCTTGCCGTTCCACGGCTCGCCGGTCCAATCAACAGCGTTCTCAGGCGGGTTCTTGTCCAGGCCCTCCCACCACACGGTGTTGTCGTCGAGGTTGTGAGCAACGTTCGTGAAGATGGTGCCCTCTCTGGTGGTAGCCAGAGCGTTCGGGTTGGACTTTGCGTTGGTGCCGGGAGCAACGCCGAAGAAGCCGTTCTCCGGGTTGATGGCCCACAGGCGGCCGTCCTCGCCGATGTGCATCCAGGCGATGTCGTCGCCGACAGTCCAGACCTTGTAGCCCTTCTTCTGATAAACTTCCGGCGGAATCAGCATAGCAAGGTTGGTCTTGCCGCAAGCGGACGGGAATGCCGCAGCGACATACTTGACCTCGCCGTTCGGATACTGCACGCCGAGGATGAGCATATGCTCAGCCATCCAGCCCTGGTTCTTACCGAGGTAGGAAGCGATGCGGAGCGCGAAGCACTTCTTGCCGAGCAGAACGTTTCCGCCGTAACCGGAATTGACGGAGATGATGGTGTCGTCCTCCGGGAAATGGCAGATGTAGCGGTTTTCCTCTTCAATGTTGCACTTGCAGTGCAGGCCCTTGACCCACTCGGTGGAATCGCCCAGAGCCTCCCACACAGCGTTGCCCACGCGGGTCATGATCGCCATGTTGAGCACAACGTAGATGGAGTCGGTCAGCTCGACGCCGATCTTGGCGAACGGGGAGCCTACCGGGCCCATGGAATACGGGATAACGTACATGGTGCGGCCCTTGTAGCTGCCCTTGGCAATGCCGTAGAGCATCTCGTAAGCCTTTGTCGGATCCATCCAGTTGTTGGTGGGGCCGGCATCCTCTTCCTTGCGGGAGCAGATGTAGGTTCTGCCCTCTACACGAGCAACGTCGTTGACGGCGGTGCGGTGCAGGTAGCAGTTCGGAAGCTTGTCCTGGTTCAGCTTAATCATTTCGCCGGTGGAGCAGGCTTCCTTGCGGAGATCCTCGATCTGCGCGTCGGAACCGTCAATCCAGACAAGGTTGTCCGGGGTGACAAGAGCCTTCATCTCATCAATCCACTTCAGGACAGACTGATTTTTGGTCATATTTCTTTTCTCCTTTCGGCCAGTATCGGCCAAACGCATTTGATTCTATTATAATATACTTCCCGGGAAATATCAATTACCAATTTGTTAAAAGGCGAACAATCCCATACAAATTTTGCTTTCGCCGGGACGGGGAATTTTGCCGTGCCCGGGCACGCACCCAGATGGAAGCTTTCGGCTTCACCGAGCTAAAAGTTTTTTGCCTTGCCCGGGCGAGGCGATTATTCTTGAAGTACGGCTTCACCAAGCCAAGATTTTGCGCCCAGCCCGGGCGGGAACGATATTTTGAAGCTTATAGCTTCACCAAACCAAAAGCTTTGTGCCTTGTCCAGACAGAGAACGTGTTTTAAAGCCTAACGCTTTATCGTTTTTTATTTTATCGGACCTCGCAGGTCCCGGCGTTGGGGGCGGCTCAGGCCGCGCCCCTAACACCCCCTGGCCCTTCCTTTTCTTGTTGGAAGAAAAGGAAGCAAAAGACCATTTAGGGGGACACCCCCTAAAGACCCCCAGGGGGAGCGCTCTGGCCGCGTCCCCCTTACACCCCCACGGCCGGGTTCCTTGGTGGTAACGGCAGACGTATCGAGAGCCAATAGGCGCGCACCCGATTACTTGAACAGACTGCCTATTATCAGGCTATTCAAGAATCGTACAACTGCCCGGCAAACTGATTCGCTTGTTTCGGGCGCGGGATGTACGGAAACATCAGAGTGTAACCTAATTCTATTTCGCGCTGACTGGGCTGGGAGGTCACCCCGCGTGGGCCTGCGGCCCAATGCTTGCCAGAGTGGATCCCTGAAAGGGCCGCGCTCCGCGCGGCCCTCTGTGCGCGCCAAAGGCGCGCAGATTCGATA
>DVHF01000134.1 GCA_018712265.1 Candidatus Gallacutalibacter pullicola
AGCTTCATCGTTCTTTTGAAAAAATCAGGTTTTTACGCGGCGCCGCGGTAACTCAAATGCTGTTCTCATGAAGCGTCAGCGAAACGCGGCGCAATCTGCGTACAGGCGCAGAGTACTTTTTATAAAGTAAAGTACGAAAAACAATTAATTGAGAGCTTCCCCGGCGTGCTCTCTCATGTAGCGATCCATCGCGTCCGCGACATCCTTGGAGTAACGCACGGCCTCCACAACTGTTTTCGCGCCGTTGACAACGTCGCCGGAGGCAAAAATCCCGGGGCGGGTGGTTTCGCCGTGTTCGTTTGTGACGAGCAGGCCGCGGGAATTGACATCTATGCCCGTCGTGGTGGAGACGATTTTATTTTTTGGTCCCTGACTGATGGAAATAATCACGGAATCAGACGGGAACAGTGTCTCGCTGTCCGGGACTGCGGTGCGGGTGCCGTCCTCCTGATAGGCAAGCTTACGGAAGATCACACCCTCCGGCGTGATTTCCACCGGTTCCCAGCACAGCTCGAAGCGCACGCCGTCTACGGACGCATATTCGGATTCGCGCTTGCTGGCGGCAATTTTCGCGCTTCTGGAAAATACGGTGACATTCGGGCTGCCCTTGCGCAGCGCGGTGCGGGCCACATCCATCGCGGCATTCCCCG
Organism: Candidatus Gallacutalibacter pullicola; assembly: GCA_018712265.1. Taxonomy (GTDB): domain Bacteria; phylum Bacillota; class Clostridia; order Oscillospirales; family Acutalibacteraceae; genus Gallacutalibacter; species Gallacutalibacter pullicola. The sequence goes on from DVHF01000134.1 coordinate 651, forward strand.
CGCCGATGACAGTGACGCGTTCGCCAAGCTCGTAGGAATCGGGATTGCACAGGTAATCGATCGCAAAGTGTACGTTCCCGAGGCTCTCGCCGGGGATGTGCAGACAATTCGGACGCCAGACGCCCGTGCCGATAAAGATGGACCGATAGCCGTCGCGGAACAGATCGTCGATGCACAGTGCGCCGCCGATCGTGGTGTTGGGCCGGATCTGGATCCCCATCTGAAGCAGCTTCGTCTTGTAGCGGTCGAGGATCGTCTTGGGCAGGCGGAAATCGGGGATACCGTAGCGCAGGACGCCGCCGATTTTATCGCGGGACTCGAAGATGGTGACATCGTAGCCGCGCGAGGCCAGGACAATCGCGATGGTGATCCCTGCCGGTCCGGATCCGATGATGGCGGCGCGCATCCCGTTCCTTGGAGCAGGATGGGGCTTGAATTTATCGAAATACGTATCGGAAATATAATTTTCGATGCTGCTGATGTGTACAGGCATCCCCTTGCGGCCCAGTACGCAGTGACCCTCACACTGGCTTTCGTGGTTGCACACCAGCGAGCATACGAGGGACAGCGGGTTGTTTTGAAAGACCATCTCGCCGGCCTTGTCCATTTCTCCGGAAAGGAAATCCTGAATCATCAGCGGAATAGGGGTATGGATCGGGCATCCCTCCATACATTGTGGTTTCTTGCAGTTCAGGCATCTTTTTGCCTCATTGACAACGTGCAGCGCCATAAAATCATCTCCTTCTTAAAATTGAGGATCCACTCTGCCGGAAGCGTCCGTATGACGGAAAACGCTCACCACCTCTGAGTAAACATACAGTCCAGTGAAAGGGAAAGAAAACCGGTTTTCGCAGTTTTTTCGATAGGAACAGGAATTTTTGTAAGCCCTTTCATTTGATTACAATACTCATTGTAACGTCCACATTACAATTTGTCAAATGTTATTTTGTTAACAATGATGAATGTAAGATCTTACATTTAAGATTTATTTAGATAATTTCACAAAAGAACACTTTTTACAGCGATTTTACCAATCAATATGGTTGGATTACACAAAATTGGAATCCTGGTGAAAGAAAATACCTCTTTTTTCGATAAATTACCAGTTGACTTTCCGGCAAAATCAGAATATAATCAAAATTAGTTCGTTTTAACCGAGTATAATATTCCCATGTTTTCCGCTGTTGGAACTGGAAAATACTGGGATCCTGTATTTGATAAACCCCGCTTTTGAAATTTGGAAAGGACTGGATAGCTATGTGGAGTCTTGCAAACCGTGAGGAATTTTTGGCATGTATCGCAGATTTGATTGTGCAGCCCGAGGTGCAGGAAATGGCGAATGTACATCAGCACGTGGATGTCAACTGTCTGGAACACTGCATTTTCGTATCATATATAAGCTTTTTATTCTGCAAAAGGTTCGGCCTGAATTTTGTGGACGCGGCCCGCGGCGCCCTGCTGCACGACTTGTTTTTGTATGACTGGCATATCAAGGGCAGCCATAAGGGACTGCACGGCTTTACCCATCCGAAAACTGCGCTTCAGAACGCCTCCAAAATCTGCGACCTCACGGAAAAAGAAAAAGATATCATTGTGAAACATATGTGGCCGCTTACAATCCGGCTGCCGAAGTATCGGGAGTCCTTTGTGGTGAGCGGTGCCGATAAGCTTTGCGCACTGGCGGAAATGCTGCATATCTATCATATTTTGAAAGTCGGCCTGCGTCTGAACGTTGTCCCGGCTGCCGCAGCACTGTAAGGAAAATCTCCGATCCATATACGGAAAATAGCAGGTCCGCAGGAAAGGCGTCGTGCCCTCCTGCGGCCTTTGCTTTTTTGGCAGCTCTGTGCTACAATAGAGAAAAACAGAAAGGAGCGGGCATCATGAGCGTTCTTTTTATAGAATATCCCAAATGCACCACCTGCCAGAAAGCCAAAAAATGGCTGGAGGAAAACGGGGTAGCGTATGAGGACCGCCATATCGTGGAGAACAATCCCACAGCAGAGGAGCTCCGCCGCTGGCGCAATCTGGGCGGCCTGCAGCTCAAGCAGTTTTTCAATACCAGCGGGATGCTGTACAAGTCCATGCACCTGAAGGACAGGCTCCCGGCGATGAGCGAGCAGGAGCAGTTTGATCTGCTGGCCACGGACGGGATGCTGGTGAAGCGTCCCATCGTGGTGGGAGACGGCTTTGTGCTGACGGGCTTCAAACCTGAGAAATGGGCGCAGGCCCTTCTTTAAACAGGGAAAGCCACGGAAAGGATGGGGAAGAAATGATCAAGGATTTATTGAAAAAGAGCCGCAGCTACCGCGGATATGATGAGAGCTATCAGGTGACACGCGAACAGCTGACGGAGCTGGTGGACTGCGCGCGGTATGCACCGTCGAGCGTGAACCTGCAGCCGCTGAAATACCGCCTTGTCTGCGGCGGGGAGGAAAAGGTGCTCCAGCCGCTCACCAAGTGGGCGCGCGCTCTGCCGCAGCTGACGCTGCCGCATCCGGGACACTGTCCGACGGCGTTCATCGTGATCTGTCAGGATCAGGAGATCGCGGAGGCGATTCCGCGGTTCCAGAAGGATGTGGGGATCGTGGCGCAGTCGATGCTTCTGGCGGCGGCGGAGATGGGCCTGGGCGGCTGCATGATCGGCAATTTCAACGCGGGCGAGGTCCGTCAGGCGCTGTCTCTGCCGGAAAAGATGGCTCCCGTGCTGGTGGTGGCGATCGGCAAGCCCGATGAAAAAATCGTGCTTACGGAGATCGCGCCGGGGGAGTCCACCGATTATTACCGCGACGAGCAGGATGTGCATTACGTCCCGAAGCGCAGACTTGAGGACATTATTCTCTGATAAAAGCAGGAAAGAGGTTTTTGAAATGAAAATTGCAGTGACAACGGAAAATGGGACCGTTTTCCAGCATTTTGGAAAGACACAGACCTTTACGGTATATGAGACAGAGGGGAAGGAGATCAAGTCCAGGACTCTGCTGGATGCAGGCGGAAACGGCCATTCCGCGCTGGCAGGCTTCCTGCGGGACAATCAGGTGGATGTGCTGATCTGCGGCGGAATCGGCCAGGGCGCAAAGGATGCCCTGGGCAGCTGTGGGATCCAGATCGTTCCCGGCACGGTTGGAAGCGTGGATCAGGTAGTGCGGGACTATTTGGACGGAGTTCTTGTGGGCAATTTTGATTTCACATGCAGCCATCACGAGCATGATCACGCGCACGGCGATCACCATTGCTGCGGCGAACACGGCTGCGGCAGCCATTCCTGACAGATGGTACAGGACGATCTCAAACAGTACCTGCTGGAGCAGGGGGTGAGCGACGTCGGTTTTACCCGGATCGACGGGGAAGAATTTGGGGACTGCCGGTACGCTGTAAGTATCGCGGTGCGCCTCTCCGACGCCATTATTGACGAAATCACCGACGCCCCCACGCATACCTATTTTAACCACTACCGCACAGTAAATGCCTTCCTGGATCAGAGCCTGCTCAAGGCGGGACTGTTCCTCCAGCGCGCAGGATACCGGTATATCACGGTCGCGGCGTCCCAGAGCATCAACGCGCAGGGCTGGAATTATGAGGGACGCTATTCGCATAAAAAGATCGCGTGCATGGCCGGCCTGGGGACGATCGGAAAGAACTCACTGTTTCTGCATCGGGAATACGGACCGCGCGTCCGCTTGGCCACACTGTTCACAGACTGCGAATTTGTCTGCGAGCAGCACGTGCCGGAATCGGTGTGCGGAAGCTGCAGACGCTGCGTCGAGGCATGTCCCAGCGGCGCAATTCTGGGTGGGGAATGGCATCCGGGGATCCCACGGGAGGAGCTGTTCCGTCCGGATCTGTGCAGCAGCTACATGAAAACGAAATTCCAGCACATAGGCCGCGGGGCCGTCTGCGGTATTTGTATGAAGGTCTGCCCGCGCGGCAGGCTGTCCGGCAGATAACATCAGATTGCTGTTTAGTAGAAAGAGTGGAAATGAGAAATCTGCATAAATCCCGTTCCGGACAGATAGGCAGCCTGTAAGAGGATCGCTGTCCCTGACTCCTCTTGCGGGCTGCCCGAACTGTCAGGGAGTGAACGGAATTGAATCGAAACCGTCTCTATTATCGTTGGCAAAGGCGCCGCGCGATCAGCAGAAAGCTTGGAATACTGCATCGGCTCGGCGGGGAAGAATATGTCCGGGCATGGACGCGGGGGAACCCCGGGAGGCTGGCAAAGGGGAAAATTCATTGTTCCTGCCCTCTGTGCAGGACAAAATCCCGTGATCAGCCCTCTTGCCGCGATATGAGGCAACAGGAATCAGCAGTTCAGCAAATGCTGGACTGCTGATTCTTTGTGGTTCCGGTATTTTTACCTATCCTTCAAAAAAGCACGACCACACCGGACAGGGATGATGAATCAGCAATAACGAAAAGGTAAAAACTGCATAACTAATCGAAACTTCTGCCGGGAGGGTTCTTCTGGTACAATGAAAACATCCTAAAACAATCACATTAAAAATCAGGAGGTTTTCCTATGAAACAGTTACAGAAAAAACTCTCCCTGCTGTTGGCCGCAGCTGTGCTGACTGCTTCGCTTGCCGGATGCAGCAGCGCGCCGGCGCAGTCTTCCTCGCAGGCCGCCGAATCATCATCTCAGAGCCAGACAGAATCCCAGAGCTCCCAGACCGAGGAGGAACCAGAGCAGGACGATAATATCCTGCGCATTGCAGAACAGGGAATCTTTTCCGCAGGAGGTACAGTGATTACCTCTGACGGCACCTTTGATGTGGCTAACTACTATACCTCCCGTGAGGGTTCCACTTCCCATGTGGATCACGCCAATGTGTTCTATCAGATCCCGGAGGATGCCGACGGTCTCCCGATGGTGTTCCTCCACGGTTACGGCCAGTCCCGAATGGGCTGGATGACCACTCCGGACGGTTGGGAAGGATGGTCGGATATGTTCCTGCGGATGGGACACAGCGTCTGGCTCATCGATCAACCGCGCCGCGGTGAGGCTGGACAGACCTCTGTAGCCGGAACCATCTCCACCGAGCCCTCCGACCAGACCTGGTACACCCAGTTCCGTATCGGCACATATCTGGATAACGAGTTCACCTACAATGAAGGCTCTCAGTTCCCCCAGGGCGAGGAGGTTCTGGATCAGTTTTTCCGCCAGATGACGCTGGATACCGGAATGGATTCGGCAAACGGTGATCAGAATATTGACAACACGGTGGTAGCTCAGGCTGTGGCGGCTGCGATAGATGATATTTATGAGCGCACTGGCCAGGATTCCATCTTAGTGACCCATTCACAGGGAGGGCTCCCCGGCTGGGAAGTCCCGCTGTATACCGATCATGTGGCCGCCATCGTAGCCATTGAGCCAGGCGCAGCCGCAGAGGTGGACAGCGAAGCCTACAACACGATGCTTGAGCAGGATATCCCTGTCACTTTCTATTACGGCGATTATATCGGCGAAGAATTCACCGATGTTCCCGCGGCGGCTATGTGGTCGATGATGGCTGCCAGCGCCGATATGTTTACCGAAGCTTATACCGCAGCAGGTGGGAACAGTACGGTTGTCCATCTTCCCGACGAGGGGATCACCGGCAATGATCACTTTATGTTTCAGGATCTGAACAACGATGTGATCGCGGATCACATTGAATCCTGGATTCAGGAGAATGTCGAGGATTAACCCGTTCAAGGAAAGGACAAACGCCGGACGCGCACGAAAAAAGCCGGGCGAGTTCCGTATATTCTTACGCGACGCATATAAAATGAACGGCCCTCCTGTTCGAAACGATCGAAGCAGGAGGGCTTTTCGATATACAGGAAAAGGGCCAGAACATAAACCTTGACCCTTTCTTTCTGATATTACAACCACACCAGCACAGCAACACCGCCTTTGAAAAAGCGGGTGTTCGTGCAATGTCCATCTGGGAAGCGTTGACAAAAAAGATGCCCACTATAAACGCGAGCGGCAAGGCAAAAGAAAAGCTAAACCCGGAACGCGAATTGCGTCCAGGCTTAGCCTGCTGGTGGAGATGAGGAGAATCGAACTCCTGTCCGAAAACCACTTACCAAAGCTTTCTACGAGCGTATCCGATTCTTTAAGATTCCCTCAGCGCGACGCTAATCGGAAAGCTTCGCGCCTTGGTAGCCTTTAGTCCGTGACAGGCTTAAAGGCGTGGGCCTGTTCACGTGCACCGCTAAATGACGCCTTTATCCGGGCCGCGGTACTCCCGGTAAAGACGAGCCGCTTTAATTAAGCAGCGTACGCCATCCTATTGGAATAGTTGGCGAAGTTAATGACTTTTTTGTCGTTTATTTTTAGTTGCGGAGGATTAAAGCGGTCCCGCACCGCTGCTCGCTTACTAAGGCTCACGATCCCCGTCGAAACCTTTGCATCCCCATATAATAAAGATACTATCAGAAACGATTCGGCCGCCCAAATTCAGGAAACAGGGGAGAGCAGAACGTTTAGATTTTCAAAATAAGCTGCTGAATTAAACGCGGTTTCTGGACTTCAGCGCACGGTCAATATCACGTTTCGCCGAGCGGGAAGCCATATCCTGACGTTTGTCATACAGCTTCTTACCCTTGCATACGCCCAGCTGAAGCTTCACCATAGAGCCCTTAAAATACAAAGACAGAGGAATCAGGGAATAACCGTCCTGCTTGACAACACCAAGCAGCCGCATGATTTCCCGGCGGTGCATGAGAAGCCTGCGCACACGCATCGGATCACGGTTAAACAGGTTTCCCTGTTCATAGGGGCTGACGTGCATCCCCTTTACAAAGAGTTCCCCATTGTCGATGGAGCACCAAGCGTCTTTGAGATTGACACGCCCCTGACGGATGGATTTTACCTCCGTACCGGTGAGTTCAATTCCGGCCTCCATGCTTTCCTCAACGAAATAGTCGTGATAGGCCTTTTTATTTTGCGCGATTGTCTTGAACGATTTTTCCGGCACGGAACCCCACCTTCTATAAGTGAAAAATGAAGAGTGAATAGTGAATAGTTTGGTTTTGCCAGCCGGGCAGATCGTGCAGCGCGGCAGGCTGAGCCTGTACCTAGATCGCGCACACGTCGTTACCTCCGCTCGGCTTGGCGGTATGATCGAACTGATACACCCGCGTTTATCAGGTTCTCCAAATATTATATCACAAGGACAGCCGGATCGTCAAGGAAATTTCATCCCGACGATCCGGCTAAAAACGTCAGATTTCGCTGCGGCCCTCAATGGCGCGGGTGAGAGTAACCTCGTCGGCGTATTCCAGATCGCCGCCCACAGGAATCCCGTAAGCAAGCCGCGTGACCTTTATCCCGAGCGGCTTGAGCAGGCGGGAAAGATACATCGCAGTAGCCTCGCCCTCAACAGTGGGATTGGTTGCCATGATAACCTCTTTGACCGAGGGATCTTTCACACGCTCAAGCAGTTCCTTGATACAGAGCTGATCGGGGCCGACACCACTCAGAGGGGAGATCGCCCCGTGCAGAACATGGTAGGTCGCGTGGAACTCGTTTGTCCGTTCGAGGGCAAACACGTCGCGGGGATCCTCCACCACGCAAATAATCGACTTATCGCGATCGTTGCTCCGACAGACAGGGCAGAGCTCCTGATCCGTAAGGTTGCAGCAGATTTTGCAGTAATGGATTTTCTCGTGCGCCTCCAGAATGGCCCGGGAAAAATCCTCGGCATCCTCCTTGGAAAGCCCCAGTACGTAGTAAGCGAGACGCTGTGCCGTTTTGTGGCCGATACCGGGAAGCTGCTCGAATTTTTCCTCCAGCTTTGCCAGAGGCGCGACATAGTAGGATGACATTTTTTAGAACAGGCCGGGCATATTGATGCCGTTGGAGATCTCCTCCATACGATCCTCTTTATCGTCAGAAGCGGAGCGCAGAGCTTCGTTGACCGCCGCGGTGATCAGGTCAGAGAGCATTTCGATGTCCTCCGGATCCACAACCTCGGGCTTGATTTCAAGGGACTTGATCTCCATTTTTCCGGTAACGACAGCCTTTACAGCATCGCCGCCGGCAGTAGCGGAATATTCCTTCACCTCAAGCTCAGCGTTGATAGCGTCCATCTGTGCCTGGAGCTTCTGTGCCTGCTTTGCGAGCTGCTGGATGTTAGCGGCTCCGCCGGAGCCATATCCCTGTGGTAATCTTGCTTTCATGGTCTGATTCCTCCAAATTATTTTTTGATGACCTCGATTCCCGCCTGCTCGGCCAGCCCAGCCAGCTGAGCGAGCGGATCACTTTTTTCTTCCTTCTGCTGTTTTTTATATGGCCCCAGCTTATAGACCCTGCCCGTCACCTGACGGATAGCGTCGCGCATTTTGTCCCTTTGGGCGGAGCGCCGCAGCAGTTCAAAAGCCATATCCTTGGCGTCAATCAGCACATAATCGCCGCTGACGTAGGCACAGGAGCCAGTAAAAGCGGAAGAAATTGCTTTGGAATACCCGCTCAGGACCTGGAGAATTTCCGGCCAGACATCCAGCCGTTGGGCGTTCGCCTGAATTTCCTCCGCTGAGGAAGCGGTAACAGGGGGTTCGGGACGGGAGGGAGCAGAAACCTGCCGCGCCTCTCCGCTGAAAGAAGCGGGGGGATCTGCCGGTGGGGGAGGCGGCTCCGGGAGGGAGGCGGCCTGCACTGCCGGCGAAGGAGCGGAACCGGCCTGTCCGGAAGCGCGTTCCGGAGCGGCTGTCTGTCCGCGCAGGGCGGGGGATCCGTGTTCCAGTGCGGAAACCCGGCGGAGCAGTGCGTCCAGAGAGGTATCCAACTCCGGCGTGCAGAGCCGGAGCAGCGTCATTTCCATTTCCGTGCGCCGGTTTCCGCCGCGGTACATCCGTTCCAGTGTGCGCTGGAACGCGTCAAGGCAGTGCAGGATTTCCGGCAGCGGCGTCGCCAGGGCCTGTTTCGTCAGGGCCTCCAGTTCACCGTCCGTCACGGCAAGCACCGTGCGGGGATCCTTCATGGTTTTCACAAGCATCATGTCACGATAGTGGGAAGAAAGCTCCTCACACAGGCGGGACATATCCTTTGACGCATTGTGCAGCCCGTCGATCTGCTCAAGAGCGGCGGCAGAATTCCCTTCATGGATTGCCGCAGAGAGCGCGAACAGATGATCGCGTCCTACAAGCCCGGCGGTCTGACGCACAACCTCCGCGGTGACATGGCGATCCCTGCCGAGACATTGATCCAGCAGCGAGAGCGCGTCGCGCAGAGCGCCGTCAGAAAGGCGTGCAATCATCAGGGCACCATCAGGATCGATCTCACCATTCTCCTGTTTGGTAACGAAATCGAGCCGCGCAGCGACATCCTCCGGCGGGATACGCCGGAAATCGAACCGCTGGCAGCGCGACAAAATGGTCGCGGGGATTTTATGAACCTCCGTCGTTGCCAGGATAAATACGACGTGTGCGGGCGGCTCCTCCAAAGTTTTGAGCAGGGCGTTGAACGCGCCGATGGAGAGCATATGCACCTCGTCGATGATATAGACGCGGTATTTGGCGGCAGCCGGGGTGAAGTTGGCCTCTTCACGGAGGGTACGGATATTCTCCACGCCGTTGTTGCTGGCGGCGTCGATCTCCACAATATCCATCACAGCGCCGCTGTCGATCCCGCGGCAGATTTCACATTCGCCGCAGGGATCCCCGTCCACGGGGGAGAGGCAGTTGACAGCCTTTGCGAGGATTTTCGCGCAGGTAGTTTTGCCGGTCCCGCGGGAACCGGTAAAGAGGTAGGCGTGAGAAATGCGCCCGGCGGTCAGCTCGTTTTTGAGCGTGACAGTTACCTGCGGCTGGCCCACCACGTCGGCAAAGACTTTCGGCCTGTATTTCCGATAGAGGACCTGATACATCCCGCGCAGCTCCTTTCCGATGTTCCGGGTTATCCGGAAAGATAACGAAAGCAAGACAGCCGCAGATATCTGCGGATATCGTGCGCCGGGATATACGGACGGACAGACCACCTGCATCGCGCAGGGCAACTCCGCTTAATGCTGTTCGGTTCCCCGCCTGACATGGTTCACGGCGCCCCGCCGCACAGAGCCCGCCCGCCCGCATATCCTAACGCACGCATTCTGCCTTGCTTTTCGGATGATCCGGAAGTGTTACACACATAACGATAGATATTATACCCCATTTTTCAAAAAAACGCAAGTCCTTATTTTTCGGGAGAAGATCCCCTCTGGTAAGCGTTGGGCCGCAGGCCCCTAGCGTTGTCAGCATCCTGCCCGGTCAGCGCGAAACAGGCGGAGGTTACACCCCGAGGATTCCGAACATCTCGCGCCCGAAACAGGCAAAACAGCTTGCTGTACAGTTGATCGATTCTGGGGAAGCCCAGTAAAATGCAGCGTTTTCCGGTAAAGGAGCGCGCTTATTGGCTCTTGGTACGCTTACTTTTACCACCAAGGAATCCGGCCGTGGGGTCTGGGGACACGGCCAGAGGGCTCCCCAGCAGGGGGATTTTTAAGGGGGACAG
>DVHF01000135.1 GCA_018712265.1 Candidatus Gallacutalibacter pullicola
CCGTGTCATGAAAAGTATATTTTTTCAACAATTTTTGATTTGCTGCGGGGCAATGCGGCAGGAAGGGGAAAGGCGTATGAAAACTATCCGCACATCAAAGCACTTTATTCCCCACTGCGATACAGTCAGCGGAGCGGTTTCCTACCTTTTAAAAAATGAAGCGGCCCCTTTCCAGCAGTCCTTTTATTTTGTGAATCCTTCCATGACACGGGATGGGCGGTACTACTGGTTTTACTGCGCGTTTCCTCCCGCCGGGGATGCCAATTACGGCAGAACGCTGGCGGTGATCGATTTCCAGGAGGATGAGGTTCGATATTTCCCGGAAACACAGTTTCTGGACGCTTCTCCGTTTGTGGATCTCGATACAGGGGAGGTTTACTGGTGTAATAAGTACGGGCTCTTCAAACGGGGACCCCGCTGGGACAGCCGGACAGAATGTGTCGCGCAGCTTCCGCCGGATTTGCAGAACAAGGGCACGGTGCACCGAATCGCCACTCATTTGACGCGCTCCGCCGATGGGACGGAATTTGCCTTTGACGCGGAGATTGGAAACCGTTCCTGTCTGGGAAGCGTCTGCATCAAAACGGGGGAGTTCCGCATCTGGAAAAGCTTCGATTATTGTTATAACCACGCGCAGTTCCATCCGGCGGATCCCGATCTGATTTTATTCGCGCAGGATTACTGGAACGACAAGGCCACCGGGAAACAGTACGGCATCCAGACGGATGAAACCGGGCGCCGCAACCGCCTCTGGACTATTCGGCGGGGAGAAGATCCCGTTCTCTGGAAGTCTGAATACGCTGACGGAGCGGCCACCCACGAGTGGTGGAGCGCGGACGGAAAGAGTATTTACTATGTAGACGGAAAGTATGGAGCGGTACGGATTGATTTGGAAACCGGCGCTTTTTCCGATATGCACCCGGGCGGGATCTGGCACGCGCATTCCAGCGCGGACGAACGGTATTTTGCCGGGGATGCACAGATAACGGAGGACGGACGCTGGTATCGCGGCTGCGCCAGCCGGATCAATTTTTATAACCGGGATACCGGCCGTCAGATCGATATTGTCTCGGAAAATCCGGCCCTCTATTCCCCGGAGAATCCCTGTGTTTACCATATGGATCCGCATCCGCAGTTTCTTGCGGCGGATAACTATATCGCATTTACCACGACTGTCTCCGGACAGGTGACTGTAGGAATCTCAGAGGTACAGGATCTGGTTTCCCTCACGCAGGGAGAGCCTGAAACATAAATCCCTTTCACTATTAAAAATTAAAGATGGGAGTTGTATAGAATGGCCATGGGCAAAGGGAACAGTGTGTCAATCTCCAAAGGCGGCAAGACATCGTCCGTAGCAAACAAAAAGCTGAAAAAAATGTGGCGCGACAGGTACATGTACCTGATTCTGATTCCGGTAATCGCGTATTACCTGATTTTCTGCTACGCGCCGATGTACGGCGTTACGATCGCATTCAAGGACTACAATATGTTCAAGGGTGTGTTCGGCAGCGAATGGGTTGGGCTTGCAAACTTCGAGCGTATTTTCAGCACGTCAGATTTCTACATGGTTCTGCGCAATACACTGATGCTGAACCTGCTCCAGCTGCTGTTCAGCTTCCCGGGACCAATCATCCTGGCCCTGCTGCTCAACGAGCTGCGCAGCGTCAAATTCAAGCGCGTCGTGCAGACCATTGTGTACCTGCCGCACTTCCTGTCGTGGGTCGTCGTGGCGACGCTGCTCATCCCGATGCTCTCCCCCTCCACGGGCGTTATCAACCATCTGATCACCCGCCTTGGCGGCGAATCCATCTACTTCATGAGCGATCCGGGCTGGTGGATCTTCATCTATGTGGCGGCGGGCGTCTGGAAAAGCATCGGCTGGGGCGCAATCGTCTATCTGGCGGCGCTGGCCGGCGTGGATCCCTCACTGTATGAAGCGGCGATCATCGACGGCGCGAACAAATGGCAGCAGTGCATTCATATCACTATTCCAAGTATTATCCCCACCATTATGGTGCTTCTGATTCTCAACGTGGGACAGATTATGTCCATCGGCTTCGACCAGCCTTTTCTGTTAGGAAACTCGTCGGTAACGGAGGTCAGTGAGGTTATCAGTACATATGTGTACCGTCTTGGTCTGGAATCGGCGGATATTTCTCGATCCACGGCAATCGGCCTGTTCCAGTCGCTCGTCAATTTCGTGATCCTTCTGATTACCAATACGGTTTCCAAGAAACTCACCGGCAGCGGGATCTATTGATGAAGCCCGTAAATTCACTTGGGAGGTAACGATATGAAACCAACAAAGGGCGAGCGCGTATTCGGCGTATTCAACGGCCTGATTTTACTTTCTCTGGCATTTATCTGCTTATTCCCGTTTATCAACGTGCTGGCAAGATCTCTCAGCAGTGAGACGGCCATCATCGGTGGCAACGTCGTACTCTGGCCTGTGGATATCCAGTTTGAGGCGTACACCTCTGTGTTCGGCAATGCTGCAATGCGCACCTCTTTCCTCTACACCGTATTCGTGACAGTGCTTGGCACGTGCATCAATATCCTGCTGACGGTTCTGGCGGCGTATCCGCTGTCCAAAAATGATTTGGTTGGAAAGAAGCCTATCTGGCTGATGATCCTGTTCACCATGTTCTTCAGCGGCGGTATTATCCCGCTGTACCTGGTGGTCAACGGCCTGCACCTTCTGAATACCTGCTGGGCGCTGATCCTGCCCGGCGCCATCAGCACCTACAATATGATCATCATGAAAACTTTCTTCCAGAACATCCCGGACAGCCTTGAGGAATCCGCAAAGCTGGACGGCTGCACGGAGATCGGCGTGCTGTTCCGCATCGTGCTGCCGCTGTCCATGCCGGTTATCGCGACGCTCTCGCTGTTCTACGCGGTGGGCCACTGGAACAACTTCATGAGCTCCCTGCTTTACATCAACGATACCAGCAAGTTCACCCTTCAGCTCAAGCTACGCCAGCTTGTTTTGCAGGATCAGCTCTCCTCCATGATGGAGGGCGCGTCCGGGGCGAGCCTGCCGCGCGAATCGCTGAAAGCGGCCTCTATTATGTACGCCACCCTGCCGATCCTCGTCGTATACCCCTGGCTCCAGAAGTACTTCGTCAAGGGCGTGCTGGTCGGCTCCGTCAAGGCGTAATCCAAAACCAAGGCAGAAACGGCGGGGGCCGTCTCCCGCCGGATGCAAAATAAAAACAGTCAGAAAAGAAAGGAATGCGTGAATTCTATGAAAAAGAGAATTTTAGCGTCTCTCCTGTGCGCAGCCATGGCGCTCGGCACGTTTGCCGGGTGTACCTCCGACGGCGGCGCGTCGTCCTCCGAGGCGTCCTCTGAGGCGTCCTCGTCCTCCGAGGCTGCGTCCTCCGAGGCTGGTTCTTCCGAAGGCGAAGAAGCCGGCACCGGCGACGGCGTGGTGTTCCCGGACAGCATGACGAGCCTGACGGTCGAGCTGTTTGACCGCGCCAACATCCCGGAAAGCCAGGGCACCCTGGAAGACAACCAGTGGACCCGCTGGGTGAAGGAAGAAATGCAGAAGCTCAACGTCGACGTCACTTTCGTCCCGGTCCCGAGAGGAGAGGAAACGACGAAGCTGAACGTGCTGCTTGCTTCCGGTACGGCCCCGGACATCAGCTTTACGTATGACCGCGTCCTGTTCGCCCAGTATGCCGGCGACGGTGGCCTGACCCCGCTGGACGATTACATGGATACCTACGGCAAGACGATCGTTGAGCTGTTCGGTTCCGAGATCCTCGACTACGGCGTCCTGGAGGATACCCAGTACGCGATCCCGGCCCGCCGCGCGAGCACCTCGCACTATATGTCCTTCATCCGCAAGGATTGGCTGGACGAGGTCGGCCTGGAAGTCCCGACCACCAAGGCTGAGCTGAAGGAAGCCCTCGCCGCCTTTAAGGAGAGGGATCCGAACTGCATCCCGTGGGGTATTTTCCCGCACACCTCCGGCGAGCGTTTCTCCTGCCATAACTTCAACCTGTACGACGCGATGTACTCCTTCTTTGAGCGCGACGACGAGCAGGATTGGACCACGCCCGAACCGATGCGCACCGGCTTCAAGGATTTCATGCAGTGGCTCAACGAACTGTATGCCGAGGGCCTGATCGATCAGGAGTTCGCCACCAAGGCAACCGGCGAAATCAAATACGCTGATGGCGTCAACGATAAGGTCGGCTTCTATCTGGAAGGCGAGTGGACCCCGTACGGCACCGATTCCAAGGCTGTGTACCGTCATCTGCTTGAGGTCAATCCGGATGCGGAATACGTCCCGGTAGAATGCTTCGAGAATGCGGACGGCCACTATTATAAGACCCACTATCCGCCGATCGGCCTGTACATCTTTGTCCCGACAACCTGCGAAAGCCCCGAAGCTGCCGTTACCTATATGAACTGGCAGGCAAACGGCGACGTTGCATGGAGAATCTCCTACGGCGACGAGGGCGTGCAGTATGAGATGGAAGGCGATGTGCCGAAGATCATCGACGCTGAAGAGTGGCAGAACACGCTGGGCTACATTTCCGGTGACCTCAAGCTCATGTACAACGGCGACCCGATCATGCCGCAGGAGCAGGAAATGGCTATCCTCCGCGATAAGGCGGGAGACCTGGGTGACTTTGCGGTAGCGACCCGCGAGATGGCTCTGAACGACGCCCTGACTGAGAAACTGTTCAACAGGGAGATCAAGAGCGAGTCGACCTACGGCGCCGAGCTGACGACCACCTGCGATTCCTACTGGAGCACCCTCATCACCAGCACGAACTTTGAGGCTGACTATGAGGCGTTTGTTGCCGAGCTGGAAAGCAAAGGTATGAACGAGATTATCGCAGAGCGCACCGAGTATTACAACACGGAAGTTGCCGGCTGATTTTTGACAGAGTTATCCTAAAAGCAGCGTTTAAGGCATAAGGAGGCCCTGATCCTTCGCAAAGGACGATCCTTCGTCTCGCGCGGAGGATCGGGGCCTTTGTCTGCCGCCATTACGGAAAAGCTCCTGCACAGGCAGGGAATTTGAAAAAACAGGGGGAGGAACCCACCATGAGAAATCACTATCAGGCTTTTGTCAAACTGACGGACAAGCTGATCCCCGCTGTCCTCGCGTTCCAGGACAGGGATCCGGGCAGCCCGGAATACGGCATGTTCCTGCTGCCGGAAAAGGGCTTCGGCGAACCGGGCAACTGCGCCAACTGCGCCGATATCCTGCTTGCCGCTTACTATGCGCCGGAATCGGCCTACTATCAGGATCCGCAGATGCTCTCCGCCGCTGAGCTGTATCTGGATGCGTTGCTCGGCGTACAGCATCCGGACGGCACCATCGATCTGCGCGAGACAAATTTCCACGACGCCACCTGCGCGGCTTTCTCCATCCAGGTGCTGGGCTATACCTGGAAGATGCTCGAAAAGCGCGCCGGGGATTCGGCGGCGGAGAATTCCGTCCGGCAGAAGCTGCACCTGTATCTGGAACGCGCCGCGCACGGGATGTGCACCGGCGGCTTCCATACACCGAACCACAGATGGGTGCTCTCCTCGGCGCTGTCGCTGTGCGGCAATATCCTTCACGACGAGGAATGCTTCCGGCAGATCGGGCTGTACCTCGCGGAGGGCATCGACTGCGATGAAAACGGCGAATTCACCGAGCGTTCCACCGGCGATTACAATATCATCAACGATCGCTCCCTGATCATCATCTCGCAGGAAACGCAGCGGCCGGAGCTGCTCGAGCACGTGAAGCGCAACCTCAATATGATGTACTGCTATTATGAGCCGGATTTCACCGTGTTCACGCTCAATTCCCGCCGTCAGGATAAGGATAAGCGCACCGTTTACCCCGTGCGGTATTACGGCAGCTACCTCTATATGGCGATGCTTACGGGCGACCGCAAATTCGCCTGGATGGCGGATAAGCTCCTTTCCCTGTATGAAAAGGGCGCCTCTGCTGCCGCGTCGCCGCTGGAGACGTACCAGAATATTGGATTCGTCAATTACCTGTCGCATTATCTGGGCAGCGACGCGGTGATGTCGTTTGAAACGGAGCTTGAGGAGCCCTCCTTCGACTGCGCGCGGTTCTTCCGGGAATCCAATATTGTGCGGATGCGCAGCGGCGATACCTCCCTGACGCTGATGGCGAAAAATCCTGTTTTCTGCGTGATGCAGAAGGGTCACGCCAAGGTGCAGCTGCGCATGGCAGCATCGTTCTATGCCAAAGGGGTGTTCTGTGCCCCGCAGATCGAGGAGCTCGGGGACGGCGGCTACCGTCTCACCTATTCCTACCGCTGGGGCTACACGCGCCCGTTCCCGAACGGCTCGCCGACGCCTGTGTGGGATGAAATGGATCACGCCTCCCGCGAGCACGTCAATATGCTGACGATGGAGATGGAGGTTCTGGCGCATCCGCTGGAGGGCGGCGGGATCCGTCTCGAGACATCCGTAAACGGAGTGGAGCAGCTTCCCTCCTATGTGGAGCTGGCCTTTGACGGAGACGGCGTTCTCGTCACCAGGGATACCGTGATCGACGGTACGCCGGGCCAGAGCGCCATCCTGACAGGTGACAGTGCGGAATACTACTGCCAGGGCGAAAAATTCTCGCTGAGCAGCCAGTATGAGGGCCAGCAGCACGCCTATACCTATGGGATGCGCGGCGGCGTTCCGCGCAGGGGCTATACCTTCACGATGTACCTCACCGCGTTCGGAGAAGCCCGCCGGGTCATTGAAATCCGCTGAAATCCGCATCCTCCGGCGGCAGGAAATGGAGGAGCTTGATAACACATGAGGGAATCAAAAAGAGGAAAAACCAGGGGCGGGCTCCGGATACAGCCCGAGAACGTCCCCTCGGGGTGCTTTACAAGAAAAACGCTGCTGGATACGATCCGCCGCAACGGGAGGGCTTCGCGCACACAGCTTGCAGAACTGACGGGTCTTACCTTCATGGCGGTCAAAAGGAATATGGAGGAGCTGCTGGATCTGGGACTGATCCGGGAGGACGGGACGGAACCCTCGTCCGTCGGGCGGAAATCGGTGCTGTATGCCGTCAATGAATCGTTCGCCTGCACCGCCGGGATTTACATCAATATGTACGAGACACGCGCCGCCGTGATGGATCTGGGCGGCACGATCCTGTATTCCAAGCGGATGGCGATGGATCAGCCCTGCAATCAGGCGGAGCTGATCGACCGGGTGATCCGTCTGGCGCAGGAGACGCTCGAGGAATCCGGGCAGCCGCGGGAGCGGATCCTGGGCGTCGGGATAGGCGTTCCGGGACCGGTAGATCCGGGACGGGGGCTTGTCCTGAGCCCGCCGAACCTCACCTGCCTGCAATACGTGCCGCTGCGCGGGATTGTGGAGCAGGCGCTCGGGCTGCCCGCGTTCCTGCAGAAGGACGCCAACGTCATCGCGCTGGGGGAACTCCGGCACGGGGCGGCGCGCGGCCATGCTGATATGATGTACATCTATGCCGATGTGGGCATCGGCGGCGGCCTTGTGCTCAACGGGAGCCTCTACCTGGGGTTGAATGCCGGGGCAGGGGAGATCGGCCACATCACACTGGATCAGGACGGCCCGGTCTGCAACTGTGCCAGCACCGGCTGTGTGGAGGCTATTGCCTCCGGTCTGGCTGTCACACGGCGGTATAACCGGGAGAAGGGCTGCAGCGCATCCATCGAGGATGTCCTTCAGGCGGCGGCGCAGAATGATACCTGTGCCGTGATGTGCCTGAACGATTCGGCGCGCACGCTGGGAATTGCGGTGGGGAGCCTGATCAATCTGCTGGATCTGCCTGTCATTGTGATCGGCGGGCTTCTGGCGGAGCGGTACGAGCCGTACCTCGCTTTGGTGCGTCAGAGCGCCACCGAGAAAAAGCTGAAAGGCTACCGCAGCAACCGGATCCTCCCGTCGGCGCTTGCCAACAACGCAGGCGTCATCGGGGCGGGGGAGCTGGTAGCCGATCACTTTTTCAAGACCGGCGTGCTGGAGCTGTTTCAGAGCGGCGCAGCAAGCTGAAACTGCATACAGGCGGTTTGTATGATGCGCGGAACAGGAAAGCTCGGAGATTGGAACCGTACTCGAAAGCAATATATCCCCTTGCTGTGTGCGGCGGGAAGATTTTCTGCTGAAACGCGGCGGAAGCAGGCGGGAGACTCGGCTCTCCCGCGCTGCTTCCTTCTCCCCGCCGTTCACAGTTGAGTTCCCGCCAGTGAAAAATGCAAAAAAAGAAGGCCGCGCCGGAATCCCGGGCAGCCTTCCCCTGTTGCTGACAGTATTCTCTTTATCCGCGATCCTCCTCACGGATTTCCAGACCCTTCATCCGGAACAGGTTTTCAAATACCTCGCGGTATTCGCCGAACACAGTGACGCGGTGCCACTGGGGCGCCCAGTTCCGCAGGAGAGCCTTTGCGTTGACCGATGCCACCAGCTTGCTGCGGCAGCCGGCATCCCCGAAAGCGTTCCCTGCCGAGATGCCGGAATGGATCGTGGCCCATTTGCCCACATGGCTGAGGTTCACTGTGGTGAGCGGTTCGCCCTCCGGGAAAATCACCTGCACGGACGCGCCCAGCTGATCCTCTGCATGGCTGCGGATGTAATACTGGCAGGTGCGCGGATCATCCTTGCCGAATACCTTGCGGCAGGCGACGCAGTGGGCGTATGTAATCTGATCCGAGGAAGTATCGATCACCGGATCGGAGACGTAGCCGGGACGGCCCGTCACATAGAGCACCAGCATCGACATCACAGTGGAATTGATATCCGCCTCGCATACGCCGATCATGCCGTCGTTGTTCATCTGATAGTACGACAGGCAAGGATACAGGTGGCGGTTCAGGCAGTAGGAGTCGTTGTAGCCGAGCTCCAGACAGTCGATTGTCACCGCGTCGGCGCTGTACTCTTCCTTGGCTTTCATAATGGCGTGGTAGAGCCTTGCGCTTTCCAGAATGTCGTTGTCGGACGGCTCCATCACCTTGAGCGCCTCGCGCTTCCATGTTTCCGCCGTTGCCTGTGCGTCGTTGTCGGGAATCTGGTGGAAATATTTCATCAGATCATCCGAGCAGAGGTTGACGAAACGGCATCCCCAGAGCTTCTGCGCCGCCGCCTCACTCTGGAGATCCGGCTTGTTCTTGACCACCAGGATAGTGGATTCCCGCACCTTCTTGAGCGCGGAGAAAATCCGTACATTCCAGCCGATGGTGCGGTAGTCCTTGGAGCCTACCAGAGCCACAGGGAGCTTTTCCTCTCGGATGAGGGGGCTTGTCTGCGCCAGGATGGATCCGCTGCCGCAGAACGGGACGTCCGCAACGATGACAGGAAGCCCATCCTTTGCCTGACGGCAGTAGAACTCGTCGATTTTCAGCCAGTTGGTCATCATCAGAACAAGCACGCCGTCATAGGTTTCCTTGTCGTGCTCGTAGTCCGCTCTGGCCTGATCGACGCTGCTGTACATGGAGATGTCAAACTCCATGTCCGGATTTTCGCTGCGTACAACCTCCATTACGCGGCTAAGCTCTTTCTCATAATCGAAGTTGATGTGCGGCCACCCCGGCACGCCCTCCTTCTTTTTCTGAACTGCTACCTTTACCTTTGTGACCATTTTCATTGTCTCCTTCCGTGTTTTTCAGCTGCTTGAAAAAGTGATTTTTTAATGGTACAATTTAGAAAAATCCCCTTAAAATATATCGGGAATGAGGTCTGTTTATGTTTAATTTCCTCTGCTATTATACCGCGGCACCGACTGCTCTGCTATGGAATGGTGCGCGGAATTATTGTAACAACCCGCGATGGACAGATATACTTTGATTCAGGGAGTACGCATCAATTCCTGCGGCCTTTCGGACTGCCCGCCCTCCTGGAGCTGGGATACCGGCGCGGCGGGATTCCCCGATTTTGATCTCTGGACGGTCCTGCGCGGAAAGGGGAGCCTGCGGGATCCGCAGAAAAGATACGAGGTTTCCGAGGGCTGCTGCTTCCTGCTGGGGCCCGGGATCCGGTATGTGGGGAGTCACAGTCCGCAGAACCCGCTGCTGGTGATCAATGTGCATTTCAGCTTCCAGGCGGACGCGTCCGCCTGCCTGATGGATCCCGGCGCGACGGTTTTCCGCCGAATCTCCAATCTGCCGTTTTTTATCGATCTGCTCAACCGGATCCTCATCAGCTACAACAGAGGCAGCCGTGAAACGGCACAGCTCTGGCTGGAGGCCGCCCTCCTGGAATTCTGGGGGCAGACGCGCGAGGACGCCGCGCTGCGGCACGGATCCTGGAACCGGATTGTGGAGGAAATCTGCTCGGTGGTGCATCTCCGCTTTGCGGATCCGCCGACGCTCGACGAGCTGGCGCGCAAGTACGGCTATTCGCCGGACTACCTCGGCAGGATGTTCAAGGCTGTGATGAATATGAATTTCTCCCAGTATGTGATCAACAGCAGGCTCAGCCAGGCGCGTCTGCTGCTTCAGACAACGCAGCTTTCCGTGGAGGAAATCGCGGAGCAGCTCGGCTATTATGACGCGTGTCATTTTGTCAAACAGTTTAAAAAGCATGTGGGGCAGACGCCGCACAGCTATAAAAAATCCGGCTGACCGGGCGGGCGGCGGCGCGTCCCGGGAAGCGGGGAGGGAAGATATTTATGCCGAATTTCTCTGTTCAGAATCCCGTCCTGGATCTGGATCCGCAGTATTCCGTGCGCGATCCGGCGCTGCTGTGGGACGGATCGGTTTTCCACTGCTTTTTTACGATGGTGGAAAACGCGTCGGAGCGCACTGTGCTCCGGCTGGGACACAGTACGTCGCAGGATCTCGCCCGTTGGGGCGATGTGCGTATCCTTGCGGATGGCCCCGAGAATTTTTCCAGTCCCGGCAATGTGCTCCGGGTGGGCGGGGAATGGATCCTGTGCCTGCAAAGCTATCCCCCGCCCCCGGGCAGCATCTACGGAGGGGACGATTCGCGTCTGTGGCTGATGCGCAGCCGCGATCTGATTTCGTGGGATAAGCCGCAGATGATTTGCGCCGAGGGGTGCACAGCGTCTTGGAACCACGGCTCCAAACGGCAGATCGATCCGTATCTGGTGCGCTGGAAGGGAAAATTCTGGTGCCTGTATAAGAATTCCGGATGCCTCGGCGTCCTGTCGTCGCCGGATCTTCTGCATTGGGAGGAGGCCAGCCCCGATCGCCCGGTGATTTCACCGCAGGATATGCCCGACGGATCCACGGTGGAAAATCCATGCGTGGTGGAGACGCCGGAGGGCTTTGCGCTCTTTTTTGCTCCGTGCCGGGAGGGACGGGGAATCGGTCTGGCGTATTCCGACGATCTGCTTACATGGCGGGATGTGCATTATCTGGATTTTCTGCCAACCCCTTGGGCGGACGGCGGTCCCACCGCGGCGATGGTGCTGGATATGCGCCGGGAGCTTGGTGTGTGGATGATGGCTTTCCACGGGGAGAGAGGGGAGCGCTTCGGCGCGGCGATGGGAATCGCTTTCAGCCGTGATTTGGAGCATTGGGAGAGCGCCGTACCTTTGGAAAAGAAATAGAAGAAGCGGATAGAATTCCAATATGGAAAGGAAGGTTTCCATGCGCATAATTCCCTTTAATACAGACTGGATCCGGCACACAAAAGAATATAAACCATGGGAAAAGCCTGTCTCCGGGGACAGAGTGGATCTCCCGGATGATTTTATTATTGATCAGCCGCGTTCCCCTTCGGCCCCGGGCGGTCCCCGGACAGGCTTTTTTCCTGACGGCTCCGCCGTTTATGAGAAGCTTTTTGAGGCTCCTGCCGATTGGCAGGGAAAAACGGTATTTCTTTATCTGGATGGGGCATATATGAATACCCGGATAACCTTTAATGAAGAAACCGTCGCACAGCATCCCTACGGTTATACGCCCATTACGGTGGATTTGACGCCGAATCTCCGGTTTGATATCCCCAACCGGCTTTCGATTTCTGTTCAGGGAAACCAGCCGTCCAGCCGTTGGTACTCCGGTGCCGGGATCTACCGGGAGGTTTCCCTCTGGGTCGGGGAGCCGTGCTGTCTGGATCCGCACGGCCTGTTTATCACCACACCGGCAGTGGAGCGGGATCGGGCCGAGGTGGAGGTGAAAGCGGAGGCGATCAATGCGGCCTCCTGTGACCGTGAGGCCGTCTTGGAGGTTCAGCTTCTGTACGGTGGGGAAATCAGGGCAAGGGCGTCGGAGAAGTTGCTCCTCAGGCGAGGGGAAAGAGTTCCATATTCTATGCGCCTGTCGCTGCCGTCCCCGGCGCTGTGGGATGATGTGTCCCCAAATCTTTACGACGCGGTGGTTACGCTCTCCGCAGAGGGACAGGAGCCGGACAGCATTGTGCGGAAAATCGGCGTCCGAAAAATTGAGATCAGCGCCGCAGACGGCCTGCGGATTAACGGCAGGAAGCTGAAGCTCCGCGGAGGCTGCATCCATCACGATAACGGAATTCTGGGAGCCCGCGCCCTGCCAAGGGCTGAGGAACGCAAGCTTGAAAATCTGAAAGACGCCGGGTTCAATGCTATCCGCACGGCGCATAATCCCCCGTCGGAGGCTTTACTGGATGCCTGCGATCGGCTGGGCATCTTCGTGCTGGATGAATTTTTTGACTGCTGGCGTATGGGAAAAACGGGCGGCGATTATCATCTCTGGTTTGATGACTGGTGGCAGAGAGATATTGACGCTGTCATCCGCCGTGACAGAAACCATCCCTGCATCTACTGCTGGTCCTTTGGAAACGAGATCCGGGAAGCCAACGGTTCCGGCGACGGAAGCTGTTCCAGAGACGGTGTGCGGCTGGTCAAGGCGCAGGCGGAGTTTATCCGCTCCCTGGATCCCACCCGCCCGGTGACGTGCGGCGGTATGTTCCTGCCCAGAAGCCTTGCCTGCGGCCCAATCGGCTACCCGTCCATCAGGACGAGCGTTTACAATACCGATGCGGATCAGGCCGCATGGTTCGGGGAAATGGTGGATCAGCTGGATATCGTTTCCCTTAATTACAGCTTTCAGCATTACGGAAGATTCCATGAACTCTTTCCCGATAAGCCGCTTCAGGGGTCGGAGACGCTGGGAATAGAAACATGGGGCAACAGGGAGGCTGTCCGCAGCCGTGATTATGTCATTGGCGACTTCGTATGGACCGCTCACGATAATCTGGGCGAGGCCGGTGCGGGACGTTCCTATTGGGATCCCGAGGAGGGGAAGGGCGGACTGATGGCCGGCTATCCGTGGCTGAGCTGTTTTCAGGGAGATCTGGCGCTGGACGGGGAACGGCTGCCGCGCTCTCATTACCGGAAGGTGCTTTGGGGATTAGATAGGGGCATCCATCTTTTTTCCGCCCATCCCGCCGACACAGGACGCGTCCTTTACGGGACGGGCTTCCACTGGCATAGGGTTTGGCCCCGTTGGACATATCCGGAGGAATATATTGGGAAACCTGTGCAGGTGGAAGCTTATGCCGACTGCGACGAGGTGGAGTTTTTTATAAACGGGAACTTCTGTGGGAGGGCTGTTCCGGAAAAGATGATTGCCTCAGTAACAATCCCCTACCAGCCCGGTGAACTTCGGGCAGTGGCCTTTCGGGATGGGAGACCCGCCGCGGAGGATACCCTTACCACTACGGGATCAGTTCATGCCATCATGCTGGAGCCGGATCGGAGGGAACTGCGCGCGGACGGGATGGATCTCTGCTACGTGGGGATCACGCTTGCAGATAAGGATGGCAGACGCGTTTATGGGGAGGATCGGGAACTGTCCGCGTTCCTGAACGGCCCCGGTACGCTTGCGGGATTTGGCTCAAATAATCCCTGTACACAGGAGAATTTCGGGACAGGCCGGCGGGTCACATGGAACGGCAGGGCGATGCTGGTTTTGCGTGCGGGGCATGAACCTGGCGTCCTCGATCTGACGGTTTCTGCACCGGGAATGAGCACGCAGCTTCTGCGGATCCGCACTGTCTGAGAAAACGCAGAGCCGGAAAAGTCCCCTGTCCATGGTTATCAAAAATGATGCTTGAAAGGATGGCGAAAGCTTTATGAAAATCTATGATGTCCGCGGCTTCGGCGCGGTTGGAGACGGAAAAACACTGGATACGGAAGCTATTCAGCAGGCCATTGACACCTGCGCCGGGGACGGGGGCGGCCGTGTAGTGCTCAGCGGTCCCTTTGTCTACCGCGCCAACACCCTTTTCCTGAAATCAAATGTGGAATTCCGCGTGGAGACGGAAACCGTCCTTAAATGCGGGGACGACCGGTTCGCTTTCCCGCACGACTGCTTTCTTTACGCGGAGAATCAGGAGAACATCGTGCTCTCCGGCGATGGCGTGATCGACGGCAATTATGAGGCTTTCCTCGACGTGGTGAGCCAGTACCACAAGGCCGGGTATCAGGACCGCCGTCCCCGCCTGATGATTTTGGATCAATGCCGCCACATTTCCATCCGCGATCTCACCATGCGCGGATCCACAAACTGGACCTGCCATATGAGCGGCTGCGATGATATCAGCATTTCCAATCTTCGTATCCTCAACGATCTTGCGCAGGCCAACAGCGACGGGATCGATCTCGATCACTGCCGCAACGCGCGGATCACAAACTGCTATATTTCCTGCGCGGACGACTGCATCGTCTTTAAAAATACCCGCGCGCACAAAGAATACGGTCCGTGCGAAAATATCACTGTCACCAACTGTACGCTGACCTCGACAAGCGCCGCCGTGAAATTCGGCTCGGAAAGTGTCAGCGATTTCCGCAATATCATCGTCTCGAACTGCATTATTACGGATACGAACCGTGCCCTTGGCCTCCAGCTGCGTGACGAGGGGAACATCGAGAATGTGCTGTTTGACAACATCATCATCCATACGCGCCGTTTCTATGACCGCTATTGGGGCAAAGCCGAGCCAATCTACGTCACAAGCCTTGCCCGCGCGCCGGAAAAGCCGTCCGGATACATCCGAAATGTGCGCTTCCGCAACATCATCGCCCACTGTGAAAACGGCGCCCTGATCGAGGGTTCCTTTGCAGGGCAGGTGAGCGGCATTTCACTGGAGGATGTGAAGCTGGTAATCGGCAAACATTCCAAATGGGAGGGCGGCATCTACGACAGGCGTCCCACCTATGAAAATGACATGATCCATGACAGGACAAACGGCGTCAGGATTGTGTGTGCCGATGATATTTCCCTGCGCGGCGTGCAGATCGAATGGGAACCGGAGGCTGTGCAGGAATATTACGGAGAGGCCCTGTACGCGAAGAACGTCAGGGATTTGGAGCTGGATCGTTTCCGCGGCAGCGGCGCGCATCCGGGCCAGTCTGCTGTTCTTTTGGAGGATACGACCGTTTTGGGAAAGGAGTAAGCAGGGATGAAAGCAGTCCAAATTGTAAAACCACAGCAGATGATCCTCGCCGAACTCCCGGAACCGCAGGGATGCGGCGCGCATGAGGTGAAAATCCGCGTCAAGGCGGCGGGGATCTGCGGCTCGGATATCCAAATCTATCGAGGGACAAACCCGTTCGCCGTCTATCCGCGTGTGATTGGACATGAGTTCTGCGGCGTTGTGGAGGAAACCGGGGAGGCTGTCACGCGCGTCAGCAAGGGGGATCATGTGGCCATAGATCCTGTTGTGAGCTGTGGGAACTGCCGCGCCTGCCGATCAGGACGTCACAATGTCTGTGAAAAGCTGGAGGTAATCGGCGTCCATCGGGACGGCGGCTTCTGCGACTATATTGTGCTCCCGGAAAAAAATGTGTACCGTGCGGATCCCTCCATCCCGTTCGATCTTCTTGCCACAGCAGAACCGTTTTCCATCGGCGCGCAGATCTGCTGGCGCGGACAGGTTTCGCAGGGGGATACCGTCCTGATCATGGGATGCGGCCCGATCGGGCTGTGTACGCTTCAGATCGCCAGGCTCCGCGGTGCGCGTGTCATCATCACCGATCTCCTGGAGGAACGGTTGGAACGGGCGCGGGACTGCGGGGCCGAAGGGACTATCCTGATTTCTGGCGGCAACCTTGAGCCTGAGCTGGACCGCCTCACCGACGGAGAGGGTCCCACCGTGGTGATTGATACTGTCTGTTCACCCAGTTCATTGGAGCAGGCGTTCCGTGTTTCGCGCCCGGCAGGACGCGTTGTGGTGATCGGCCTGACGGAAAAGACTTCTCAAATTGCGCAGGTCGATTTCACCAAGAAGGAGCTTACTGTAACAGGATCACGGCTCAACCGCCACCAGTTCGGCGATGTTATCCGATGGATGGAGGAGGGGAAGCTCTGTCCGGAAAAGCTCCGTTCGCACGTATTTCCCGCACAGGATGCCGAAAAGGCTTTCCAGCTTATTCAGGAGAGACCGCAAGAGGTCTGCAAGGTGGTTCTTGCTTTTTAGTCACAAACAGAACGGCTGCCGCTGAAGGGGAAAATCCCCTGGCGGCAGCCGTTTTTTGTCATGATAAGGTGTGGAACAGGGACTGCTGGCTGTCCTCCTGAATGAGACGGAGGATCCAGCCAATCCAGCCGGAAACGGTGGACGCGCGCCGGGAATAGGTGCTCCCGCTGTCCACATGATAGAGGCGGGAATCGCGCATGATCTCCACAATTTCGCGGCGATCCGGAAGATTGCCGGACGCGGCCCACCTAAGAAAGGTTTCCCGGAACGCGCGGTGGCGGAAAATACGGCGGCAGATCTCAAGCTGGCGCGGACGGTACGGCAGGCGGAGGATCCGCACAGCTTCCTCTGTCAGCGAGTAAACGGGGCCGCCGTCCTCTCTGCTGCGGCGGATAAGGCCCAGATACCGCCCGGCGTCGGCATAGTAATTCGCCTGGCGGACATCGAACGCATATCGCTCTGTGATCTCCCCGCGCGTGAGGGGGTGATCCGCCAGCAGTTCGCAGAGGTTGATCACACGGTCGAGCCTGTCAGCCTGCGGAAACGCGATGGGCGGCTCTTCCACCGGAGAGGTCTGCTCCGCGAGGGAGATCAGATCCTCCCGCGTGATGCGCAGCGTCTCGAGCGTGTAGTTCCTCTGCCGGACAAGCCGCAGGGAATTGTAAAGCGACGGATCGGAAAACTCGTATTCAAACAGACGGAACACGCCGTTGGAGTACACAAGGAACACCGGCCGCACCCGTTTGGGGATGCGCGCGGCCCAGACGCGGAACGGGTAATACAGCTGCCGGATGAGGAAATCCTCCGCCAAATCGAGCTTTGCCTCGATCAGAGCCAGACAGCTCTGCCCCTCCAGCGCGGCATCGATTTCGATCTGCGAACGGGAAACGTCGACGGGGATCGGCTCAATGCCTGTCCCGGCTTCGATCCGGAAGCGGAACGATTCGGATCCCATCCGGCCCGAGACGGTCGGGATCAGCGGAGAATCCTCCAGAAAATCCTCAAAAATCCCGGCGGCCATCGCACAGTGGATCGCGATGGTTTCGCTGGAAATTGTTTCGGCGGAAAGGCTTTGCAGCTGCGGCGGCAGGGAAAAACGGCGCGCCGGGCCGTCGCTGTCCTCAAAGGTGTGGTAGGCGTCCATGCGGGCGATCAGGTAATCCCCGCGGGAGACAGGCAGGATCGCCAGTCCATTGCGCGCAAAGATGGGCGGGAGATTGATCTGGTGATCGAACTTTGCCATCAGGCGCGGCTCGCGGAATTCCCGGATCTGATCCGCTGAGATCAAAAAGCTGCCGTGTTCTCTGATGTGCCCGGGAATGTCGTATTTTTCAAACAGAGCGTCCCAGGCTTCGCTGTTTTTTCCGGCGCGGTCACTCATAATTCCGGACGACCACTTCGTCGATATGGCCGCGCTTGGTGGAGTCGGAATTGATGGCACGCTTGGCTTTTACGGTGGTGATGTGGTAATCGCGGTACTGTTCGCGGATAAAATCGGTAGCGGAATTCGACAGCATGAACCGGATGTTGCGGCGCGTCAGCTCGTCGCACTGCTCGCGCAGGCGGATCTGCTCTGCACGTCCGAAGCCGTCCTTGGAATAGCCGGTAAAGTTAGCGGTATCGGAGACGGGATCGTAGGGGGGATCCAGATACACGAACGCGTTTTCCGGCAGGCGAGCGAGAACCTGCGCGTAGTCCTCGGAGGAAAAATGGATCTCCGCGCGGTTGAAATAGGCGCTCACGGCGCGCAGCGTATCGGCGTTGACGATATTCGGATTTTTGTAGCTGCCGAACGGCGCGTTGAACTGCCCGGCATTATTGACGCGGTACAGGCCGTTGTAGCAGGTCTTATTGAGATAGATCAGCCGCGCGGCTTTCTGCACATCCGAGAGCGACGCATACGCCTGCGGATCGCGGTCGAGGCCACGGATCGCGTAGAAAGTTTCCCGGTCATTGGAAAAGCCCTGGAGAGCGGTGATCAGGGCTTCGACGTCCCGGCGGATCGTCTCGTAGACGAGGATCAGGTTGGAATTGACGTCGTTGACGTATGCTTTTTCGGGCTGGATCCGGAACAGCATCGCGCCGCCGCCGAGGAACGGCTCACAGTATACGGGGAACGGCTCCTGCGGAAGCAGCGGAAGCAGCGCGTCGAGAAGCTGACGTTTGCCGCCCACCCATTTTACCACAGGCGCAACCAGTTTGTCGTTTTGCATGGGGCACACAGCACCCTTTCTTGTGACATAGTAGCGGGATCGGAAAACACTCCGATCCGAAGAACGAGGGCCGGCGGACCGGCCCCCACAAACTATATCCCAGTTTACCACAACTCCCCCCACAAATCAAGCAAGGCTAAGCCTTGACGTAAAACGCGGAGCGCTCCCTCCGGTCGCTGAAATGCCGGTAACCTCAAATACTCTGTCGCGGCGGCAGGCTCACAGAAAAGCGCTCGGGGGAGCTGATGCCGTCGCAGCAGCCAGCGCGAAGCGCGGCCGAATGGGAGGATCCGCTCTGGTAAGCGTTAGGGCCGCAGGCCCTTAGCGTTGCGGGCATCCTGCCCGGTTAGCGCGAAACAGGGAGAGGTTACACGCCGAGGAATCCGTACATCTCGCGCCCGAAACAGGCGAAACAGCCCGCCGGACAGTTGTCCGATGATATAAAAGCCTTACAAAGAGAAGAAGATTTTCGGCCAAGGAGCGCGCATTTATTGGCTCTCGATACGCCTGATCCTACCTCAAAGGAATCCGGCCGTGGGGGTGAAAGGGGGACGCGGCCAGAGCGCTCCCCCTGGGGGTCTTTAGGGGGTATCCCCCTAAATGGTCTTTTTCCATCTTTTCTTCCATAAGAAAAGATGGGGCCGGTAGGGGTTTTGGGGCGCGGCCTGAGCCGCCCCCAACGCCGGGACCTCGCAGGTCCGATAGATCATATTCTGGTGAAGCCTGCGGCTTCAAATATTCCCGCCCCGCCCGGGCAGGGCAAAAAGCTTTCAGATCGGTGAAGCCTTCGGCTTCAAAATTTATGTGTGCCCGGACAGGGCGAAAAACTCCTACCGCGATGAAGCCGCAAGCTTCAGTACAACCACCTCGTAGGGGGCGAGGGACAACGCGCCGTTGACCGGAGCGCCGGTCTCCCACACCTCCGCGGTCTCCGGGAAACGGATCTCCTGCGGCGTGGGAGTAAAGTTCATCACAGTGACGGCGTCGAAGGAATCCCCGCTGCGGCGGACAGCCGTCACCCCCTCCGGCAGCGTGCAGGACAACGCGCGATCCAGATGCAGCTTCTGCGCGAGCGCGCCGTAAAAATCCTCCTGGAACGCGTCCTCGGCGCGGGCGGCGATGTAATACGCTTCGCCCTGTCCGAACTGGTTGACCGTCAGGGCGGGACGTCCCGCATAGAAGTCGCTGCCATAAACGGCGAGCGTCTGCGCGGTGGACGGGATCACCAGATCGCACAGCTCCGAAACGCGGTAATCTTTCGCGGGGAACAGTCCTGATTGTTGTGGTTTAATGGAATTATACTGTCCGTCATAAAGTGCGTCGATCTCTTCGCTGCGCAGTCCGAACAGCTCCATCAGCCCGTCGCCGGGCATCCCGCCAAGCCAGCAGAGATCCGTGCTGTCCACAATGCCGGTCCAATAGGTAGCGACAACAGTGCCGCCCTGATCGGTGAACCGCCGCAGCTTTTCCGCGAACCCGTCGCGCAGCAGATAGAGCATCGGCAGGATCACAAGGCGGTAGCCGTCGAGATCGCACGTTTCGTCGATCACATCCACGTTGATCCCCATTTTCCAGAAAGGAGCATAGTGGGAAAGGACGGTTTCCCGGTACTTGAGACCACAGTTGCGCGGCCCTTTCGCGTCGTTGACAGCCCAGAGATTTTCCCAGTCATAGACGATGGCCACCTGCGATCGGTTGCAGGTGGGGATCAGGCCGCCGAGAGCTTCCAGTCTCTCTCCCACCTGAGCGACGTCGCGGAACACGCGGGTGTCGCTGCCGCCGTAATGATCCACCACAGCGCCGTGGAATTTTTCAAACGCGCCGCGGCTCTTGCGCCACTGGAAATACTGCACGGAATTGGATCCGTGCGCGATGGCCTGCATCGAGCTGAGCATATGTACGCCGGGCCGTTTCAATTTGCTGACGGGCTGCCAGTTGGTGGCGGACGGAGAGCTTTCCATCAGCAGGAACGGCTGCTTTTTGAGCGAGCGCATCAGATCATGGTTGAACGCGAACCGGCGGGCAACCTCCGCTTCGGATTCCTCGTTTTCACCCCAGGTGGGATACGCGTCCCAGGAGATGACGTCCACAGAATCCTTGAGGGTGTAGTAGTCCAACTCGTCGAAGAAATACATAAAATTGGCGGTGACAGGCAGATCCGGGCGGACAGCCTTGACGGATTCGGCCTCCCAGCGGATGAAATCGTTTGTCTGATGGGTGCAGAACCGGTTCCAGTCAAGGTTAAGCCCGTGCACGGATTCCTCGCCGGCCGGAACGGGCGCTTCGATCTCGTCCCAGGACGAATAGCGATGGCTCCAGAAATCGGTCCACCACGCCTTGTTGAGGGCGTCGAGCGTGCCGTATTTTTCACGCAGCCAGCCGCAGAAAGCCTGCTGGCACAGCGGACAGTAGCACTTGCCGCCGTACTCGTTGGACAGGTGCCACAGGATGACGCCGGGATGATGGGCAAAGCGTTCCGCGAGAGCGGTGTTGATCTGCCGCACCTTTTCGCGGTAGACAGGCGAGGTATAGCAGTGGTTGTGGCGCTTGCCGTGCAGATCGCGCGTCATATCGCGGCTGACGCGGCGGATCTCGGGATATTTGCGGGACATCCACGCGGGCTTTGCGCCGCTTGGCGTGGCGAGAATGGTAGAGATCCCGTTCTGATAAAGGTTGGTGATGATGGCCTCGAGCCAGTCGAAATCGTAGCGGCCCTCCTCCGGTTCCAGCCGGGACCACGCAAAAATCCCGACAGAGACGCAGTTGATGTGCGCTTTTTTCATCAAGTCGATGTCCGCGGCAAGGATGTCCGGTCTGTCAAGCCACTGATCCGGATTATAGTCCCCGCCGTGCAGCAGGCATGAAAATTGCAATGAAAACTCCTCCTTTTTATAAGGGGCTCCGCCGGCCGGGGCTTTGCCCCAGACCCCACAGGGGACTCTGTCCCCTTGACCCCTGCCGCCTTTTATAAAAGGCGGGCGAAAATTTTACCGCCTACGGCATTCCTACGGGAAGCGTAGTGCAGATTATTCGTTTTTGCTGCCCGCGCGACACTAAGCTAAAGCGAACCACCGTTCCCACGCAGCGTCAGCGGAGCGCGGCGCGATCTGCCGACCGCAGGTCCGCGACACTAAGCTAAAGCGAACCACTGTTCCCACGCAGCGTCAGCAGAGCGCGGCGCGATCTGCCGACCGCAGGTCCGCTGCATGATCTGACGATCGCAGGTCTGTAATGGTGAAAAGAATGACGCTCAGGACGCCAATGCAGAACGGGACGATGCAGAATACAGCGCACGCTCCCGTAAGTCCAATATTCTCGGGAGTGCCCAGCGGCGCCACCGCGTCCGTGTTTCCGACAAGAAGAAAGGCGTTCCGCAGGAGTATGGAAAGACCGTATTGGGCGTTGTCAGAAATGTAAATGACAGAAGCTTCGCTGCTGCCCCAGGCATTCGCCATAGACAGCCCCGTAAACAGCAGCAGGAACGGGAGCATCCTGTGGATCCAGTCCCCGAAGCCGCCGCAGGGGCGGTTCTGAAAGATAAGGACACTAATGACGAGGAACGGGATCAGCAGCGTGGGGAGGAAAACGCCGTTCAGGATAACAGGCCACGGCGTATTGATTGCATAAGCCTGACGGTAAAACAGGTATTCTCCGACGGTGTTGCAGGAGATCCAGAGCAGAAATCCGCCCAGCACAATCCCTGCGGCGGGCCTTGACGCGGAGCCGTACCCGAACAGCAGCAGGAACCCGAAAAAGAGCACAGCCGTAAAGATGGCCGCAACCGCGCCGTTGAGCGCATAGCGGGTGAAATCGGGAGATCTGCCGGGAAACAGGGAGATGAATACCACCATAGCGAAAATGGAGAAAAATCCGACTGCGATCAGGCTGAAAATTCCGGGCAGGGAAGTGCTCTCCTGAATGGACGCAGGTTCCCGGCGGAACGAGATGTTTTTGAAAAGACGCAGGAATACAATAACCGCAAGCAGGAAGAACGGCAGCTCCAGAAGAAGCTTCACGCACCACGCGGCTGCGCTGGGACTGAATGAGGCATTCATCAGCCCTGTCCGGTAGGCGTAGGTATCGAGCGTGTCTGTCGCCTCATAATTGAGGGGATTCTGGATCCCGTGCAGGATTTCCAGCGACGGGGTCAGGAGATTGATCGCGGAGATCATCAGCAGAACGCCGCCGCCCAGGAGGGAACCCTTTGTGGAGGATGCGCCGGAACGCTTGCAGAGATATCCACAGATCCCGCAGAGAAAGACGGAGAAACAGAGCGTCCGGATCCCGGCCGCGCCCAGATAGACGAGGACGGAGGAGAACGGATTCCCCAGCAGATCAGCGCCGCCGAACCAGCCGGCAATCGAGGTATACATCTGCGCAGGCAGAAAGACCGGCAGCAGCCAGATCCCCAGGAACAGCCCCGCTGTTTTGCCGCCGGAAAATTTCGCGAGCGGCCATCCCAGCAGAAATCCCACAGCGATGGGGATCAGGTTGGCGAGGAATCCCAGCACAAAGCTGTTTTTCAAAATGGAATAAAAATATGGGCCGTTGAGAAGCTGGTCGTAATTCTGAGTCCCTACCCAGGGGGAATTTGTCATACCATACAGTGGGGTGTATTCCTGAAAGCTTAGCAGGAACCCCTGAAAGGCTGGATAGAATTTCAGGGCCGCCGCGAAAAGAACCACGGCCAAAAAGCAGATCAGCCCCCCGATGC
This sequence comes from Candidatus Gallacutalibacter pullicola, assembly GCA_018712265.1. Lineage (GTDB taxonomy): Bacteria > Bacillota > Clostridia > Oscillospirales > Acutalibacteraceae > Gallacutalibacter > Gallacutalibacter pullicola. The sequence continues at coordinate 23,314 of DVHF01000135.1, forward strand.
GTCCGGTTGTCTGGCGTACTGTGGTTTGCGCTGTTTTCATAAAAATCACCCTCCCCAAAAAGCAAAATCGTTCGTTCGCCTTTTACAAATAAGTTCCAACTGGAGCGGATAGCAGAACCCCCCGCTCCAAAATATGGCATGATATTTTCTGGAAACGGATTATACTTTGTCCATTAAGTATAATAATTCCTGCTTATACTCATCCTCTGAAACAGAGGGGAGTGTTTCCAAGCGGATTCGTACATCTTCCAATGTCGTAGTGCCTAAATATTCCGATTCCCGAAGGATCATACCAAATTGTGCTACTCCGGCGGCAAAGGACATATTCTCACTCATAGTTTGATGGAGCATGGCGTCAGTTACCGGATATACTAGAAGCCTACTCGAATCTTCATCAGGCTCCTTGTATCGGATGTTCACAGCAAGCCATTCGCTGCTTTCGAGATCCTGGCTGTCTTTATTTTCATTGTCTTGATCGTACCGTGAGTCCAACTCGGGTATTTCATAGGCAGAATCAGCTTTTACAATTTCATACAGTGCGGTAACCCTGTGTCCGGCACCGATTTCACCGCCATCTTTCGAGTCATCTGAAAAATCCTCCGCACTCATAAGTCTGTTTTCATATCCAATCAACCGGTAACCCTTTACGACATTTGGGTTAAACTCTACCTGAAGCTTTACATCTTTTGCAACTGTGAAAAGAGTGCCGCCGATTTCCTCCACCAGAACTTTTCTGGCTTCATCGATAGTGTCGATGTATGAGTAATTTCCATTCCCATTATCAGCCAGTGCTTCCATTTTATTATCCTTAATATTACCTGTGCCGAATCCCATCACAGACAGAAAGATGCCGCTCTCTTTTTTCTTTTGAATGAGGCGTGTCAGTTCCCCCTCACTGGTAATGCCTACATTCAGGTCTCCGTCCGTCGCCAGGATAACCCGATTGTTTCCTCCGCTGATATAATGCTTCTCCGCCAGTTCATAGGCTGTTTCGATCCCCTTGGAGCCATGAGTAGAACCTCCGGCTTCCAGGTTCTCTATTGCCGTCATAATCTCCGTTTTTTCTTCGGCAGAAGCGCCGTCTATTATCACCGCATCTGAGGACGCATATGTGACGATAGAGATTCTATCGTTAGCTGTCATGTTTTCCAGGAGCAGCAGGAAAGCCCGTTTTACAAGCGGGAGTTTATTGGCATCCGACATGGATCCGGATACATCAATGAGAAAGACAAGATTTGAAGCAGGCAGCATATCTTCGGGCATTTTTTCCGCCTGCAGTCCAATCAGCAGAAGCTGTGTTTCTTCATTCCACGGACACGGCGCCAATTCGGTTGTAACCGAAAAAGGCTCTCCCCCCTGCGGCTGTGGATAATCATAAGAAAAGTAGTTGATCATTTCTTCCAGCCTCACAGCATCAGCAGGAGGTTTTTCACCGGAAAGGATCATGCGGCGGATGTTCGCATACGATGCAGTGTCCACATCCGCAGCAAATGTGGAGAACGGATTTGCCTTAACAGACAAAAAAGAATTTTCCTTTATGTAACCATATTCCTCGGTATTATGACTCTGCACTTCAATATCTGAATCGATGGAAGAAGCTGCTTCCTGCGCTGTTGCAGCTGTGCTGGCAAAGGTATCCGCCCAATAATACGGTGGCGCTGAGCTGCTGCAGGCCGGCAGAAGTATTACGGACATAGCTGTCAGAAAAATAGAAATTCCCTTATTCACGCGTTGTTTCCGCATAAGAACTGCCTCCTTACTGTCTCACACCAAACGGTAAACTGTTTCTTTTTGCAGTACTGTCTGTCATTGTGCATAGGAAAGCACCTCTTTCGATAGGATCC
>DVHF01000136.1 GCA_018712265.1 Candidatus Gallacutalibacter pullicola
CGAAAGGGAAACATGTCCCATTCGGCTTTGCAGCAGGGCTGTCAAAACAGACACATCTCCGATCATTACCGGCAGGTGTTTTACTTCGCCCCCTTTCCTAAATATTCGGTTGTCAGTCGCAGGGAATTTTATGCTGAAAGCTTGGACGAAATCAGCGAAACCCCAGTGTTTATGCGGCTTTCTGACCTTGTCCTATTATAACGCATTAGTCGATTCTTCTCACAATTCCAGTGGCTTTCAATTTATTTTACCTCCTGAGGATTCAGGCATCACCACATCATTTCCGATAGAGATCCCGCATGACGGATCGTACCAGAATTTTTCGTCACAGCATTCCAAGCTTCCGTAATGGCCCCAAAAAATACCTGCCAATCCGGAAGGACTGCCTGTGCTTTTGGAGACACTCCCATGAAAAATTCTCCGGCACAATCCACCATACAGAACTGTGCGGCTCTGCCTTTATTTTTATGGATTCTGTGGTTATTATCCTCAGGTTTGGAATTTTCTATACACCATCTCCTTGGAATTTCCATAAGCAGATATTTTTCGCGCGCCGCTCCTCACGATTCAGGTATCTGCGAAACAGGCGAGAATCCTGCTATCCTTCGGACAGGACGTAACGCGCACGGTCGAGTAATTCACCCGTCAGCCTATGCAGGTTCTGCTTCTTCCCGTAGGAAACAAACCTCACCGGTTCCTCCACTATTATCCCTCCAACCTCCTGCTATGCTTTTTGTGATCATTCAGGATGTATCCAGAAAGCCAAAAGTGCTGAAAATCCGCTCAAAAGCGGTGGATATACAGCGCGAATCTGCCACAATATTTTTGTATTGCAACGATGACAGGGCAATTCTCCGGCAGATCCTATCGCCGTCATCGCTATGCTTAAAATCAGCTTTTGATTTTGCTTTCTTCGTTACTGTCTGGCTTTCTCGTATGCCGTTCCACGATAATCCCTGCCACGATCGACAGCAGATAGACCGCTCCCCAGATTGCCCAGCCATAATCGCCATGTCCCCATGCCGCTCCCGCCGGGTTGGGGCCAAACGCGATCCCCAGCAGCAAACCAATAACAAACGCCGCCAAAGTGATACAGGAGAACTTATATTTTCCAAAAAGCGCAGGCGCAACGGAAACCGCCGCCGCATACCAGAACAGCCTGCTGCTGAGAAGCCATCCATAAAGATAGCTGTGCTCGCCGGAGGGCCTTGCCGTAAAAAGCCAGCCAATCAGACTGCTCTGCGACAGATCGCACCAGACGACGCGGCCAATCAAATATATGCCAATATATCCGACAGCAACATACAAAGCGGTCAAGGCATTTCTTTTCCATCGCTTCTTCGCGGCGGCTTTCCTTTCCTCCTCCAGTCTGCGGAGAAGATGCAGCTGCTCTGCCAAAGACTGCCCGGCATCCTTTTCTGAAGCGAGCAGCATATCGACAGTCGTTCCAAATATTTCAGCCAGCCTGAACAGGTTTGCCGTACTGGGGGTGGATTGGTCCGTTTCCCATTTACCGACGGCCTGCCTGCTTACGCCTACCAATTCCGCAATCTTTTCCTGCGACATCCCCGCATTGCGTCTGCAAGCTTTGATCCTTTCACCCAAGGTCATGCCCGGCACCTCCTTTTCTGCCCCAATTATACTGTATGCTCCCTCTTTTGGCTACCAACCGCACGCAACTATCGGTTGCATACAGAATCCTGAAAAGCTTTTTTATCTGCCGCACAGCCGATAACAGGTTGTTTGGGGCTGGCAGAAAATTTTTCTCTGATCCTCTCAGTTCGCAGATTCAGGGCCGTTAGTGCCTACAATTCCAAGAACAACACACTCGATGCTCTCAGTCCGCAGATTCGGGGCCGTCGGCCCCTGTCTGCTGGTTTCTTCGGGGGCCGCTTCGCGGCTTTTCTACGGGGGCCAGCCGTACACGGCCCGTCCCCCTTTGTCACTTCGTGACATTTCCCCCACGCCGTGGGGGAATCTTCCCGCGCCCCCGCAGGGTCTCCGCTGCCCGCTCCGGTCGGCGCCTTGTTTGTGCGCCACTGGCGCACGGCGCCCTTTTGTAAAAGGTGGACGAAAACTTTAATTTTTTTCGCCGCCCTGCGCATAGAGTCTTTTTCCAAATTCATACGCTTTTTGCAGGTGCTCCGTCTTATCGATCTGCGGCTTCCCGTTCGTATCGCCGCAGCCGCCCGCGAGAATCATTCCCTTATCGCGAAAGCCAATATAATTCACCAACGCAAACTGGTAGTACGACACCGCCTGTTCAAACGTCCAGAAAAAGTTATCCGCCGAGGTCATCAGCAGGGCGCAGTCCTTTACGGGATACTTTTCATATCTTCCCAGCGGCGGATTGGGATCCTCCTGCGCGAGGCAATAGAACCGCTCGATAAATGCTTTTATCCTTGCCGACAGTGTCCAGAAATAAAGCGGCGACGCGAACACAAGGCAGTCCGCTTCCCTGATTTTCGGAATCATCCCGTTAAATGCGTCCTTCTGCACGCATGGCTTTCCATACCGGCAGGCGTTGCAGCCCAGGCATCCTTTGACCTCATTCTTTACCAGCGAAATAATCTCCACCGAATGGCCGCTTTCCTGCGCTCCTTTGGCAAAGCTGTCAATCAGCTGGGCGGTATTGCCCCTCGCGCGGCCGCCGCCCTGTATCACAAGAATCTTTTTCACTGTATGATCCTCCTGTTTCTTACGGAGCATCCGCCCCTTTTCACGTATCGATCCGTACCATTTCTGTCATGGCTCTGTTCCGGTAAACCAAATCTTCCCGGACGGTAAAACCCATCGCTTCCCAAAACCGGTTCCCGTCCTCGTTGCGCGCAAACACCACCAACGCCGCTTTGTGGATTCCACATTCCTCCAAAGCCGCAACTGCTTTTTCTACCAGGAGCCGCGCTGTCCCCTGTCTCCTGCAATCGGGACGCACCGCCGTATGGTAGATATACCCTCTGCGCCCGTCGTTCCCAGCGAGAATCACACCCGCGATCCTCCCCTGATCATCAGCAGCTACAAAATTAGTATCGGGATTGCGCTCCAGAAACCGGGCGATCCCTTCCCGGGAATCGTCCAGATCATTCAGGCCCATCCCCTTGCAGGACATCCACAACGCATATACCTCGCTGTAATCCTCAAGTTTCATTTTCCTGATTTCCATAAGTCCCCTCACAGCTCTATATAGTATGGGCAGATGTCCTGATACGTCCCGTCCTTCATCCGGAAGCCCTTGGGAATCACGCCGAGCTGGACAAAGCCCAGCCCCTCATACAGCCGCCGCGCGTATGTATTGGACGCCACAACGGCATTGAACTGCATGATCCGGAAGCCCAGACTGCGCGCTTTATCAAGGCTGTCGCGCACAAGCTTTCCGCCGATCCCGTTCCCGCGGCTGGCGGAGGCCACTGCGTAGCTTGTGTTGCAGATATGGCCGCACCGTCCGACGTTATTGGGATGCAGGATATACAGCCCCATAATTTCCCCGGATGATACTTCCGCCGCGACGCCGCAATGGCTCTGTCCCGTGAAAAACGCCGCACCCGTTTCCTCCGTCAAGGATTCCTCCTGCGGAAACGCGATTCCATCCTCCACCACTTCGTTCCAGATCCTCGTCATGGCCGGGATATCTTCTTCCCGGAACCCTCTGACAATTATCTCCATATGACTTTACCTCCAAAAGCTTTCCGGCGCGTTTTTGCAGACCCGCCTGAGTTCCTCCCGCACCTCCGTCAGCGCGAATCCGAGCAGGTTCTGACCGTTCCAATTCCCCGGATCCTCCACGCCCGGCGTGGTTCTGCCCATCCCGATGCCCCAAACCGTATCGAGCGGGCTTGCTTCCACCAAGATCTGCTCCCCGGTGGAAAATAGATAGTTCAGCAGCCGTGGGTTCTGAATAAATTTCTGGTAATTCCCATTGAGCACAATCGAATATTTACACCGATCCCAAACATCCGCGTCAAAATTCCTGACCTTACGTCCCAGCGATTTTATTGTTTTGGGATCTGTAGAGGTCATGATCTTTTCCAAATTCTCCTCATCCCCGAACAGCCGCGCCTTTTCCGCCATCATGTACTGCTCCATACAGCAGTATTCGTCGGTATCGATCCGGAACTCCGATTTCCACCACTGGCTCAGGCAGGACTGTGTGATCCTCCCGTCCGCGGCTGGATGGTGGCCCCAGAAAAACAGAAAGGACATCGGTTCCCCCTTTTTCCGTCTCTCTTTGAGCGTATCCACCGAATACCGCGGTTTTCCGTCGCGCTCCCAAAATACGACAAAATGGTTCTCGTTGGAAAAGCACCGGCTCTCGTCGCTGTCCTCTTCCTTTTCCAGATCCAGCCAGAATTTTGGCTGCGGGAATTTCGCGTCCCACGCGCGCCGCTCCTCCTCCGGGAGCGCGTCGTACCAGTCAAACAGCTTATATCTGTAATCCTCACCGGCTCCCATTCGCCAGCCAATCGAGCACTGGCTCATCCACGGATATTCCAGCCAAAGGGGGAGCATCTCTGTCTTTTGATGTTTCAATCTTCTGCCGCCTCTTTCCTGATAAAAAACGGGACGGCGCGGCAAAACGCCGAACCGTCCCTGAAAACTGCGGAATTATTGCTTATTTGCAGGCCTCGTAGGCGGCAACCGCGCAGGCGACTGTCGCGCCAACCATCGGGTTGTTGCCCATGCCGATCAGGCCCATCATTTCGACGTGAGCCGGAACGGAAGAAGAACCTGCGAACTGGGCATCGCCGTGCATACGGCCCATGGAGTCGGTCAGGCCATAGGAAGCCGGGCCAGCCGCCATGTTGTCGGGATGCAGGGTGCGGCCCGTGCCGCCGCCGGAAGCAACGGAGAAATACTTCTTGCCGTTTTCCAGCGCCCACTTCTTGTACGTGCCGGCAACCAGGTGCTGGAAGCGGGTCGGGTTGGTGGAGTTGCCGGTGATGGAAACGTCCACGCCCTCGTGCTTCATGATCGCGACGCCCTCGAGGACATCGTTTGCGCCGTAGCACTTAACGGCAGCGCGCTCGCCGTCGGAGAAGGGCTTCTCCTCGACGATGTTCAGAGTATCGGTATAGAAATCATACTCCGTCTTGACATAGGTGAAGCCGTTGATTCTGGAGATGATATAGGCAGCATCCTTGCCGAGACCGTTGAGGATGATGCGCAGCGGCTCTTTACGGGCGCGGTTCGCGGTGCGGGCGATACCGATAGCGCCTTCTGCGGCAGCGAAGGACTCGTGGCCTGCGAGGAACGCGAAGCACTTTGTCTCGTCGCGCAGGAGCATCGCACCGAGGTTACCGTGGCCGAGACCGACCTTGCGCTGTTCCGCAACGGAACCCGGGATGCAGAATGCCTCGAGGCCGATGCCGATCGCTTCGGCAGCCTCAGCGGCGGATTTTACGTTCTTCTTGACAGCGATCGCGCTGCCGAGGGTATATGCCCAGCTTGCGTTCTCGAACGCGATCGGCTGCACACCCTTTACAATCTTATCCGGATCAAAGCCCTTGCTCAGGCAGAGCTCGCGCGCCTCCTCGAGGCTGGCAAGGCCATACTCAGCAAGACATTTTTCGATCTTGGCAATTCTTCTCTCTTTGCCTTCAAACATGACGTCGTTAGCCATTGATTTCGTCCTCCTTATATGGTCTCTTATTCCTCACGCGGGTCGATATATTTCGCCGCGCCGTCATAGCGGCCGTACTGTCCGACGTTCTTATTGAACGCTTCCTCGGGGTTCACGCCGTGGCGGATATCCTCGAGCATTTTGCCAAGGCGGACAAACTTGTAGCCGATGACTTCATCGTTCTCGTCCAGAGCCATAGAAAGGACATAGCCTTCTGCCATTTCCATATAACGGACGCCCTTGTACTTGGTGCTGAACATCGTACCAACCTGGGAACGCAGGCCCTTGCCGAGGTCCTCGAGGCTTGCGCCGACCGGCAGGCCGCCCTCAGAGAAAGCAGTCTGGCTGCGGCCATAGGCGAGCTGCTTGAAGATCTCGCGCATAGCAACGTTGATAGCGTCGCACACGAGGTCGGTATTCAGGCATTCGAGAAGCGTCTTGCCCGGCAGGATTTCAGCAGCCATAGCGGCGGAATGGGTCATACCGGAGCAGCCCAGCGTCTCGACGAGAGCTTCCTGCACGATGCCGTCCTTTACGTTCAGGGTCAGCTTGCAGGCGCCCTGCTGCGGCGCGCACCAGCCCACACCGTGGGACAGGCCGGAAATATCCTTGATCTCATAAGACTTTACCCATTTGCCCTCTTCCGGGATGGGAGCCGGACCGTGATGCGGTCCTTTTGCAACAGTACACATTTTTTCCACTTCTGCGGAATAGTTCATATCGGTACTCCTTTCGGTTTAGGGCCTGTCCGGAACGAAGAATGAAACAGGTCCATAGTTTCTTTGGTTTTACCAAGAACAGCATATATCTTTATTATAAACAACTTGTGGAATTTTCGCAACCCCACCCCGCATAAAATTTCGCAGACTAAGTCTGCACGTAGAACGCGGAGCGCTCCCTGCCGGTCGCTGAAATGCCGTTTCGCATTGGTACTCTGTCGCGGTGGGTGCGGGCGGCGGCGTCCCGCCCTCCGGGTTTCGATTTAGCACCGTCAGGGGGGTTGGGGGAAATTATGTATTTCCCCCAATCACCGCGCGATCCGCGCGGAACTATCTGCCGCTAAAAATAAAAAACATATCCAAACTTCATTTCCAACGTATGTTGGAAATGTGTTGGGTCCGGGGGCTTGCCCCCGGCGCGGGGTTGAGGGGGCGCGGAGCCCCCTCACAG
>DVHF01000137.1 GCA_018712265.1 Candidatus Gallacutalibacter pullicola
ATAAATATAGATTTTGTATATCATATCGCTGATTTCATTTTTAGATATCAGACAATATCTAAGATTCAGAAATTATATAAATCGTTTTATTTGATAATAAAAAGTGTAAGCAATAAATTGTGTATTTAGTATATTTTGTATTTGAATTTGTAACTGATAGTTGACATAACAAAGTGAATATGTCTATAATATACATATGTCCTGTTTAAAATACCGGGATTGCGCCGGAAAGCAGGGCAGAGTCCCGCAACACACGGTTACGGGATTATTGGATGTACTCCTTCAGCTTGGAAGGAGGATGCAGAAATGGAGAGGATTGTATGTTGTATTACGAAGAGCCGGCAAAAAAGCTGCCGGTGCGCGAGTTCGACGTCGTCATCGCGGGCGGCGGTACGGCGGGAGTCATGGCGGCAATCGCCTCCGCCAGACAGGGCGCCAAAACGGCGCTGATTGAGTTAAAGGGCTACACGGGCGGAATCGTCACGGAAGGCGGTACGGCCCTGCACAGCTTCTTTAACCTCTGGAAAGCGTTCCCCGGTGTGGAAAAGCGCCAGGTGGTAAAGGGGATCCCGCAGGAGCTGATCGATCGTCTGGTGGCGCGCGGCGGCTGCAGCGGCCATGTGGAAGTGACCACCTACTACGATTATGACAGCGTCTGCACCGCCATTGACACGGAGATCTACAAGCTGGTCACCCATGAAATGCTGGCAGAGGCGGGCGTCGAAATGTTCCTGAACACCATGCTTGTGGGCGCGATCATGGACGATGACACCATCCGCGGCGTCATTGTGGAAAGCCGTTCGGGCAGAGAGGCGTTCTACGCCAAGTCGTTCGTTGACTGCACGGGCTACGGCGATCTGAGCGCCTATGCGGGCGCCAAATTTACAGAGCCGAACGATCATCCCGTCGCCAACTCGATCGGCGTGGCGAACGTGGATGTGGATCGCTTCAACGATTTCTGCAAGGGCCAGGCTCTGGCGCAGGCAGCGTACGGCACGCGCAGCGGTGAGGAGAACAAGCTGATCCGCGTCGGCTTTGAGAAGGGTGTTTTCCCGGAGGAGATCCAGAAAGAGGTAGAGCGCATCGGGATGTCGTTCATCACCACCACGCTGCACGACAACTACCTCATGTTCATCAAGCTGAATTACAAGATGCCGCAGAGCCCGACCGATCGCGACGCCGTCGCAAAGGCAGAGCTGGAACTGCGCGAGCGCATGGAGGCTGCCATCAAGATCCTGCGGAAGATTCCCGGCTGTGAAAAGGCGTTCATGGCAAGGACAAGCCCTTCGCTGGCGATCCGGCGCGGCAGGTGCATCGAATGTGACTACGATATTTCGCTTTCCGATATCCTTAACGGCGTCCACTTTGAGGACGATATCATGAGCTATGCGTTCCACGACTGTGCGCCGCGCCTGAAAGTAAAGGACGGCGGAACCTACGGCATCCCTTATAAGGCGCTGCGCGTCAAGGGGATCAAGAACCTTCTTGTGGCGGGGATGCTCATCACCTCGGATTGGGAAGCCCATATGTCCACGCGCAATACGGTGAGCTGCTTCGGTCAGGGACAGGCTGCCGGTACTGCGGCTGCCCTCTGTGCACAGAAATCCGTCGGCACGCGCGAGCTGCCCTATGCGGATCTGAAGAAAGCTCTGCTGGATGCAGACGTATATCTCGAAAACTGATTTCGGGAATTTTGCTCAAAAAAACACGCAGAATAAAAACCGCCCGCAGCGTCAGGATTGCCTGATACTGCGGGCGGATCATTTTATTGCAGTGTGTTTATTCTTTCGCTTTGTTCTCCAAGACAGCGACAGACTTGCGTTCTATCATTGTGCAGGGCATTCTGATGGTGGGAGCGGGCTGCTCCGCGCTTCCCGATCCTTTCAATATGCCGAGCATCATGTCCACGGCTTTTTTCCCGATCTCTCCGAGCGGTATCTCGCTTGTAGTAAGGCTCGGGTGCAGATAGTCCGACAGCACCATGTTGTCGTATCCGATCACGGAAATATCGCGGCCGATTTCCAGCCCCTGCTCATAAAAGAAATCGTAGGCTCCGGCCGCCATATCGTCGTTCATGCAGAACAGGGCGGTAATCTGGTCGCAGAAAAGGTGCTTTGCTCCCTCATATCCGGATTGCCTGTTCCATCTGCCGTGAAACACCCAGGACGGGTTGAACGGGATCCCCTCTTCAAAGAGCGCCGTCTGATATCCCAACAGTCGGTATATGGAGTGGAGGTTATTCGAGACGCCGGCGATTACGCCGATATTCCTGTGCCCCCTGGCAGCCAGATATTTTGCGGTGTCATACCCGCCTTTCTGGTCGTCGATGGTGATGGAGGGATACCGGTTGTTTTTCGACAGCGCGTAGGCAACGACAACAGGGATCGGGAAATCCTCGGGAAAGTAGTCGATGTAGCGGCAGTGCCCGGCCACATAGATGATCCCGTCTACCTTGATCGACAGGGCCTCCTGGAGCACAGGCATCAGATCGTCCTTGAGACGCTCGTTGTCATTGAACCAGGTGTTCCCCCACCTGCAATAGAGACGGAGGTTCATCAGGATAGTGCGGTAGCCGCGGCTCTCGCACTGCGCCATGATCGCGTTTACCATCGGGTTGGTGCCAAAGACGGTCAAGTCCTCGGTGATGATGCTGATCATGTGGGTATTCTGCTTGCGTATGCTCCGGGCGAAATAATTGGGCTGGTAGCCCGTTTCCTTGATGCAGGCCTGCACCCGCAGCCTCGTCTCCTCTCCTACGTTGGGGCGTCCGTTCAGGATATTGGATACCGTGCTTGGAGACACATTACAGCGTTTTGCGATTTCTTTTATCGTTATCAAATCAGGTACTTCCTTTTGAGATGTGTCTGAGAGCGCAATCTCTTCCAGCAAAGTATATCATGATATCCCAGAGCTGTCAAACTCAGTCACCGAATTTTGCGTAGGTATCATAGATCCTGTTCCTGCGGATGCGTTCCTCCATGCTCAGCTTGTCTGCACCGGCGATATCGTAGGCGCCGAAGGTATCGTAGAGACGGGAGGTGGGATCGATCTCCACATACGTCACCCAGGGCAGCCAGTGGTAATGGCTGGTGAATGTCTGGCTTCCGAAGCGGCCGCCCTCGTGGGAAAGGCCCGGCAGGGCATAGCCGAAGCTGCCGTCCACGTCGTTGGCCTGACGCGTGTTGTTGTGGATAAACTCGGCGTAATCACGGTAGTGCACATCGCCTGTGATGATGTACAGCCTGTAATAGATATACGCGCAGGCCGCCATATACATATCCCCGCCGCCGCCTCCGATGGTGACAGGGCTCTGGCCGCTGAACGAGTTCTTCGAGAAGGGATGGTTCGGCCACTCCACCTTGAGCGGATAGGACCACATATAGGTCCATGTCTCCGTATAATCGGCCGCCCCGATCAGCGCGTCCAGCCATTTCTGCTCGCCCGTCAGATCGTAGAGGGAGAGGAAGCCGAACATCGCATAAATACCGGATTCATTGTCGGTGATGTCGGTGTTGTCGCAGGTCGATCCGCGGTACTCCATATTCAGGTAGACGTTCTGATACGACCATTCGCCGGCCCTGAGCGCCGCCTCACGGTAGCTGCTCTCTCCCGTCACCAGATGGAGCTGGATCAGGAAACGCACGGCGCTGATGGTATTGGCCTTGGAATCCATGCGCATGGAGCCGTCGTCCGTATTGTAGGCGCGGTACCAGCTGCCATCCTCGTTCTGGATGCGCACGAACCAGTCGGCGGCCTTGCGGCAGAACTCCAGCCACGCCGGGCGTTCCTCGTCCTTTTTCCGCATATATACGTAGGCATCCAGGATGTTTTCCAGGCCGTCCGCGATCATCCTCGTCCAGAACGGCATCGGCTCAAAGCCTTTGAGGGCGGGATTGTAGCACACGTTTGGCGCGCCGATCTCTGTCATAGCGGTATTGACCCAAAAGTCGATGATATGGTTGCCCTTCTCATAGGCTTCCTGATCGTTTTCCATATCGCCGTACCGGATGAGCTGGTAGCCGATACCCGGCTGCTGGCCCACAAAGCCGAACTGGAAGGAGACGCTGGAAACGTCGAGCTGGGGCAGACGGCAGGAGAACGGCAGGCCCCAGGCGTCGCCGTACTGGCGGGTGAGCTTGGTGAGGGACTTCATGCAGTTCTTGTACTGCAGCTCCTGATCCACCTGATAGACGGGCTCTTTCAAACGGTCGCAGGCGGTGCGCCATGTGTCGCGCATCATGGGATAGAAGCCGTCGTACTGCCCGAAATTGACAGCGACGGAATAGCTGTCCGCAAAGCCTTTTTCCATCGGATGGAATACCCTGGTCATGGTTTTGGTCTGCATCATGTAATCGATGTTGTAGCCGCGCCCCGTCCTGGGAAGCTGGCCGTCCGCCCCCGGATAGACGTAATCGATCGAGAGGCCGTCGCACGCCGTATCGAGCTGTTTGCGGACGGGATATCCATAGTAGAGATAGTCGATCGTCCTGTTTTCCGGTTTGCTGACGCCGATGGATCCGATGGTAAATTTCCGATCCACAATATTCTCGGATTCTGTAAATTCCTGACTGCGCATACCGATGTCGGCGGCCCAGCGGGAGAGGGAGATCGTTTCGCCGGTGGCCTTGTTCTGCGCGGCGAACAGCGGGAGGGTATAGCAGACCTCCCTGCGCCAGAAGTATTCGCAGTCGAGATCGTATCCCATAATAGTGGGATTGGCAAATTCGTTCTGACGGTACCAGTTGGCGGGTGCAAAGCAGTTGTAATCGCGGATATTGTCCGAGGCCGCCATCACAAAGGACAGCTTGGTGGTAAAGCCGTAGTCGTCAGCGGTTTCCAATACCGTCACGGTGCGATCCACCTTCAGGGCGCCGCCGGTTATCCCGTAGGAATCGGAGAAGTGCAGCTGCGAGCCTGTGGGGCTTTTGAGAGTGCCTTCCGCGATGATGCGGCCATCCGTTTCCGCGGCTGTTTCGTAGGGCGCGTCGTAAAACTCGGTGACGGCGAGCGCCGTTTTGATAAAGGCGTACAGGGGACGTTTATTGAAATAAAGCAAGGTGTCTCCCTTGAAAACCTCTACACCGCCGTCACGGAACAGCACGGTATAGTTGTTAAAGCTGAGTTCCATAATACAATTCCTCCTCAAAATGCGGAAACAATAAGGCAATACGGCACAATTCACGAAAGGAAGCCTGCGCGGCAGCCTGCACCGAAAATTTTTGTCATACCGCCCGAAAAGAGCCTGCTAATCCACAGGGATCGCCTGTCCTTTTCGATCAATCTGCTGAAAAATTTTCCGGCGCAATCCACCATGCAGAATTGTGCGGTATTGCCTGAAAATAGCCTGCGGCCAGCGGCGATCGCCGGCCGGAAAGGGCTTCCGGCGCGAATATAAGGCATGGAATCCGGAAATGCCCCTGCTGCGCCGCCCGATGGATCCCCTGCCGGAGTATGAGCCGTCCTGCCGGCTCAAAAGGGGACGCAAGGGGATCCGCCGGGCGCAAAGATCGGTGCTCATGCTTTCACGGCGCCGATCAGGATGCCTTTGACGAAATATTTCTGTAAGAATGGGAATACGCACATGATGGGCAGCATCGTGACGATAACAGCCGCCATCTTGAGGCCGTCCGAGAACATGGATCCCGTGATTGCGGCCGACGATGCCACCATCGTCTTGGATGCGGTTGCCTCCAGCACCATGGAGCGCAGTACCAGCTGCAGCGGGATCATATCGTTGCTGCGCAGGAAGATCATCGCGTTGAACCATTCATTCCAGCGGTCGACGCTGTAGAACAGGGTGACAGTCGCAATAATCGGCATGGACAGCGGCAGGATGATCCGGAACAGGATCGTCCACTCGCCCGCGCCATCCAGACGGGCGGATTCTATCAGCGAATCCGGCAATGACTGGAAGTAGCTGCGCATGATGATCATGTAGAAGGTGTTGACGCCGTACGCCAGAATAACAGACCAGATGTTATTGGTGAGATCCAGCTCCATCATCAGCAGATACAGCGGCACGATACCGCCGTTAAAGAGCATCGTAAAGAGGATGGCGTACAGGAAAAACTTTTTCAGCGGGAAGCTTCCGCGGCTGAGGGCGTAAGCTACCGACGTGGTGAGGAACATATTCAGCGGTACGCCGATCAGCAGGATAGTCAGCGTGGTGCGGTAGCCCACCAGGATACGGCCGTCCGCGAACAGCGTCTTGTAGTTGGAAAGAGTGGGCTGCGTGGGGAACAGCAGAAGCTTGGAATCCAGATATTCCTGCGGTGTGGCAAAGGAAATCGCAATAACGCTGATAAAAGGAATCACGATCAGCAGCGCCCAGACAAGGAGGAAAATAAGGATGATGGCGTCCATCAGCTCAAAGCGGTCCCGAAGTCCTCTTTTTCTGCTTAATTTAACAGTACCTGTTTTCATCCGAACAATCCACTCCCTCCAAAACGCTTAGACACACGGTCAGAGACAATCAGCAGGAAGCAGTTGATCACAGACTTGAACAAGCTGACCGCGGTGGAGAATGAGAAATCAGAGGCCGACTGGAACGTAATGCGGTAGATGTACATATCCAGCGTCTCTGCGACCTTTGAAGTTGCAGGGTTGCTGAGGTTGAAGACCTGATCAAAACCGGCGGTCATCAGGTTTCCGGCGGCCAGAATGAACATGACCGTTACAGTAACCTGGATCCCGGGCAGGGTGATGTGGATCATCCTCTGGAACCGGGACGCGCCGTCAATTTCCGCCGCTTCATACTGCTCCTGATCGATTCCGGCGATAGAAGCCATATAAATAATGGCAGACCAGCCGGCGGACTTCCAGTTTTCCGTGATGTACAGAAGCGGAACGAAAGTATCGGAATTACCAATGATTGACACTGGTTCACCGCCGAGAAGCTTGATAAAGGAATTCAAAATTCCCTGACTGCCCAGAACATTCAGCATAATACTGGAAACAATAATCCAGGAAAGAAAATGCGGGAAAGTAAAGACAGACTGCAATACCTTCTTCGATTTGCCCAGACGCACCTCATTGAGGAGCAGCGCCAGGATAACCGGGATCGGGAACTGGAAAATCATGCGCCCGATGTTGATCCACAATGTGCGGTATACAGATTCAAAAAAGGCCGGATCACGGAATACATATTCAAATACCTGCGTGCCGACCCAGGGGCTTCCAAAAATACCATCTACAGCCCGGTACTGCTTGAACGCCAGCGTCAGGCCGTACATGGGGAAGTATGCAAAAACTACATACCAGATAATTCCAAAAATCAGCAGAAAATAGGTCTGCCGGTTCTTTTTCACCTGCGTCAAAAATGTACCGACGCGTGATGATTTGACTTTTGGCTGACTCATTACGCGCTCCCCCGTTCATCTTATAAAAGACAGGGCGCCGGAACACAGTATCCATAGCATCCGGCTCCGGCGCCTGTTCATAATAATACACCTTTTTTTACACGGCGTTTTCATTCCTCAGGAGGATGAAAACACCATTTTTTTGCGCTTATCTCCCTGAAAGGGGATGAAAAACAATGTGTAGGTTAATCAACCGTTCATCGCGTTCAGCTCGTCAAGAACCGGCTGAATGATTCCCATCTTGGAATCGATCCATGCCTGCCAGTTGGCTTCCAGTTCTTCCTCACTGCCCGAATTGGTGACAAGGCTGATATACTCGTCCGCATAGGTGAACGAAGCCTGACGTCTTGCCGGGGAGTCATAGGTCCAGCAATCCCAATCCGTCGCGGTGAAGGTCTCCGGCGTGCCGTACTTGATCTTGTTCTCATAGCCGGCTCTGGAGACGTCGCGCCAATGCTGGTCAACGACCGGGCTGTCGAGCATGAAGTCGTCCCACAGCTTGAGGTTGGCGATCATGTAGCCGCCGATGCTCGGATATTTGCCCTCGGAGCCTTCCAGAGCAGTACCCTCGGGCAGCAGGCTGATCATGTTGCCGTCCTCGTCATAGTCATAGTCCTCGCCCTCGAAGCCTGCAACCTGAAGGAGGAAGCCTTCCTCGGTGCAGCCGTAATCGAGCGCATCCATGAAGCGTTCAAACTTCGCGTCCTCAATATTCGGCGAGAACACGATGGTGCCCCAGTAGTTGATGAGATCCTGCTGATGGAAGTTGCCGTCCTCACCAAGGACAGGAACAGCATGGACAACCTCTCTCGAGTCAAGGCCGGTGCTCCCGTTGAAGCGGGTCATCATGTTGACCTGCATACCGGTTGCAGTACCATCCATGTAAACGGAAGCCGCGGTGCCGGAGATGTAGAACATATCCTGATCCTGTTCATTCTGCAGAGCGTAGAAATCAGGATAGAGCAGACCTTCTGCATAAGCCTGATACATCAGCTTGAGGCCGGTGAGGGTATCCGGGCTTGCGCCGCCCCACTGGTACACGCCGTTTTCATCCTTATAGAAGTTATCGGCGTAAGTGCTGTTGTGCTGGATGAACATTGCAAACGCATGGTCAGGCGTGACGGTGATCGGGACGAGATTGTCGCCCAGTCCGCCGGGATC
Organism: Candidatus Gallacutalibacter pullicola; assembly: GCA_018712265.1. Taxonomy (GTDB): domain Bacteria; phylum Bacillota; class Clostridia; order Oscillospirales; family Acutalibacteraceae; genus Gallacutalibacter; species Gallacutalibacter pullicola. The sequence continues at coordinate 8,520 of DVHF01000137.1, forward strand.
CTGCTCCTTCACAAGGCGCGCATACTCCATAATCTCGCTGACCGTGTAAGCGTCCTTGATCTCAAAGCCGACAGCGTCCGCCCAGTCCTTACGGAGATAGAGCATCTGATGGTTCGGCAGCGGATCGCCGGGCAGGTTCACATCGAAACGCGCTCTCGGCAGATAGTATACGCCGCCGTATGTCTCCTCAAGGTACGGACCGAGGCCGGTCTTGTCATACACTCTCGCAACGTTCGGCCAACGCTCTCTCCAGTCGTCTGGCATAGCCTTTACAAGGCCCTGCTCCGCCCAGGAAGCCGCGTCGGGATGCGTCGTCTTGCTGTAGTTGAACACGCTTACATCAGGCAGGTCGCCGGAGTTCGCCCAGATGCGGAACGTCTCATCCCAGTTGTCCCAGGAGAACGAAACGATTTCCAGCTCCCAGTTGAACTTGTCGGCCCAGAAAGAAGCGTAAGCGTCGCCGTGGTTGTAGTCGTAGCCCTCAATCGGAGCGACGTTTGCGTACTGGATCGTGAGCTTTTCCGAATAATCGCTCTCAGTGGATCCTTCCTCCGACGAGGACTCCGATCCTTGGGATTCCGATGCCGAAGCTGTGGAGCTCGACGGCTCGCTTGCACTGGACGAGGTTGCTGTCTGCGTTGTACATGCCGCAAGGCTCAGGCACAGCACGGCGGCCAGCAGAGAAGATAGTCTTTTCCTTTTCTTCATACTATCACTTTCCTCTTTTCTGAAATGAATTTATGTGCAGCCCTTTCGGATTGTTTGAAAACGGGGGAGCGCCGTTTTTTCGCAGGGAGGGCGTCTTTGACGCGGTAAACGTCCGCCGCTTGGGGAAAGACGGCGCTGCTGTTTTCAAACAGGATTCGGGGCTTTACATCAATTATGAAAGAGTGATTTCAAAGACGCTGCACGCGGGCGCTTCCAGCTGGAAGCGATTCCCCTCCACCGGGATGGCGGGCATGGTCTGAATCTGTACTTTATATGGATCTTCAAAGCTGTTGTAGTCGTTCATTCTGCCGGAAAGGCACCGGACTGCCGCCGAGGAGAAATTCCCGCCGCTTAACGTACAGCAGACGCTTTGGGATTCATTGGCCGACAGATTCGCCAGCGTGATCCGCACCTTGCCGTCTGCCCCTTCAGAGGCGCTTGCATGGATCGCCGGCACCTGGGCTTCTTCGGTTCCGATAAAGTCCTGCTGGACATAGCTTTCGAGCAGCTCGGCGTCCTGATGCGCCTTGTACAGATCAAACACATGGTAGGTCGGCGTCAGGACAATCTTATCGCCCTCCGTAAGAATTACGGACTGGATTACATTGATCATCTGTGCCAGATTCGCCATTCTGACGCGGTCGCTGTGCTTGTTGAAAATATTGAGAGATACCGCCGCAACGATGGCGTCGCGCATGGTGTTCTGCTGATAAAGGAAGGACGGGGGAGTTCCCGGTTCTGCCGCGTGCCATGCGCCCCATTCATCGACGCAGAGTGCGACACGCTTTTCGGGATCGTGCTGATCCATCACAAATTTGTGCCCCGTAATCAACTCATCCATATACAGGGCCCTCACCAGTGTGCGGTAGTAATTTGCCTCGTCGAAATCGGTGGCGGAGCTTTTCTTTTCCCATTTATAAGGATCTGTGCTGTAATATCCCGGCATGGTGTAGTAGTGCAGGGAAAGGGCGTCCATGAAATTCCCGGCAAGGCGCATCACCGTATCGGTCCAGGCATAATCTGCGCCGTCCGGGCCGCAGGCCGCTTTATACAGCTGTGTGCCGCCGTAGGGCCGGGCATAGGTCGCGTACTGCTTATAGAGACCGGCATAATACTCGGCGCTCATATGGCCGCCGCAGCCCCAGCTTTCGTTTCCAATTCCAATATATGTAACGCCCCACGGCTCCTCGCGGCCGTTTTTGCGCCGCAGATCCGCCATCGGGGACTCGCCGTCGGAGTTCATGTACTCGATCCACTCGCTGAGCTCGCGCACCGTCCCGGATCCGACGTTCCCTGCGATGTAGGGGGAGCATCCGAGCTGCTCGCACAGGTCGAGAAATTCGTGGGTTCCAAACGAATTATCCTCCACAGAGCCGCCCCAGCTGGTATTGACGATCCGCCGGCGCTCGCTCCTGGGTCCAATGCCGTCCCGCCAGTTGTAATAATCGGCGAAGCAGCCTCCCGGCCAGCGTATGACAGGAACGCGGATGTGCCTGAGAGCCTGTACGACATCTGTCCGGATCCCGCGAACATTGGGAATTCCGCTGTCCTCGCCGACAAAAATGCCGCCGTAAATTCCGCGCCCTAAATGCTCAGAAAAATGACCGTAGATGTTTTTATCGATTTTAGAGATTTTTCTGGATGGGTTTACAAACAGATGCTTCATATTTCTCTCACCGTCCGTTTGTTGTTAATAAAACGTTATACATAAATTTTGACTTGGATTCGGTATCTTCATTATATAAACCTTTGGGTATAATGTCAATACTTTTTCTGTACATGATTCAAAAAAATTATCTTAAAATGTACAAAACAACAAAGCGAAGAAAAAATATTTTCCGAAACATTGATTTTTTTGTATTTTTTAATGATTTATAAGAAAAAACGATTTATTTATAAAAATTTGCCAGAAGCTTTGTGACTTTTTCCAGAATATGTTTTAGAAATAGCCAGAAGCAGGAAAAGAGAAAATGCCTGGTCTGATTATAAGCAAAAAAAGCAGGCGCAGTTGCCCTGAGTGAATGTTTCACAGCAATAAAACACAAAAAAGGGTCCTGCCGTCTGGAAAAGGACAGCAGGACCCTCTTTATCAGGGGAAGAGCGGATTCCGGTGTTTTCAGACATGGCGTTTACAGTATCGGGATCCGCAAAGTGGCCGTGCAGGCTTAGCCTGCTGCTCACCGCAGGTGCAGGCAAAAAGCTCCCCCGGTATCCGAGGATGCCGGGGGAGCTTTTGTGCCGTTCTTAGGCGCAGCGGTTATTGCCGTGTTGGATTCTGCGGACCGCGCTCGGCTCGCTCTTTGAAAGCGTACGGCGTCCGCTTATTTTTTGCAGGCGATAGCTTCGATTTCCATCAGGGCGTTTTTCGGCAGGGCGGCTACCTCAAAGGCCGCGCGCGCCGGGCAGTCCCCGGTGAAGAATTCCGCGTACACCTCGTTCATCGCTGTGAAATCTGCGATATTCTTTAAAAGCACGGTAGTCTTGACAACATCCTCCATGCCTGCTCCGGCCTCTGCGAGGATGTTTTTGATGTTCGTCAGCGACTGGCGGGTCTGCGCGGCGATGTCCTCGCCTGCGAATGCGCCCGTTGCCGGATCGATCGGCAGCTGACCGGATACAAAAATCATCCCGTTCGCTTCGATAGCCTGCGAATACGGCCCGATCGCCGCCGGTGCGTTATTTGTGTGAATTGCTTTCTTCGTCATGGTAGATACACTCCTAACTGTTTTGGTTTTCTGTCCGTCCGGGCCTGTTCCGGTATCCCGGCAGGCGCGGGCGGATACGTTTATCAGTCCGTCCCGTTCAGATGCAGCGTCTGCAAAACGCCGTGCAGCTTGCGGAACAGCAGGATCAGCTGCCTTGTGTTTTCCTCTCCAAATTCCTTTACGACGCTTTCGAGGATCTGCGTCATGTACTGGGAGGTTTCCGCTTCGATCTTTTCTCCCTTTTCTGTAAGCGAAACGTAGACCACCCGGCGGTCGGCGTGAGCCATCCGGCGCTCGACCAGTCCCTTTCCCTCCATGGAGCGCATCATCTGCGAAACTGCGGGCATCGACATACCGGCCCGGCCGCTCAGCGCAGAGATTTTCACGCCCTGCCCGGCTGTGGCCATATCGTCCTGAAGCCCCTTGATATGATGCAGCATCACAACTTCACCGGAGGGGACCCCCTCAATCCGGGGAAGCCACGGGCGCGCTTTTCCGAGCTTTGTCGTGATTTCGATAAGTTCCTCCGTCTCCTGGTGGATATCCATTCTGTCGTCCCCTTTCCCGGCGCAAACGCTTTCCCGCCGGGTATGTGTTGCGGGAAGCTCTCCAAGGGTTCCCTGTTTCCTGACAGGGATCGGATGCACCCTGAATTTATACTACTGTTTCCGGCCCCAAAAGTCAAGCAAAAAACGCACGGAGTATTTTCCACCCCATGCGTTTTTTTGTGGTAAATGAAAGCGGTATCGGCTGCTTACAGTTTTTCCACCACGTCTGCGGCGTCCTCCAGCCAGGAGGCCTCCACCAGTTCCGCCAGACCGGCGTCCACATTCTTCGCGACGTCCGGATCGATCGGCAGCTTTGCCAGCACCTTCAGGCCGTGCTTTTCCGCGATCTGATCCACGTGGCTCTCGCCGAACACGGAGAATTTCTTCCCGCAGTCCGGGCACTGCGCGTAGCTCATGTTCTCCACCAGGCCGATAATCGGGACGTTCATCATCTCCGCCATGTTCACAGCCTTTGCCACAATCATCGAGACAAGCTCCTGCGGGGAGGTCACGACGATAATCCCGTCGAGCGGGATCGACTGGAACACCGTCAGCGGGACATCGCCCGTTCCCGGAGGCATATCGACAAACATGAAATCGACGTCCTCCCAGATGACGTCCGTCCAGAACTGCTTGACGGTTCCGGCCAGGATCGGGCCGCGCCAGATGACCGGGGCGCTCTCATCCTCGAGAAGCAGGTTGACGCTCATCACGTCGATACCGGTCTTGGTGCGGCAGGGGAGAATACCCATCCCGTTGCCGACAGCCTTTTCCTTGAGCCCAAAGGCCTTCGGGATCGACGGGCCGGTAATGTCCGCGTCGAGGATTGCAGTATGATGGCCGCGGCGGTTCAGGAGCACCGCCAGCATCGAGGTCACAAGGGATTTTCCGACGCCGCCCTTGCCGCTCACTACGCCGATCACCTTTTTGATGCTGCTCAAATCATTGGGGGCCTCCAGCATGCTTTGCGGGTTTGTCCTGGAGCCGCAGTTCGCTGCGGAGCAGCTCCCGCAGTCGTGATTGCACTGTTCGCTCATTGCAGATTTCCATTCCTTTCCTGCGTGCGGTCCGAAACCGCTGCCGCTTTGCTTATCATATACCATTTTTGTGCTCTTGTCAATTCGCGGGCACGCCGTTTGGAAACAGGCCGTAGGGGATCTCCGCGCCGCCGTAGCGGTTGGCGAGGCTGCCGGTGACGGTAAGCTCGAGCGCATTTTCGCCCGCGTGCAGGAGCGGCCCTATTGTAAACTCGTGCGGCCCCCACAGGCTCACCCCGGCGGACGTCCCGTTGCACCGGCACTCGGCGATTTCCTCTGCCTCAAACCGGACGGTCTCCCGTCCCGATACCTGATCCAGATGGAAAACGGCGCGGTACGTTTTTTGCAGGCTGTCCTTGTCGTGGGAGACAAGCACCATCCGCTCTGCGATTCCCGGCAGGAAAGCCTTTTCCGGACTGGACAGCAGCGGGAGCTCCCCCGGTTCCCCGAACAGCAGGAGCAGGCTCACGCGCGCGGGGATTTCGATGGGCAGCTCTGTGCGCCCGTCCCGCACCGTAAAGGGCGGCGTGTCGTAAGAATATTTCCACAGATCGGCGCGCGCAGGCGTTCCCGTGACGGGGACAGAGACGGTGCGCCTGATGGGATCATTCCCCTCATTTGTGAGGAAATACAGATCTGATCCCAGCTTTTTCAGATGCGATACGCGCAGGTCCGGACACGGCCTGTCCGTGAGCAGATCGCGGTCCGCCGGGGCGATCTCCGCGATCGACGAGATCCGGGGGATGGGCAGATCCAGATCGTGCTCGCCGAGCCAGTACCGGTACCCGTAGCCGCCGATCCAGAGACAGCCGTCCCGGTATTCGGCCTGCGGCAGGAGGCTTTCCGGCACATAGTTGAATTCGACCTGCGATTCGTAGAACGGGATGACCTGCTCCACCGGCATATGGCCGCTTGAGCACGGGATCATCACCCGCGCGCCGTTGACGGAATCCGTCATCAGCCAGGAGATGCGTTTGATGTAGTCGGAGAACTGCCGGAACCACGGCCACCAGATATTATTCGGTCCCACGTCCGGCGGGCGTTCCCCGCTTCGTTCCCCGCGGACGCTGTAATAGAACGCGTGCGGGATGAACAGGTTAACGCCGCGCACCCCCATCCAGTCGAGGAACCATTTGATATCCCCCGCCGTGAGGTACCACGGGATGTCGTTTTTATTGCATACACCGAAGCATTCATTGGAATTGCGCCGCTTTCCCGTATGGCGCGCCACATCGGCGGAGCATTTCGCCTGCACGGAATCCACGCCGTGAAGCCCGCCCTCCTCGGGCGATACGCGGCGGAATACCAGATCCTGTCCCGGAACGTCGAAGTAAAATTCCTCGTCGATATCATCGCTCGCCTTGGGATGGCCCATCAGCGCGATGCCGTGCGCCCTGCACCAGTCGGAAAGCTGACTGTAATAGGAGGAATTGAGGCGCTCCACAATCATCCGCCGGTACAGCGCAATGCAGGGATTTTCCTCGCCCACAAACCGCGGGTTGAAAAAGATCGCCTTTCCTTTATAGAAGAAGCGGCCCTCCTCCTCGTCCTGCCCGGAAAACAGGCCGCGCAGATCCTCCAATTTGCCTCCCGCGGCCGTAAAGTCCCGTTCAAAGCCGTCGGTCCATTCCAGCAGGCCGCGTTTGCAGCGTCCCAGCACGCACGGCTCGTCCGTGAAGAAGCCGCGGATCACCGTGCCGAAATATTCGGACAGCTCTTCATAATATCGATCGTGCGTGAGATGGATGAACTTTGCGACAGCCTTGGGATTGAGCAGATCCGCAGAGGGCGGAGCGTCCGGTTCGCCGTCGTCCTCCCCGTAATGGATGCCGCGGATGGTCCCGCCGCTGGGCCGCTGGACAATGCAGAAACCGTCGTCGAACCGCACAAGCACCTTGCCGGTTTTGGGATCTCCCTGTTCCAGCGCGATACCGCAGGACGCAAATTCTGGGTTGCCGCGCACTACCTCGCCATGCGCCGAACCGGAGGGGTACATCGCCTCGTCGTACAGGATGATAGACATATCCAGTCCGGCAGCCGTTTCCACGATCGTGCGGATGATCGCGAAATATTCGTCTGACAGATAGCGGAGTGTTTTTGGAATCCCGATGCGCGGGTGCAGGATGACCGCATCTACGCCCTTGCTTTTGAAATCCTCCAGCTGGCGGCGCAGCTCCGGTTCCTGCAAATCGTCGTTGAGGAACCAGAACGGCGTGGGTGAAAATTCTGTGCCGGGATCAGCGAGTTCTTTCCAGACTTCCAATGTAGTTCCCAATATATCTCCTCCCATAGCGAGATAAGTACATATGCGTTTATCTGATAGCGGCAAAAGCGTGCTGGCCGGGAGACGGGGAACCCATCGCTAGGGTTCCCCGCTCCGGAACAATCCACCGGATTATTCCGGCTCCCCTCCTGAGCTTTCTGGCGGCTAAGGTGTTCCGCGTCCTGCGGGCCGCGGCCAAAGGCTCTGCCTTTGGAATCCGCAAGCTTTTGAAAAAGCTTGAGCAAAACTTTTATCGCCTGCGGCATTCCCGCGGGGAGCGCTGCGAAGATGATTCCGCCCACGCGCCAGGCTGATCAGGGATGGTATAATCCGCAGACAGACTGCGACGCGGGCGTCTCAGCCCAATCGAGCACCAAGCCGGGCGGAGGTACGACGCATTGCGCGTTTTGCTGACCGCAGGTCCGCAGGCGCCTGCTTAAAGATACTTTTTGACTGTTTCCAGCAGAGCGTCCGGGAACTGCTCCCGCCACTGCGCCCATGTCAGGCCGCTGGACTGCACGGTCTTGCCCAGCTCCGCCAGCATAGCGGGCATATCGCTTTCGAGCACAGTGCCGATCTCCTTGCCGAAACGTTCCCCGCCGAGCGTGTCGCTGCCGTCCAGGAACATCTTGAACGCCGGCTGCGGCTTTTTGTCCACCGACTTGACGCCGCCCTGGAACCCGATCTCCCCGGCCAGGTGCGCCGAGCAGCTGCTCGGACAGCCGGAAATACAGATGCGCGGCAGGAAATCGCCCACTCCAGCCTGACGCACGGCGTCGGCGCAGGCGTGAAATACCGCCTGGCTGTCGCGGATGCCCTGCTGGCAGATCGACGCACCGATGCAGATCTTGCTGTGCTCAAATTCGCTCTGTGCGCTGTCTGCTGTCGCGTCGAGCACGGACTGCGCCTCCTTTGCCGTCAGATTGATCAGATACAGCGATTCATCGGGAGAAATCCGGGCCTCCGCCTGATCGATCCCTGAGATGGCGTTCCAGATCCGGGTAAGTCCGGCCGCGTCGGTCACGCCGCCGAGCGGGTGCCATTTCACCGCGTACAGGCCGGGCTGCTTCTGTGCGATCACACGCGGATGCTCGATTTCCCCGTCCGGCGATTTATTCACGGCCTGTGGTTTGATTTCCAGCTTCGGCACGGAGCCCTTGACATCTTCCAGATGGCGGTGGAACGCCTCGCGCAGCCCGTCACTGCCGAGCGTGTCCTGCATGAAGCGCGTGCGCGCCTTGGCGCGGTTCTCGTAGTTGCCGTTCTCGATGAACGTGTCCACCATCGCACGCACATAGGCGAGCAGATCGGAACCGTCCGCGTGTTCCTCGACGAGCAGGCCCTCTTTGGGATTCGACGCGCCCATACCGCCCGCAATGTAGACGCGGAAGCTGCCGTCCTCGTTTGCCACAAAGCCCATATCGCGGAACGTGGCGTGCACGGTGTCGGACGCGCCGCCGCAGAACGCTATCTTGAGCTTGCGCGGCATTTTGATCTGTCCGGCGATCCCAAGCAGATATTCCGTGACAGCCTCAGCGTAGGGGAGACCGTCTGCGAATTCTCCCTGCTCCACGCCGGACAGCGGACTGCACATGACGTTGCGTGGGTTGTCACCGCCGCCGCCCTTTGTGTAGATCCCGACATCGATTACCTTTTCCATGATGACCGGCAGCACAGCCGCGGAAAGATCGTGGAACTGCATTGCTTGACAGGTGGTGAGCTTGATTTTGTCTACCTTGTATTCATTGGCGATTCCGGCCAGAAATTCCAACTTTTCCTTCGTCAGACGCCCGCCGGGGCAGCGCAGGCGCAGCATATTTTTGGAGGCGTCGCGCTGTGCATAGCTGCCGAGGCCGCCGCTGAATCCTTTGTAGTCTTTTCTGCTGAGATCCCCCTGCGCGAACGCCTCGAGCTTTTTTTCAAGCGTCCTGATTTCGCCGCGGAACTCCTGTACAAAATTCTGATCCATCATTCCGATCCACTTCCTTTCAAATTTTAGAAAGTCCCATACCGTCTGAGAATTCCCGGACGATACCCTACCTATATGATAAACGGAAACAGGAAAAAAATCGAGAGGATTTCAAAAAATTTCTGTTTTTAGAAAAAAAGTTAAAAAAGCACTTGCAATTTTGATTTGATTGATGTATAATAAATTTCGCAATCGAGA
>DVHF01000138.1 GCA_018712265.1 Candidatus Gallacutalibacter pullicola
ATGGAATCAATTCCTAACCGTATTAAAAGATCGGGGATATACGTTTCGTTTCGACAAAAAATCTCCCGTTCTGATTCCGCCAGGAAACGGCTGGCCTGTCAAGTTCAAAGCCATCGGCAAACAATACACCCCACAGGCCATCCGGCGGCGCATCCTCTACCCCAAGTATTCTCTGCCGGCTGGGAAAAGAAAAACGCAGAGCTTCCAGATCCACGGAAAGCCCTCGCACGGCGTCTGCGGACTGCGGGCGCTCTACTTTTCCTATCTATATAAGGTAGGCGCGCTGAGAAGAAAACCCCGGTATCCCAGCTATGCTGTCCGAGAGGACATCCGCAAATTGGACAAGAGGATCGAGCAGATGGAATTTCTTTTCAAACACAAAATCAGGGATCGCGGCCAGCTTGCGGCGGTCAGGAAAAACGCGGAGGACAAACTTGCCGCGCTGGTAAAACAGCGGCAGGGGCTGTACCGCCGGGAACCGGGATCTTCGCAGATCGCCATTTTCACCGGACAGATCAAGCAGCTGAGAAAAACAGTCAGAATCTGCAAACAGATTGAAATCCATTCGCTTGAAATCGAACAGCGGATGCAGGCGGCGCGGCTGGAGGAACAATCCCGCAGGGAGAAAGAAAATCGGAAAAAAGAGAAAATTTTTGACAGGAAGGAAAGGTGATTATTTGAACAACATTCCATCCAGAGAACAGCTGGAACGGCTTCGGAAACGATATCCGCCCGGCACGCGCGTGCGGTTACAATATATGGACGATCCGCAGGCGCCGCCGCCCGGCACAATGGGGACGGTTCAGTATATCGATGATCTGGGCCAGATTGGAGTTAATTGGGATACCGGATCGTCCCTGTCCCTGATTCCCGGCAAGGACAGCTTTTCAAAAATCCCCGCGCCGGAAAAACAGAAAAAACGCTCCGATAACTGGGAGCGATGAAGGGAGGAATTCTATGAATTACGGAAGCGACCCGGCAGATCAGATTGTCCGGTTTACGCTCGAGGGCACAGAAATGGCGCTCAGGCTGTCCGGGCTGGCAGCGAAGAATTTCGCGCTGTTCGTCTACGCGGTGCTCAAGGATCAGAAGAAAACACGCGGGAAAACGCGTCTCGTCCGGATGCTCAGGGAGCAGCGGCCATTCAAGTTTTTCAAAATCCCCGCCGAAGCTGTGCGGGAATTTGCAAGGGAGGCAAAGAACCACGGCCTGCTCTATGTGCCGATCCGCAATAAACTTCACAGGGACGAGATAGAGATGGTGGTGTTTGCCGATGACGCCGCCAAGGTACAGCGCGTACTCGATAACCTGAATCTCGACTTTGTCCGCGCGCAGGCCGGAGAGGCGGTGGTGGAAACTGTTCCGGCACAGGAAATTCCAATTTCTGAGGCCCAGACTCCGGATCGGACGGAATCCGTCCAGCTGGACGGCGATACGGTGCAGTTTGAGATTGGCGGAGCCGAGGATGAGTTTAATCTGGGAGGATCCGCTCAGCAGGATACCGCCGCAAATTTTACGGTGGACCGGGAACCGGAATTCGGGGAAGCAACGGAAAAGAATCCGTCCACGCCTTCCTCGAACAGCAGAAACGGATCGCCCGGTTCGGAAAATTCTAAGCCCTCTGTAAAGGAGGAACTGCGTGAGATCCGGCGCGAACAGGAAAAGAAGCGCGCAGAGCATTTTGGAACAAGAGAACGTCATATTCCCAAACATTACAGAACGAAAGACAGGTGATTGCACATCGATTTATCAAGCTTACTTGGAAAATATCAGGGAACGCAGCAGCCGGTTCCCCAGCAGCTTTCCAAAGAGGAATACGCCGCCACAAAGCAGGCGGAACGCGAGGATTTATGGGCGCGGGTGGATGCGCAGGCGGAGAAGGTCTTTCAGGACGACGCTTCCATGAAAGGGTTTCTCGATTTCATGGCGCGCTGCACCCCGCAGAGCACGCGGAATCTTCTCATCCTGTACGAACAGGATCCCTCCATCACACACCCGCGCACCTTTGAAAAGTGGCGGGAGGCCGGACGTTCGGTGCGATCAGGCGAGTCCGGATATACCTTTTTTGTGGATCAGGACTATGTTAAGGATGACGGAACCCGCGGGATCGGATACAACATTACGAAAGCTTTTGACATCTCACAGACGCGCGGTCCGCAGCCAATCCCGCCCCGGACGTATCTGCCGGAGGAAGTGATCGCCGCCATGGTGGAGCAGAGTCCCGTCCCGCTTATCATCTCGGATCAGCTGCCGCAGGGAGTACAGGCGCAGTATGTCCCCCGCCAGCGGGCTATCTATGTGCGCGACGGAATGGACGAAACCGTCACGGCCTGCGTCATCGCCCGGGAACAGGCTCACGCCAGCTTTGACACGGTGGACGGCGGTTACTACCGCCAGGCATACGCGGCGCAGGCGTACTGCGCGGCCTACGTGACGGCGCAAAAATTTGGAATCGATACTTCCATGTTCCGGTTTGACAGGGTATGTCAGTCCTGCGCCGGGATGGATGCGCAGAAAAAGCGAACCTTTCTCAGCGAAGTCAAGCGCGGCGCCTATGCCGTCAACCGGGAAATCAGGCGCAGCTTTCGGGGTCTGGAACAGTCCATCCAGCCGGATGGATTTTCTGTGGAATCCCCCGCGCCGCAGAAACACAAGGAGGAAAAGAAACAGGAACCGTCCCGGTGAAAGTTTTCCATTTGTTTTCAGATGCACGGTGGATTTCCGGAGATCGTTGTGATATGGTTTGGTTAGAAAAATGAAGGGAGAGAG
>DVHF01000139.1 GCA_018712265.1 Candidatus Gallacutalibacter pullicola
GGGGCGTGCCTCAGATCGAGGTAACCTTTGACATCGACGCCAACGGCATCGTGAACGTATCCGCGCAGGATATGGCCACCGGCAAGGAGCAGCACATCACCATCACAAGCGGCTCGAATATGAGCAAGGAAGATATTGACAAGGCTGTCCGCGAGGCAGAGCAGTATGCGGCAGAGGACAAGAAGCGCCGCGAGGAAGTGGACACGAAGAACGAGGGCGAGAACCTCTGCTATTCCGTGGAGAAGTTCCTCAAGGACAACGGCGATAAGATTGAGCCGTCTGACAAGTCCGAGCTGGAGGGCAGAGTTTCCGACCTGCGCGGCAAGCTTTCTTCCGGCAGCACGGAGGAGATCAAGTCCCTGTCCGAGGCGCTCCAGAAGTCCCTGTACGGCGTATCCGAGAAGATGTACAAGAACGCAGCGGCGCAGCAGCCGCAGCCGGGTCCGGCTCCGGATCAGGGCGCATCCGGTCAGGCTCCGAACGGCGGCAACGTTTACGACGCAGAATACAAGGACGTCGATAACAATAACAACCAGTAATAGGCTTCCGAAGCCCGTCTGACAGGACGGCTTTGGGGCGCAGTCAAGCGGCCGGCGGAGGTTTTGGGAAAAGTCCTCTGTCGGCCGCGGGGCGCGTTCATAAGGGAATAGCGGCATAAAAATATGGGCTGAAAGGGCGATTTTCGGCGATTTGGCAATTTACAGCCGTCCCCGCAATATGATATGATTTCAGCAGGCAGGCTAAGCCTGGACCTGCGGTCAGCAGATCGCGCCGCGCTCCGCTAACGCTGCGCGGCAGGCTAAGCCTGCACGTAGATCGCGCCGCGCTCCGCTGGCGCTGCGCGGGAATAGAGGTTATCCAGCCGCGTTGCCGCGCAAGAGGCTGAGTCCATTTGCGATATCCGCAGAGAAATGCGGAGGAAAATCAGGCTATTAAATTAAAAAACATAAAAGTTTTGCTCAAGCTTTTTCAAAAGCTTGCGAAGGGGGTTAAGGGGGGCGAGGAGCCCCCCTTACCAACCAAGACCGCAGTTTTAGGAGTGATTTGTTTTGGCTGATAAAAGGGACTATTATGAGGTTATGGGAGTGCCCAAGAACGCCTCGGAGGATGAAATAAAAAAGGCCTACCGTAAATTGGCCAAGCAATATCATCCGGACCTCAATCCCGGCAATAAAGAAGCCGAGGAGAAATTCAAGGAGGTCAATGAAGCCTACGAGGTGCTTTCCGATAAAGAAAAGCGCGCACGTTACGACCAGTTTGGGCACGCTGGCGTGGACCCGAATTTCGGCGGCGGTCCGGGCGGAGGGGATCCGTTCGGCGGCGTGGATATCGGGGATATTTTCAGCAGCTTTTTCGGCGGCGGCTTCGGCGGCGCCCGCAGACAGGCGAACCCGAACGCTCCGCGGCGCGGCAGCGATGCCGAGGCGGTGCTCACAATATCATTTGAGGAAGCCGCAAAGGGCTGCAAGAAGCAGGTGTCGTATGCGGTGGTGGATTCGTGTGAATCGTGCCACGGTACAGGCGCGGAGCCGGGTACGCAGTCCCGCACATGCCCGCAGTGCAACGGGACCGGTCAGGTGCGCATCAGTCAGCGCACGCCGTTCGGTGTGGTGCAGACCTCCCGCGGCTGCGATAAGTGCGGCGGCACCGGCAAGGTGATCGAGCATCCCTGCAGAAGCTGCAACGGCACGGGCCGCGTGCGCCGTCAGAAGAACATCGAGGTGACGATCCCGGCGGGTATTGACGATGAGCAGGTGCTCAATGTGAGCGGCCACGGCAACGCCGGATATAATGGCGGGCCGGCGGGTGATCTGCACGTCTATGTGACGGTGCGTCCGCATCCGATCTTTGAGCGCCGCGGCAACGACGTGTGGTGCGAGATGCCAATCACATTTACACAGGCTGCGCTCGGCGCGGAGGTCACTGTTCCGACGCTTGACGGCCGTGTCAGCTACCGGGTATACGAGGGTACGCAGCCCGGCGACGTGTTCAAGCTGCGCGGCAAGGGGATCCCGAATATCAATGGCCGCGGCAGGGGCGATCAGTACGTCCGTGTCACGATTGAGGTCCCGAAGAATCTTTCCGCAAAGCAGAAGGAGCTTCTGCGCGAGTTTGAAAAGAGTGCGGGCGACAAGAATTACCAGAAGCGCAAGGGCTTCTTTGATAAAATCAAAGAGATGTTCGGCGAATAACCGACAGAACAAGAAAATCCCGGCAGGTTTGTGTGCCTGTCGGGATTTTTTGTTTTAACCGGCTGTGCCGTCCTGTTCTGCCACGCCGTAGAGCAGAATATCAAGAGCGGGGAGGAGCTGCTGCTCATGGGCTTCAATCAGAGCCGGAAAGCTTTCGCCGCCGGACTGCGCCTGAAAAGAAGCGTTGAACGCCTCCTGAAACAGGAGAAAATGGCGGATTGCCGTTTCCTCGGTGATCCCCTCCCGGAGATGCAGACGGCGCAGGACGCCGCGGTAATACTCGCGGTGGAATTCATCCAGCTCCCTGCGGAGTGCGCGCAGCTCCTCCGCGAGATGGACAGGCGGATAGAGCAGAGTCTGGAAAAAGATCTGCCGGCAGCAGGGATTCTCACGGAAAAACTGTTCCCTGCGCAGCAAAAGCTCCCGCAGGCTCTCCTGAACGTCCCGGCCCGGCTCTTTTCCGGCGGCCAGATATGCCGTCATGGCGTGGAAACATATCTCCGCACAGCGCAGATAGAGATCGTCCTTCCCCTTGAAATTGTGATAAACAAGCCCTTTGGGGATATTGTTTTTTTCACAGATGGCAGTAATGGAAGCTGCGTCGTAGCCCTTCGCACCAAATTCGGCAGTCGCTGCGCGCAGGATCCGCTCACGGCTCTGTCTGGTCTTTTCGGCTTGCCTGCCCATAAGCGTCTCTCCTGTTGCTGATTATAGATGCGGGCGTCCCTTGCTGCGGGTGCGGTCTGTCTGTTCCCGGGCAAGGATGCCGTCCGCATTCCATTTAATAGTTAATTCCGGAAATTGCCAGGCTCCCGTCACGCACGCCGAAGATAATATTTGGCGCGCCGTTCCCCTGCGAGAGGGCAAAGCCCGCCATGCTGGGATTGAGCGCGGAGGTATCGGCGTTTGCCACAGATTCCAGCAGCTCCGGGGTGAAGATGGTCTCTGCGTCATAGGCGGTGAGATCGTCCATGGACTCTATGTTCACACCGCCGTCCTCAAAGCCGATGTAAAGAGGATAGGCTGCCAGATCGGCCAGTCCCTCCAGATCCTTCTGGCTGACAGCCTCCTGAATCCGGGCTGCAAACGCGGCGGCGTCCTCCTGGCTGACGGAGAAATTATCGGTATATTCCCCCTCCTGAGCCGGGGCTTCCTCCGATACCGCGGTTTCTCCCGCTTCCGAAGAAGCTTCCTCCGAGGTTTCCTGGGGGGCGCTGGCCGATTCTTCCGGCTCGGATGTATCCTCACTGCTGGAGGCTTCCGGGGCAGAGGAGCTCTCCGCAGCGGATTCCTCGTCCTGTGCAGGTTCTGAAACGGAACTGGTGGTGCTGCTCTCTGTGCCTGTGCCGGAGGAGGCCTGCTGTGCGGTTGTGCTGCATCCCGCTATGATGGAGGCTGCCGCCGCCAGCATAAGCATCAGCTGAATTCTTTTCTTCATTTTGTTTTCTCCTTATTTATTCCTGAAAGCATAAAATAGACCGCATGGTCTATTTTATAAAAGAACAGCTGTGCAGTCAAGGCCAAAGACAAAAAAGTTTTATACGCATTGTAGAGGCTGCCCGATTTGCAGAGTGTTTAAAACTATCGGTAGAATCGGGGTTGGGGAGAGGATTCACCGCAAAAAAAATTTTTTATATCTTTGTGGGAAAAATGGACTGTATAATTGAATGAAAGCCTCCGGTTGTGGAAAACTGGCTCCGGGCGCGATGGGATGCGGCTGTGTGCTGTGGAAAAGTGTTCGATTGACGGCGCGGCGGTTGACATAAACCGATAAAATATACATCAATTCGATTCACCACAATATATCGTGTGAGCGGTAGTGCTTGTTGACAAATATCACTAGATGCAGTAAGATAAGGAGGACGAAAAAAGAATGACAAGGCGGATGCAAAGGATGCTCCAGGGCGGCGGTACAGCCGGTTGGGGGCATTTTTTTGAGTAACAGGATTGGTGTTCCGCCGGGGTATTTTCAGATAAAGAGAAAGAGGGCTTTAGTGGTATGGTGACAACAATCAGGAAAAGAAACGGCGCCGTTGTGTCCTTTGACGCACAGAAGATCCGCAATGCGATTTTTAAGGCGAATATCCGTATCGCCAGCGAGCGCATGAACGACCGGATCCTTGACAGCCTCACCCGCAAGGTGGTGGCGGAGTTCGATGGGGCCGACGAGATCCCCACCGTGGAGCAGATCCAGGATATTGTGGAGGAAAAGCTCATCGAGGCTGATTTCGCCAAGACCGCGAAAGCTTATATCCTGTACCGCGCGGAGCATCAGAAGATCCGCGAGATGGACGAAAACCTGATGAAGATCTATGAGGATCTGACCTTCAAGCCGGCCGAGGATGCCGACATGAAGCGCGAAAACGCCAATATCGACGCCGACACCGCGATGGGCACGATGCTGAAGTATGGCTCCGAGGGCGCGAAGCATTTCTATGACGCTTACGTGATCCCGTCCGAGATGGCGGAGGCGCACCGCAACGGCGATATCCATATCCACGACAAGGATTTTTACGCGCTGACAGAGACGTGCTGCCAGATCGATCTGATCAAGCTGTTCCACAACGGCTTTTCCACAGGCCACGGCTTCCTGCGCGAGCCGAACGATATCCGCAGCTACGCTGCCCTCGCCTGCATCGCGATTCAGGCGAACCAGAATGAAATGCACGGCGGCCAGAGCATCCCGAATTTTGATTATTCTATGGCGCCCGGCGTCATTAAGACGTTCCGCAAGGCGTATTTCAAGGCGCTTGCGCAGTTTATCTCCATCTCTCTGGAGATGCCTCTGAGCGACGCCAAGGCCCTCGCCGCGGCGGTGAAGCAGGATCTCGGCACGGATCTCTCCCTCGGCACGACGGATGCCTACGGCGACAGGCTGGCGGAATACCTGCCGCGCCATCAGGCGGAAAACGGCTTCCAGCCGATCTCGCCGGAGGAAGCGGCCAGGGCGCACCGCTACGCCGTCAAGACCGCGATGGACGAGACGAACGACGCCACCTATCAGGCGATGGAGGCGCTGGTGCACAATCTCAATACGATGAACTCCCGTGCCGGCGCGCAGGTTCCGTTCAGCTCGCTGAACTACGGGACGGATACCTCTCCGGAGGCCCGCATGGTGATCCGCAACCTGCTGCTCGCTACGGAGGCGGGGCTCGGCAACGGCGAGACGCCGATCTTCCCGGTGCAGATCTTCAAGGTCAAGGAGGGGATCAACTACAACGAAGGCGATCCCAACTACGATCTGTTCAAGCTGGCGATGCGCGTCTCCGCCAAGCGCCTGTTCCCGAATTTCAGCTTCCTGGACGCGCCGTTCAACCTTCAGTATTACAAAAAGGGCGATTACAATACGGAGGTCGCCTACATGGGCTGCCGCACCCGCGTGATGGGCAACGTCCACGACAGGAACCGCGAAGTCACCTGCGGCCGCGGAAACCTCAGCTTCACCTCCATCAACCTCCCGCGGCTGGGAATCGAGGCCAAGGGCGATCTGAAGAAGTTTTACGCGATGCTCGACGACCGCATCGATCTGGTGTGCGAACAGCTGATGCACCGCTTTAAGATCCAGAGCTCCAAAAAGGTGTATAACTACCCGTTCCTGATGGGGCAGGGCGTGTGGATCGATTCCGAAAAACTCGACCGCGAGGACAGCGTCGCCGAGGTGCTCAAGCACGGCACGCTCAGCATCGGATTTATCGGCCTGGCCGAGACGCTCAAGGCGCTCACCGGCAAGCATCACGGCGAGAGCGAGGAAAGCCAGCGCCTGGGTCTGGAGATCATCGGCTATATGCGCGCGCGCATGGATAAAAAGAGCGAGGAAACCGGCCTGAACTGGACGCTGCTCGCCACCCCCGCCGAGGGCCTCAGCGGCCGCTTTGTGCGCATCGACCAGAAGAAATACGGGAAGATCCCGGGCATTACGGACCGCGAATATTATACAAACAGCTTCCATGTGCCGGTGTATTTCCCGATCAGCGCCTACCGCAAGATCCAGATTGAAGCGCCGTACCACGCCCTCACCAACGCGGGCCACATCAGCTATGTCGAGCTTGACGGCGACACCTGCAAGAATCTGGACGCCTTTGAATCCGTCATCCGCTTCATGAAGGAATGCGGCGTGGGCTACGGCTCCATCAACCACCCGGTGGATCGCGATCCCATCTGCGGCTACAACGGCATTATCGACAACGAGTGCCCGAAGTGCCATCGCCACGAGACGGAGAAGGTCAAATTTGAGCGCATCCGCCGGATCACCGGATACCTGGTAGGAACCACGGATCGCTTTAACGATGCGAAGCGTGCCGAGGAGCACGACCGCGTAAAGCATACGATGGAGGCTTGAGAAACATGGGGGAACAGCTTCGGATCAGCGGCGTTGTGCCCGAATCAATTGTGGACGGGCGCGGTTTCCGGTTTACGATTTTCACGCAGGGATGCCCGCACCACTGCCCCGGCTGCCACAACCCGCAGACGCACGATTTTTCCGGCGGAAAGCTGGTAGATACGGACTGGCTGTTTCAGGAGCTTAAAAAGGATCCTCTGCTCAAGGGCGTCACGTTCAGCGGCGGCGAGCCGTTCTGTCAGCCCGGGATCCTGGCGCGCCTGGCACAGCGTATCCATCAGGAGACAAAGCTGGACGTCACGGTGTATACCGGCTGGACGCTTGAGGAGCTTTGGGGGATGCAGGATCCGGATATTGCCGCCCTGCTGAACGAGACGGATGTGCTGATAGACGGCCGCTATGTGGAGGCAGAGCGCGATCTGAGCCTCCTGTTCCGCGGGAGCCGCAATCAGCGTGTGATCGATATGAAGGCATCCCGCGCCGCAGGAGCGCCGGTGCTCCTCCAGCTGGACGAGCCGTCCGCATAAATACAAAAAACGTCCCGATGCCCGCACAGGCAGCGGAATAAACAGGAAGCCCCTCCGCACCCGGAAACGTACCGGATGCGGAGGGGCTTTTGCGTGCGGCGCAGAAGCGTCAGAGGCGTCTGTGCTGCTGCGGATCGGATGTGTGGGAAACCTGAAGCACCCTGTAAAAATTCTCAAGCTCCAGCGGCCTGTAAAAGTAAAAGCCCTGAATGAAGTCACATTCCGTGCGCCGGATGATTTCCAGCTCTTCCCGGGTCTCCACGCCCTCCACGCAGACCCGCTTGCCGAATTTGTGACAGGCGTAGATGATGCTCATGATAAAATTCATCTTGTCCCTGGACTCTGTGATCTCCTGCATCAGCGTGCGGTCCAGCTTGATAAGCTCCG
The DNA here is from genome assembly GCA_018712265.1 of Candidatus Gallacutalibacter pullicola. GTDB lineage: Bacteria > Bacillota > Clostridia > Oscillospirales > Acutalibacteraceae > Gallacutalibacter > Gallacutalibacter pullicola. The sequence goes on from DVHF01000139.1 coordinate 7,446, forward strand.
CGGGATACTGGAGCAGCAGGCGCAGGCTGGAATAGGCGCTGCCGAAATCATCCAGCGCAAATGAGATCCCCATCTTCCGGCATTCCCCGATAAAATATTTGAGATGGTCCGGCATGGTGTCTGAATGGGTTTCCGTCAGTTCAATGACAAGGCTGCCGCCTGGAATCCCATAGGCAGAGAGCGCCTTCTGCAAAAATGTGATAAACGACTGATCCACAATTTGCAGATAACTGATATTGACAGACAAACGGAATTCCGGCATGATTTTGAGGATCTCCCGGCAGGCGCGCAGCGACTGAATGATAATCCATTTACCTACCGGAACGATCAGGCCGGTCTGCTCCAATACGGGGATAAATTTTGCCGGAGGGACATTCTGATCCTGATACTTCCAGCGGAGGAGGACCTCGCCGCCGAAGATCTGGCCCGTTTTGGCGATCACCTGCGGCTGGATTGTGATGCGGAAGCCCTCAAACATGTGGTTGATGCTGGCGTTGAGCGACATACTGATATCGGTACGGTCCTCATACCGCCGTGAGATCTCGGGGGAAAATTCCAGATACTGCACCTCCGGCGTGGTCTTGGCCACATGCAGCACGATCGTCGCGTTTTCCACCAGATCGTGGGCGGTGAGGCCGTCGCGTGGGCTGCGCAGCACGCCCACAACACAGGGGTACAGGATATGCGCCCCATAGCGGTTGTAGATATCCCGCACGATCTGATGGATTTTCCCAACGGGTTCCGTGGGATCCGATATTTTTTCCGATACCACCATAAACCGCAGGCCGTCCATCCGGATGGTGAGAAAATCATCGCCGAATTCTTCCTTAATCCTGACGCCGATCTCAAACAGGATGGAATCGCCTATATCATGGCCGAGCATCTTGTTGATCTCGAAAAAGCTGCGCAGGGAGAAGCACAGGATGAGCAGCTTGGCATGGCTCCGGCACAGGCTTGCGATCTTGTCAAAGCCATAGGAAAGATTGAGCATACCGGTGGTGGGGTCCATTTCCAGCTCCCGGCTCATGCTGCCGGAGAAGAAGACCGGCTTTGTTATAGCCTCATCCCATTTCAATACCCCGTGGCAGTGCATCCACACCGTTTCGCCGTTCTTGTTGTGGATGCGGCAGCGGATATTGTGTATCGTCTTTTTGTTTTCCAGCATATCGCGCATATCGTCCATATATGCCTGGCGGTCAGCCTCATAGATGCGCTGTTCAAGCAGAGTGATGAAATCGTATACCAGATTGCCGGAAAAATTGAAATCCTCCCGGAGATTATCGGAAATGAAAAAAATATTTTTCTGCATATCGCCGCAGTACAGGTACAGCGGCGCTCCATTGACAGACATGGAATGGAAAAAAGCGTCCACATCAAAATGATAATTCCGGATAAAAACTTCGAATGATTTTTCTCCTTCGGCAGAAGGGGCAAGGGATTCGTGCCAATTCTGACGCTGTATCCGCCGCAGCTGCCCGGAGGATGGATCCGTCTGCTCATAAAATTCGCGCTTCGATTCATACATTTTCTGATCGGCCAGCTTCATCAGATCGTTGAAGCTGCATTTTCCGTCCTCCTCCCAGGCCGTCCCGATGGAAAGGGAGCAGTTTTGGGAGACAGCCTCCCGGCTGAACAGTGCAGCCTGTTCCTCAAATTGTTTTTTGGACAGACGGACGCACAGCGCCAGAAATTCATCCCCGCCCATGCGATATACCTGATCGGCGCCGAAAACGCACGTGAGCGCCTGATATGTGCGCACAATCACCTGATCGCCGTTCGTGTGGCCGAGCAGATCATTGACGTTTTTCAGCCCGATGATGTCGCAGTAGACGATACCCAGCGGATGGCCGTCCAGCTTTCCGCTTTTTACATACTCGTACAGGGCATAGCGGTTCAGGGCGCCGGTGAGCTGATCGTGGTAGCTCAGATATTGGAGGTGATCTGTGAGATCCCGCCGCTCAAGCATGGAGCAGATAAAATAGGAAAGGATTTTGCAAAGCTCCAGGACGTTTTTTATTCCGGCGCGGGGACTGTCGAACCGAAGAAACCCTGTCAGCTTGCTTCGGCAGATCAAAGGAAACAGGATCATGATCCCTGCATATTTGGGATTGAAGTAGCCGTACAGATCCGGAGCAATTCCGGCAAAGGCCTTCATATCGGAAATCACAATGGGATCCCCATGATAGAAGGCTTCATACCAGGTCCGAATTTCAGTATGATACCGTATTTTTAAGGGGGAACACGTTTCGGAAGGAGAAGTTTTATTCCAGTTGCAGGTATGGTGGAGCCAGTTTGATTCGCGCAACTCGTAGATATCGCACCGGTCGCATTTGAACTCCCTGCCCAGAAAAGAAAGCATGATGCTCAATGCCTGTCCCGGGTCAGCAGTAGAATGTATTTGAATCAAACATTCTCTGAACAGTGTTTGGTATGATACAGCCTTCACAAAAATGAACCTCATTTCCCAAATAGATGATAACAGCTGGTACGTTTACAAGGATACTTTTTCATGTCTTTGGATACGGAGAGGGTTCAAAGATTTCCCCAATTTTCTCTCTGAAGAATTTTGCCGGATTAGAAATGCCGGAAATTTTACAAAAGAGCGGGGATTCCGGATTTGGCGTCCTGTCAGCATTTGTATGATGTAGATCGGATGATGAGCCTGTCCGGACTATCCTGAGCCGGATATTTCAAATTTGCAGTCATATTCATTATGGGATCTAAATCCATATATTATGATAATATAATAGCACAAATTTTCCTTTTTTTCG
>DVHF01000014.1 GCA_018712265.1 Candidatus Gallacutalibacter pullicola
GCCGTGCCGTCCTCGTTATAGGTGGCGATGATCAGCACAGGCAGAGGATACATCCACGATTTTTTTCCAAAATTCTTTCTCACAGCACACAGCTCCTTTTCCTGGCGGAGCCTGCCTGCCGGCAGGCATCCTGTTATCCTTATTATAAAGGGAACAGCGGTCCGGGAGAAGTTCCAATCGGTTATGCAGCAGATACGGAAAGGTTTACAGTCCCCGTCCGCGGCGGACAACCGATTCCGCTCTCCCGCGTTTTCCCTCCCTTTTCTATTGTAAATACCCTTTCCGGTATCTGTCAAATTAACAAAATGAAAACTTTCACAGATTCTCCCGGCGGACCATAAAAACAAAAGGGTACGCCTTACCGACGTACCCTTCCGGAAAGTATTCCATTTCCAAACCAACGAAACACCCTCATCCCGGCAGGGTGGATGCTACCACAATTTTCTGCACATCCCGCCGCGACAGACGGCGCGCTGTCTGTTCTGCCAGCTGTATCCCATAGGCGCTGTCGGCGCCATCCAGAAGAACGGCAAAATCTGCCCGGGCCGGAAGATAGGCGGAATATCCCTCCCCCATTCTGAACAGTTTCGCCAGATCGGATGGCGTCACCGCGTGATCCGCATCCCTCCCCAGAGAAGCGGCAGCCTGCTCCGGATCTGGACAAATCTCATCCAGCCTGTTCCCGACCGCATCCAGACCGCAGACCGCAATCATCAGCGTTGTCTGCGGCGGGACGGAGGGCTTGTCCGGAAGCTTTACCGGGAACGGTTTTACCGCATCCGATACTATCATCAGGTTCGGCACAGAGGCCAGAAGCTCTTTCCATACCGGTTCGGACGGCGCACAGAGCCTGCCCTCTCCGCCAGAACCTCCGAATACGCAAAACGGTCTTTGCTGCACCGCTTTGCGCACTTCTTCGGGATCTGCCGACGTACAGCACGGATAGTCACGCGGAATCTCCATATCCTCCGCGGCCACTGCCGCACACGGCACTCCTGCCCGCGAAAGCTCGCTGCAAAGCTGATATACCGCCGCTGTTTTCCCCTGCCCCCCGACAAAGGAAATGATATTCCTGTCAAAGGGGAGCAGCTCCAGAGCCTCGCACAGGCTGTTTCTGGGGGCCAGGCATCCACTGAGATACTCAAAAATCCTCATGAACTCACGCTCTTTCCCTTATGAATTTCCGCCGCATCAGACGGAAAATTTTATGAAACCGGTTTGTCTATTACGTCTGGATTTTAGAGAAATTGTCCTAATTTGAAATACCAATAAATAAAATTTCTATCAAAAATAGATTACAAGCCTATGGTACTCCAAAATTCAGAAAATGTAAAGCGAAAATTCATCGATTTTTGTAAAATGACGGAAAAATTTTTCGGCAAACGAAAAAATCCCTCCCATGCAAAGCACAGGAGGGTGTTCCGATTATCTTCCCTTATTTTTACAGTACAGCAGCCACAGGCCGTGCAGCAGCAGATTTTTATCGTACACTACCTTTTCGCGGCAGTATGGAACGATTACTCCTGCCAGACCGCCCGTCGCTACAACGGACGCCGGTTTGGAAAGCGTCTCGTTGACGCGCTGGATCAGCCCGTCAATCATGGCGGCGTTAGAATACACAATACCGGATCTCATGCAGTCCACGGTATTCGTCCCAATGAGGGATTTGGGACTGTCGATCCCCACGTGCGGAAGCTGGCTCGCGCGGTTGGACAGCGCATCGAGCGTCAGGGCCGCGCCGGGAATAATCATCCCGCCGACGTAATTCCCTTTCTCGTTAATCAGCGACATGGTAGTCGCCGTGCCCATATCAAAAATAATGATCGGCAGCTCATACCTCGCACTGGCCGCCACGGCGTCCACCACCAGATCCGCGCCCAGCTGGCCGGGATTATCCATCACGATATTCAAGCCCGTTTTCAGTCCGGCTCCCACCATCAGCGGGGCGCGGCCCGTCAGCTTTTCGATCGCACTGCGGATCGGATGCGACAGCACCGGCACAACACACGAAATAATCGTGCCTTCCAGCGCATCAATATCGATGTGGTGCAGGGTCAGCAGATTATGAAACAGCATCGCATATTCGTCGCCTGTTTTCAAACGGTCGGTGGTTGCGCGGACCATCATGCAGATATTGCCATCCTCAATGCAGCCCGCAACAATATTTGTATTCCCAATATCAAGTGCCAAAATCATGGTAAATTTCTCTCCCGTTCCACTTTTTTCCCGGAAAACCGGCGATCTGCCGCAAGCAGTGCCTTTCCGACTGCCGTCACCAGCACGGCGGCAAGAATCATTTCCGCCACGCCGTTAGTAGCGATCACGCCGAGAACGCCCGCCAACACCGCCGTCACCGGGATTCCCTGTGCCTGTGCGTAGGCGTCGCGGAAGAGCAGATAAATGAAAGACATCACCAGTCCGGTATTCATGACCGCCCCCGCAATTCCGGCAGCGGGAAGCGCGATCATTTCTTTCCCATGCGTCACAGCCATCAGGCCGCGGAACACCAGCGGCGGGATCACGCCTACCAAAATCCGCGGAACAAAGCAGACCACCAGCGCCCAGAAAGATCCTGACGCCGTTCCGGGGACAGGAATCGCCGGACTGAACGCAAACGAGAGCACCGCGGGGGACATCGTGTTGGAAATCAGGCTGACAAGCCCGAACACGAAGCCCAGAACGGCTCCCCGTTTCGGTCCCAGCAGAACGCCGCCCAAAATAACCGGTACATGTACGCAGGTGGCTTTAATCAGCCCCAGCGGTATCATGCCCAAGGGCGTCATCCCGAGGACAAAGGTGATGGTCACGAACATGGCCAGCAGGACAAATTCGCGATACTTCGGCACATTTCTCTGATTCATTTGTAATACCTCCTGCTACTGTTCCTCAGCTTTCCCGGACCTCCGGCACATCATTCAGGCAAAAGAGTCCTGATATCACCAGTGCTTTTCCTTCCGGAACCTCTGTTTTGGATACAGTGCACCTGCGGTGGGCAGATCGCGAACGCGTCGTTACCTCCGCCCAGCCAGGTGGTTGATTGGGCTGTTATGCCCGCGTTGTAGTTTTGCAGTGAATATTATACATCAATTTCCTGCAAAAATAAAGAAAAATTTAAAAATATCCATCGACAGCTCTCTCCCATCAAAATGCCGCCCTCTCCCTTTTGGGATCAGGCGGCCGTTTCGATTTTTCTGCCAGACTGTGCAGTCTATTTATTTCTACGGAATGATCCGCATCGGCTCCCGGCACACCTCGCAGAGGAAGGTTTCCGGGTACTCCGCTTTCAGCGTCTTTTCGCACGACGCGGCCTTTTCCCGCTCTTTAAAGATCCCATACACCACCGATCCGCTTCCGGTCATGCTTGTGCCAATCGCGCCCATTTCCTGCATTTTCTCTTTCAGCGCATTTACCTCCGGCAGATCGAGCACCTCCTCGAACTGGTTCCCCAGCGCGCCGCAGATCGACGAAAGCGATTTTTGCTCAATCGCCGCGACCATGCGCTCCGTATGTGCAGGATGTCCGCCCGGTGCGAGATCGTATTTCCGATACGCCTCCCGTGTACTCACGCTGACAGGCGGTTTGCAGATCACGATCGGGCAATCCGGCATATCCCGCAGGGGAGTAATCTTCTCGCCAATCCCCTGTACGCGGGCCGTACCGCCGAGCAGGCAGAACGGAACGTCCGCCCCAATGCGCAGTCCAATCCGGAGCAGACGATCCATGGAAAGCTTCGCTTCATACATCTTATTCAGGCCGAACAGGACGGCGGCGGCATCGGTGCTCCCTCCGCCAAGCCCAGCCTGGGACGGGATCCACTTCCGCAGATGGATGCGCAGGCCGGGACATTTTATCCCGGCTTCCCGGAAGAATTCCTCCGCCGCGCGGTACGCCGTATTTTCCGGGCCGCGCGGGATCCGCTCATCGCGGCACTCGATCCGGATCTGCCCGTCCGTCCCCTCATGCAGTCCGACCGTATCGGAAAGCGTGATCGACTGCATCACCATATCGAGCAGATGGTAGGAATCCTCCTCCCGTTTTCCCGTGATATCCAGTGTCAGATTGATTTTGGCGTGTGCCAGTATTTCCATATCTACTCCCCTTTACAGTTTGAACAGGGAAAACCGCTTGATGTCTATGGCCCGTTCCGGGCACATCTCGTGACAGCAATAACAGCGGATACAGTCCTGATAATTGATTTTGGCGACGTGCTTGACGATTTGAATGGTATGCTGCGGACAGCTCTGCGCGCAGCGGCCGCAGCCGACGCAGTCGCTCTCCCTGATTTTCGGGATGGGGGTGAGGATCTTTTTGGCTGCCGGACGCAGGAATTTCGGCACATAGTCCAGCACAAAATCGCTCGTCCTCGATTCCGGCTGCCGGAAATCCGGGATCCTGTAATCCTCCAGCTTGTCCCCCAGAACCTCAACTTCATCCATGCTCTCCGGACCGATCCCGCGCCGGGCCGCCGGAGCAGTCAGCAGCGCATCCGACTGCTTCATGGAAATGATTTTCGTACACGCCAAATCGAGCGCATACGGATTCGTCCCGGCAAGCAGCGCGCCTACAAAGCGCGGGGTCCCGCCCGTGGGGCCGTTGCCCTCCATACCGATGACGCCGTCCACAAAGCTGATCTGCGGGCGCACCAGCTCGCACAGGTCGATCACCATCTCGCAGAAATCGGGCTTTTCCGGAAACCGGCAGTGCAGTTCAGGTTTCATCAGTCCCGGGATCGTACCGAACATATTCTTTACCGCGCCGGAAAATCCCGTCATACAATGGGTTTTCAACTTGGCAACATCCACAATCAAATCGGCGTTCAAAATCGGATTGATAATTTGAAAATGGTGCGACCGCACCCCGTCCGGGGCTTCTGCGTCGGAATAGGAGCAGTCGTAATTGAGCGGGATTCCATACTTCTCCGACATCTCCAGATAGCCGCAGCCGCCGTATATTATACGCAATGCCGTCGGGGTATACGGGCCGCCGGGGCTTTCTGCGACGATGACGTCCGCGCCCAACTCTTTGAGCTTCGTGCCGACAGCCGCCACAAGCAGCGGATGGGTCGCCACACCGCCCTCCGGCCCGGATTTCATCACGAGGTTTGGCTTGATTACCGCCGTCATTCCCGGCTTGACCAGCCGGGAAAACGACAGCGTGTCCCACAGGAAATCCACCGCGCGGCGGATCTCCTCATAGTCGTAGCTTTTACATCCTGTTAATCCAATCTGTTCCATTTCAGTTAAAGAAAAATTTCCTTTCCCAGGCAGGCTAAGCCTGCACGTAATACGCGTCGCGGCAGGCTAAGCCTGCACGTAATACGCGTCGCGGCAGGCTAAGCCTGCACGTAGACCGCGTCGCGCTCCGCTGACGCTTCGCGGGAATATCACTTACTTTTGGTACTCTGTCGCGATGGCCAGACTAAGTCTGGACGTAAACCGCGGATCGCTCCCTCAGGTCGCTGAAACGCCGCTTACCTTTTCCACTTTGTCGCGGTGGGAGGCTGGTCAGAGATTTTATTTGCAGAACGCTATAAACGCGGGCATGATAGCCCAATCGAGCACCCAGCCGGGCGACCGGAGGGAGCGAGCGCGATCTGCTGACCGCAGGTCCGCGGAATAGCTGTTTGTAAAAAATAAAAAATGATCCTAACCTTCATTTCCAACGTACGTTGGAAATGGGATGGGGTCTGGGGACGAGTCCCCAGCGCGGGGTGCAGGGCCGCGGAGGCCCCTGCCGGGGTTTGGGGCAGAGCCCCAACCTACGAGCGTTTGACGGAGATGATCCCCTCGATGGCTTTGAGCTTGCCTATAATCGTTGTGATGTGATCGATGCCGTTGACTGTAATGGTTGCGTGGATGACGGCGTGGCCGTCCTTCGTGACGCGCGAGTTCAGCGACTGAATGAACAGCCGCATATTGAAAAACTGCTGCGTGACGTCCGCCAGCAGACCGGAACGATCCTCCGCCACGATCTCCAGAGTGGACTCAAAGTTCTCCTTGACCTCGCTCGCCCAGTGTGCCTTGACCCACCGCTCCGGTTCCGGAGCCTGGGAGATGTCTTCAGGGACATTGGAGCAGCTGCGCTTGTGGATCGATACGCCGAATCCGCGCGTGATAAACCCGATAATCTCATCGCCGGGCAGCGGGTTGCAGCAGCGGGACAGCTTTATGAGACAGTTGTCCATCCCCTCTACCAGTACGCCGCCCATCGCCTTTTTATTCGTCGTCAGCGGCGTCTTTTTCTCCGGCTGCGGCTGCGTCTCGGGCGACTGCTGCTGCCGTTTGCGGGTATATTCTTCACGGATACGCGGCATCAGCTTCCAGAGCTGGATCCCGCCGTAGCCAATCGCCGAGTACACATCGTCTACTGTGGAACAATTCTGCTTGCGGCCAATGGATTCCAGCAGCTCCCTGAGCTCCTGATCATTCATCACAATGCCGTTGCGCTTGAACTCGCGCTCCACCTCGGCGCGGCCCTCTGCAATATTTTCTTCGCGGCGCTCTTTCTTGAACCACTGGCGGATCTTGTTGCGCGCTTCGCTCGTCTTGACTATATTCAGCCAGTCGCGGCTGGGACCGTGATCCGGCTCCTTTGTGGTGAGGATCTCAACGATCTCGCCCGTCTTTACCTTATAATCAATCGGCACAATGCGCTTGTCCACCTTTGCGCCTATCATCCGGTTGCCGACTGCGCTGTGAATGGCATACGCAAAATCAATGACCGTCGATCCGGACGGCAGACTGATGACCTCGCCTTTCGGCGTAAATACGAATACCTCCTCCGGCGCGAGATCCGATTTGATTGTGCGCACCAGATCCGTGGCATCCTCGTTATCTTTCTGATTTTCAAGAATCTGCCGGATCCACATCAGGCGGTTCTCAAGCGTGTCGCCCTTCGTCAGGCCAAGCTTGTATTTCCAGTGTGCAGCGATACCATATTCCGCCGTGTGGTGCATCTCCCAGGTGCGGATCTGCACCTCAAACGGGATCCCCTCCGCACTGAGTACCGTCGTATGCAGCGACTGGTACATATTCGGCTTCGGGGTCGAAATATAATCCTTAAAGCGGTTCGGCAGCGGCTGGAACATATCGTGGATCACGCCGAGCACATTGTAGCAGTCGTTGACCGTATCCACAATCACGCGCACCGCGTAAATATCATAAATACTCTCGATATTCTTCCCCTGAATGAACATCTTCCGGTAAATCCCGTTGATGCTCTTGACGCGGCCCTCCAGATACACATTCGGAATCATCGTGCAGAGGCGGTCGTAAATCTTCTTCTTCGTGCGCTCGATGAACGCCGCCCTCTCGTTTTTATGAAGCGTCAGCGTGTTCTCAATCTCCTGATAGGCCACCGGGTCCAGATACCTCAGAGAGAGATCCTCCAGCTCCTCTTTCACCGCGCGGATACCAAGCCTGTGCGCGATGGGCGCGTACACCTCCATACATTCGAGCGCCTTGTCGCGCTGCTTCTGCGGCGATTGGTACTCCATCGTGCGCATATTATGCAGGCGGTCCGCCAGCTTGATGATGATCACGCGGATATCGTCGGCCATTGCAATCAGCATCTTGCGGATATTTTCCGCCTGCTGTTCCTCGCGCGTCGAATACGGGATGCGCCCGATTTTCGTGACGCCGTCGATCAGGTTGGCTATATCGTGGCCGAACATCTTCTCAATCTGCTCCAGCGTGACGGGCGTATCCTCCACCACATCGTGCAGAAGTCCCGCCGCAATGGATTCCGAATCCATACCGAGATCCACCAGAATCGCCGCCACCGAAAGCGGGTGGATGATATACGGCTCGCCGGAAAGCCGCTTCTGATCAGAGTGGAGCTTATTCGCCAGATTATAAGCGCGTTCAATCAGCTCCATATCAAATTCGCGGTCGCTCTCCTTAATAATTTCAAGCAGCTCTTCATAAGATGAAATTTTCCCAACGGGCATTATTCTACCACCTCCAAGGATTCGATGCGGCGCAGCAGGGGTGACATCGTCAAATCCACTTTCCCCTCAACCTTTTTCAGCTGCACACACACGCGCTCGCCGTCCATATCAAGCGCAAGCAGGCCGCGTTCCTCCAAAACCTCCAGGGCTATGAGAAGCTTTGCCAGGCTCAATCCGCCCCCAATGCGGCTGAGCAGCACCAGCACACTCTGATCCCAGCCGCCGTTCTCCCGCAGCCAACGGTATACCGCTGCAAACACCGCACGATCCGGCGTGATCCGTTCGGCCTGTCCCGGCGTAAGGCGTTCCCCGCGGCGGTACCTCTCGTACAGCTCCTGATCCTGAATCAGCGACTCCGGATCCAGATCCGACAGCTTCATCTCGCGGATGAACACCGAAAGCACCGGTTCTCCCCGGAACGGCTTTGCATCGAGCGTCACGGCCAGATCCAGTACGTCGCCGGGCCGGTAGGGAAATTCCTCCGGCGTCATATGGAATTTCATACAGCGCACGCGGACGCCGTCGCGGGAGAATACCAGCCGCAGATGCTTGCCGCCGCCCACCGGGGCAATCTCCTCCAGCTTCATGCCGAACAGCCCGAACAGCGGCTCCGGATTCCCCGTGCCAAACGGTTCCATCCACGCCAGCGACTGCACCATTTCCACATTCAGCCCGCCGGGCTTCAGCTTACAGTCGAGCGTCAGGACCGGGGCGGGCACCCCTCCCGGCAGCGCCGCCGCATAACGGTTGATCCTCTGCCGGAATTCCTCTATCTTGTCCGATGGCATCGTCAGGCCCGCTGCCATCGGATGGCCGCCGAACTTCGTCATCAGATCAGAGCAGGCGCAGATCGCTTCAAACAGGGAGAAGCCCTCCACACTCCGTCCGGAACCCTTGGCTTCCTCCCCAGTGCGGGAGAGCACAATGCACGGCTTTCCGAATTTCTCTGTCAGGCGGGAGGCCACAATCCCGATAACGCCATGATGCCAGCCCTCGCCGTCCACCACCAGCACGCGGTCAAACGCGCGGCTGGGATTTTCCCGCAGGAGCTTCAGCGCGCTTTCGTAAATCTCCCCCTCTATTGTGCGCCGGAAATTATTATCCTCGCAGATCTCGCACGACAGCTGATCGGCTTCCTCCGGATCCTCACTGACGAGCAGGCGCACCGCCCGATCCGGCGAACCGATCCGACCTGTTGCGTTGATGCGCGGCACGATTGTGAACGCGACATTGCCGGCGGTTGGCGTCCGATCCGCAGCGCCCGCATGTTCCAGCAAGCAATGCAGGCCCAGACGATCCGACTGGGCAATCAGCTTCAGCCCTTTCTTGACCAGAATCCGGTTCTCGCCCTCCAGCGGAACAACGTCGCCGATGGTTCCGATTGCCACCAAATCGGCATAATTATCCAGCAGCGCCTGCATATCGCAGTCCGGACCTTCCAAGGCCGTGATCAGTTTGAATGCCACACCCACGCCGGAAAAATATTTATACGGCAGATCACAGTCCCTGCGGAACGGATCGACAACAGCCACCGCCTGTGGAAGCTGCTCCTGCGGGCGGTGGTGATCGGTGATTACCACATCTATCCCAAGCGATTTCGCGTATTCTACCTCGCGCACCGAAGCGATCCCGTTGTCCACCGTGACAATCAGTCGGACGCCGCGTTCGTGCAGCGTATCAATCGCACCGGTATTCATGCCATATCCCTCGCCTTCGCGTTCCGGGATATAGAACATCACGTCGGCCCCGCACGATTCCAGATACGAATACAGAATTGCCGTGGATGTCACGCCGTCGGCATCGTAATCGCCGTAAACAGCGATCCGCTCCATCTCGTCCACCGCACGGCGAATCCGGTCCACCGCCTTTTCCATGTCCGGCAGCAGCAGCGGATCGAAGAAATCCGCATCCTCCTGAAGCAGGGCTTCTATTTGTTCACGTGTACGGATCCCCCGGATTTCCAGCATCATCGCCAGAAAAAACGGCAGTTCATAGCTTCTCGAAAGCTCCGCAGCGCGCTCCTTATTTAATGGCAATACCACCCATTTTTTGATATTCACAGCGTCCCACCGCCTCCATAGTATTTAATTGTACCATTTTCTGGCGTTTTATTCAATATTTTTCTTTCGCTCTGCGTCTACGATTTGAATGCAACAAATCACAAACTTTTTAGAATCATTTTCCGATAGAGAAATATGCGCACGAAAAGCTTTATGATAAACCTTAAAAACAAAAAGCAGGCTCAATTTTGACATGTATTTTGACATGTATAATTCGCTTTTTTATGCTTATTTTTATCCGATTTTCTTGGAT
>DVHF01000140.1 GCA_018712265.1 Candidatus Gallacutalibacter pullicola
CTTCCAAAAATCCCGGCTATGGGAGAAGCAAGTGAATAGTGAATAATGAAAAGTGAATAAGTAAAAATCCCGCCTGCAGACCGCAGCCGGGATTTTTGGTGGAGGAGGATGGATTCGGACCATCGAAGCCGGACGGCAACAGATTTACAGTCTGCCCCCTTTGACCACTCGGGAACTCCTCCGTATGAAATTTATCTGAAAAGCGGGAAGCTATATCAGCTTGTGGAGCTGGTGAACGGACTTGAACCCCTGACCTGCTGATTACAAATCAGCTGCTCTACCAACTGAGCTACACCAGCGTCTTTCACGCCGTGTTCCTGACGCTTGATAACTATATCATTTTTTCGAGGCTTTGTCAATAGAAAACTTAAAAATTTTTTTATTTTTTCAAAACCAGACTAGATCTGGACGCACCTGCGGTGAGCAAAACGCGCCGCGCAGTATAGAAAGTTTGCCTGATTTTTCAAAAAACCGCCTGAAATCCTCAAAAACTCCCGGATTTCTTTCCCGTTTCCGAGCAATGCTAAGACGGAATCCGCAAAAACGGCCCGCTGTTTTCAATCCGAAGCACTGCGCACCTGTCTGCGGAAGCGGGAAATTTTTCATTTTCTATTGCCAAAATAAGAAAAAAGAGGTAAAATAATTTTTGTAAAATTGTGCATATAAACCGAATCTTCGCGTTTCGGAAAGTATGATACAAATATGGATGCAAGATCCCGGAGGGAGCATCCGATTTCAGGAAAAAGGAGCGATACGAATATGCTGTATCCGCAAATGAGTGAAAGCCGCACCGTCATCAGCCTTGACGGCATCTGGAATTTCAAGCTGGACAACGGGGACGGTTTTGAGGAAAAATGGCCGGAAAGGAAGCTGTCCGACGCACGGCCCATGCCGGTTCCGTGTTCCTATAACGACGTGGCTGTGGATCCGGAGATCCGCGACCATATCGGCTGGGTGTTCTACCAGCGCGATTTTTACATCACCAACCAGATGCTGATGAGCCGCCTGATGCTGCGTTTCGGCTCGGTGACGCATACGGCAAGGATCTATCTCAACGGCAATCTTCTGTGCGAGCATAAGGGCGGGTTCCTGCCGTTCGAGGTGCGCCTCAACGGCTTTGCGCGCGCCGGGAGCAATCTGCTCACCGTTGCGGTCGATAACCGTGTGGACAACACCACCCTCCCTGCCGGCCGTCTCGTGACCGAAAGCTATCCCAAAATCGGGGAGGTTACGCGCGACTATCCGAACTTCGATTTCTACAACTACGCGGGGATCATGCGCCCTGTGCAGATTTACGCCACGCCGCACGATTACATTGAGGATATCTCCATTCAGACGGCTCTGGACGGCGAGGTTTCCTACCAGATCCAGTGCAGCGGCGAGGGCAAAATGCTCGTCTTTGTGCAGGACGCCGACGGACGCATCGTCGCGTGGGGAGACGACGGACGCATCGTCGCGTGGGGAGACGACGGCAGGCTGAAAATCGATTCCCCGGTGCTGTGGGAGCCGTCGAACCCGTACCTGTATACGCTGACAGTCACCTTTGGCGACGACATCTACCGCCAGACGTTTGGTATCCGCACAGTGGAGGTGCGCGGCGGCCGCTTCCTGCTCAACGGCAAGCCGTTCTATTTCAAGGGCTTCGGCAAGCACGAGGACAGCCCCGTCCACGGACGCGGCTTCGACAGCGCAATGAATGTCGGGGATATCAACCTGCTCAAGTGGATCGGCGCGAATTCGTTCCGCACCAGCCATTATCCCTACTCTGAGGAAATGATGATGCTCTGCGACCGCGAGGGCATCCTTGTGATCGACGAGGTTCCGGCCGTCGGGCTGCACACAGGCTTCACTGCCACCGGGATGCTCGGCGGCGAGGCGAACGGCACATGGACGCAGATGCAGACGGCGGAGCACCATCAGGAAGTGATCAGCCAGATGATCGCCCGCGATAAGAATCACCCGTGCGTGGTGATGTGGTCGGTGGCGAACGAGCCTGCCAGCGAGGAGGACGGCGCGGCTGAATATTTCCGGCCCCTTGTCGAGCTGGCGCGCGACTGCGATCCGCAGCACCGCCCTGTCACCATCGTGCAGTACGGCGGCGCGACGCCCGAAACCTCCAAGGTTTCCGATTTTATCGATGTGCTCTGCCTCAACCGGTATTTCGGCTGGTATTCGCAGGAGGGACGTCTCGATCTGGCGGAGGTCATGCTGGAGGATGAGCTGAAACGCTGGACGGAAAAATATCCGGAGAAGCCCATCCTCTTTACGGAATACGGCGCCGACACCATCAGCGGAATGCACGACGTGATCCCGACGCTGTTCAGCGAGGAATATCAGGAGGCGCTGCTGGCGATGTACCATCAGGTATTCGACCGCTTCCCGACCGTATGCGGCGAGCAGGCATGGAATTTCGCCGACTTTGCCACCGCGGAGAATATCCGCCGCGTGCAGGGCAACAAGAAGGGCATATTCACCCGGGGCCGCAAGCCCAAAAAGGCCGCGTTCTCCCTGAAGGAAAGATGGGAAAGCATCCCGGATTTCGATTACAAAACAGGCAAGTAATTATCTATCGGCGGGCGGGGTGCAAAACCTCCGCCCGCTTTGTGAAAACGGAAAGGAAATTGCGCACAAAACCCAGTTTGATCAGGCCGGGGCTTTGTAAAAAAGAAAGATCCGGCAAAGATTCAGTTTTCAAATGTAGTCTGGACATTGTGATGGAGGTGGTGTAATGATAAAGCAGGAATTCGTTTCCATGCAGGACAAGGCGACGGGAGCGATTTTGGGCTTTGCGACCGGGGACGCGCTCGGTGTGCCCGCCGAATTTAGAAGCCGGGAGGAGCTCGACGCCGAGCCGGTTCGCGATATGTGCGGCGGCGGATCCCACAGGCAGCCAGCCGGAACCTGGTCCGATGACACCAGTATGGTGCTGTGCACGATGGATTCCCTGATGGAAAAGGGGATCGACTACCGGGTCAGATGCTCCGCTTTGGCGACTGGCTGTGGAACGCGTCCAATACGGCGCACGACGAGGTGTTTGACGTAGGCTGTACTACTAAAAACGCTATTATCTCTTTTTCCCGCGGCGTTCCTCCGCTGGACTGCGGCGAGACTGCCGAATTTTCCTGTGGAAACGGTTCACTGATGCGGATCCTGCCGACTGCTTTATATTTTATGGGCCAGGATCAAGCGCCTGAACTCAACGATCGCACTGCTCCTGTGATTCATAATATTTCAAAATGTACACACGCACATCCGAGATGCCTGATGGCCTGTGGGATTTACTGTGCGGCCGCCTTTCAGCTTTATCGCGGAAACGATCTGCCGTCCGCAGTAAAATCCGGAATTTTGTCCGCCCTGTCTTACTACGAGGAAAAATCGGAATTTGCAGACGTGTATCGTGAATTTGAGTCCCTGAAAAGCATCGATCTGCGGACGAAAAAACAGATTCACGGGAGCGGCTATGTGCTCCACACTTTGGAGGCATCGCTGTGGTGCCTGCTGAAAACTGCCAGTTATGAAGACTGCGTCCTCACCGCGATCAGTCTTGGAGAGGATACCGATACAACAGCCGCCGTTGCCGGAGGGCTGGCCGGGCTTTGGTACGGCGTTCAGGCAATACCGGAAAAGTGGCTTCAAAAGCTTGCAAAATATCGTGAATTAAAGCAAAGGGCAGAAAAATTCTACTGCGCCTGCTTCAAAAATTCCTGATTGTGACAGGCGGCCCGGATGCGCTTCGTATCCGGCGGGATTCCGCTGAGCCGTGGTCAGAGGGGTGCGAGGTGTAGGCGAATGCTGCGCATTGAGCAAGAGCTGGGCGGGCAGTGCTGTCTGTTCGGAATTTTGGGCGTTCTGCGTCCGGTGAGGGGCGCGGAGACTATCCGTACAGCGCGATATGCGTGCGATCAAAAGAAAAGCGCGCCGGGAGGTTTTTCAGCGTCCCGGCGCGTTGTGTCTGTTATGGAGTTTTCAGTCCCGGTTATGCAGTCAGGCGAGGGACTTCTCGATCTCGCAGCCGCAGGCGAACGGTCCCGCAATCGGGGAGATTTCGCGCACTGCGCCGAAGTAGTCGCGGTTGAACACGATCGGCGAGCCGTCCGGATTCTCGAATTTCTGCTCCGGCTCGAACGCTTCGCCGAGCGTCTCGGTGTGGATCATCATCGTCTCGAACGCCGGCAGATAGTCGTACAGGTTCGTGCGCAGATACCATTTGCCGTCCTTTTCCTCGAGCGACAGGGTGATCTGATGCTCCGTGTCGATCCGGTAATTTTCCTCAGAATCGCAGGGCTGGGCGCCGTTGAAATACACGTTGCCGCCCGTGCTCACCGGCAGGTGCTCATAATACAGATGGCGGTAGGCGCGATCCTTCGCCGTCTTGAGGCTGAACTGGCTGAAATACTTTTCAGCGGTCAGATAGCCGTCATACGGCTTTGTGCCGCAGACAAACTGGTAGTGATCCATCGCGTAGTTGCCGATCGACTTCGCGTAATCGACGAGATCCCCGCGGATTTCCTGCTGGACAAAGATATTGTTATAGAAGCGCGCGTCGCCGTGCAGGATTGTCATGAACCCGGCCACCTCGGTGCGGTGCGGCATATGGTACGGCGTATAGCGGGTGGATTCCGGCAGATCGTCACCGGCGTTGTTCGTGCCCTTGCCGACCCAGGTGAACGAACCGGCGATCAGGTTGTGCACGAACGCCAGACCCTGCGTGCTCAGACGGCCCGCACAGGCGGAAAGCAGGAGGTTGTTGTCGATGAGCGTCGGACCGTGGGACACCTCCACGAAGATATCCTCCGCAAGCGCGAGGCTGTTGGAGATCTCCGTGCCCTTGGGCGGGGTGTTGTCGTGGAACAGGTTCTGCGTGACGCGTGTGCCCTGCGCCTGCCAGTCGAGCCAGAGGCCGCGGGTGCAGTGGTGGAAATGGTTGCGGCGGATGATCACGTCGATAGCCGCGTGCATCTTGATGCCGCCGATCTCCGCGCCGGCAAGATCCTGCTTGTTATTGATATGGTGGATGTGATTATCCTCAATCAGGGAGAACACGCCGCCCAGATGGCCGACGATGCCGGTCTGGCCGCAGTCGTGGATGTTGCAGCGGCGCACAATGTGCGAGCCGATGCGCTCCTTTGTCCAGCCCTCGGCCTGCGCCTGACAGATGGCGTCGCGCTCCGTCTGTGTGCCGTCCTTGAGGTGCTGGGTGCTCCACTTGTTCTCGTTGTTCGGCTGGAGATATTT
>DVHF01000001.1 GCA_018712265.1 Candidatus Gallacutalibacter pullicola
GCATTGTCGTTTTGAAAGCCATAATAAGTGCGTGCCCACAAATCGGTTTCCTTTTCTGTAGTCACGATGATCTTCTGACCGTCGATTTTTACCTGCTTCGGTTCCCGCGTCCATTTGGGGCTGCTTTTTAAAAATTCCACAACTCCGTTCCTCGCTTCCCTGTTTTTATATTATACTTTTGCTAAAACCAGTTTGAGTACTTTTCTTACGAAAAATACCCAAACTGCAAAACTTTTCTATTTTCAGAAATCTATTTATTTGTCGTCAACCGGATCGGGCAGCTTGCCGAACCGTACGCGCAGATAATCCTTGATAGCTTCGGTGCTGCGCTCAAAGCCGAGCCGTCCGCTGTTGATGCACAGATCATAATTGCGGGCGTCCGACCACTCGCGGCCAGTATAATACTTGTAGTAATCGCCGCGGTACTTATCGGTGCGGGCGATAAATTTCTCCATCTCCCTGGGGGTCATGCTGGAACGCTCCAGCGCCTGCTGCAAATTGAATTCCGGGGAGGCGTGCACAAAGACGCTCACCACGTTCGGGGAATCCTTGAGCACAAAATCGGCGCATCTGCCGATCATAACGCAGGAACTCTGCGCCGCCAGATCCTTGATGACCTTGGCCTGATAGTTGAACAGGTTCTGGTCGGAAGTAAATTCGCGGCTTTCCGGCGGGAGCAGCTCGCCGCTGTAAACGTTCGTGGAAAGCAGAAACTTCGGAGAACGCTTCAGCTTTTCATCGGCCTGATTGAACAGGACCACATTGATCCCGCTTTCCTCAGACGCCTTTTCGAGAATCTCGCGGCTGTAGCACGGGATCCCGAGCTCCTTTGCCAGCATATAGCCGATGGTTTTTCCGCCGCTGCCGTACTGGCGCGCAATTGTAATGATAATATTTTCCATACCAAACGCTCCTCCTTTACGGTGGTTTACGATGTTTTTTCGCGTTGATTTACTGGTGGAGCAGTAAAAAGTTTTCTGTGAATCATGGTTCCGCCGGCGGGTCTGCTACTATGGCAAGATTATCAGGATGCCAGAGGAGATCATGACGCGCGGTGCGAATGATACGCAGGGTGCAAGGCTTGGTTTGCCGTTTGAGCGGCCGCGCTGCCTCAGAGGTCCGCAAAGGCGTTCAGGCAAACCATCCACCGGATGGTTTGCCCTCTCTGTTTGCTCACCTTTCCGGAGGGAACGCTTCGCGTTCCCGTTTGGCTTGTGGGGGCTCCTCGCCCGCAACGCGGGCCGTCCCCCTTTGTCGCTACGCGACATTTCCCCCACGCTGTGGGGGAATCTCCCCACACCCCGTCGCAAGCTTTTGAAAAAGCTTGAGCAAAACTTTTAATTGGGGGCTTGGTGCGTGGTGCGTGGTTATTCGCCCAGATACGCCTTTTTCACCGAGTCATCATCCAACAGATCCTTCGCGCTCCCGGACAGCGAAATCGTTCCCGTCTCCAGCACATACGCACGATCCGCAATATTCAGCGCCTTTTTCGCGTTCTGTTCCACCAGCAGCACCGTCGTTCCGGCGCGGCTGATTTCTTGGATAATATCGAAAATCTCATTGACGAAAATCGGGGACAGTCCCATCGACGGCTCGTCCATGACAATCAGCTTCGGTTTGGACATCAGCGCGCGGCCCATCGCCAGCATCTGCTGTTCGCCGCCGGAAAGCGTCCCGGCGCGCTGGTTCTTGCGTTCCTCCAGCCGCGGGAAGCGTTTGTATACGGCGGCAAGCGTCGTTTCAATTTCGGTTTTGTCCTTGCGGGTGTATGCGCCCATGCGCAGGTTCTGGTAGACGCTCAGGTCCGCAAACACGCGGCGTCCCTCCGGTACGTGCGCAATGCCCATCGATACGATTTTATGTGCGGGAACATGGGTGATGTCCTTGCCCTCAAACGTAACCGTGCCTTTTTTGGGGGTAAGCAGTCCTGTGATAGTGTGGAGGGTGGTGGTCTTGCCCGCGCCGTTCGCGCCGATCAGGGCGATAACCTCCCCCTGCTCGACCTGAAAGCTGATCCCCTTGAGCGCCTGGATCATGCCGTAATAGACTTCAATCCCGTTTACTTCAAGCATCGCCATTGATGAATCCCTCCTATTCGTCGCCCAGATATGCGGAAATGACCTCCGGGTTGTTCAGTACGGCGGAGGTTTCGCCCTGCGCCAGAACATGGCCGAAGTTGAGCACCGTCAGTTCCTCGCAGATCCCGGAAACAAGCTTCATGTCGTGCTCTATCAGGAGGATCGTCATATCGAAGTGATCGCGCACAAAGCGGATCGTCTCCATCAGCTCGCCCGTCTCGTTGGGGTTCATGCCGGCGGCAGGCTCGTCGAGCAGCAGGAGCTTCGGCTCCGTCGCCATAGCGCGGGCGATCTCCAGCTTGCGCTGCTTGCCGTACGGCAGGTTTGCGGCCTTGGTCTCCGCTTCCTCGCCGAGGTCGAATACTTTGAGGATCTCCATCGCGCGCGCATCCATTTCGCGCTCCATGCGGCGGAACTTCGGCAGGCGGAAAATGCCCTCGAGCGTGGAATAGCGGTAGTGGTTGTGCAGGCCCGCCTTGACGTTGTCGAGCACGGAAAGCTCTTTAAACAGGCGGATATTCTGGAAGGTACGGGCGATGCCCGCATGGTTGATTTCGATGGGACTTTTCCCGGTGATGTCCGTGCCGTCGAGGCGGATGATGCCCTCGTTCGGGCGGTAGACGCCGGTGAGCAGGTTGAACACAGTGGTCTTGCCTGCGCCGTTCGGGCCGATCAGGCCGTACAGCTGCCCCTTTTCTATCTGAATCTCGAACGCGTCGACGGCGCGCAGGCCGCCGAACGAAATCGACAGGTTCTTTACTTCAAGCAGTGCCATCGCTTATGCCCCCTTCCCGGCAGGTTCGTCTTTCCGGCGGCCGAAAAAGCGGAACTTGCTCAGATGGCGTTCACGCCATTCAATCGCCTTGGGCGCCCAGTTGAACAGCATCATCAGGATGAGAACGATTGCGTAAATGAGCATCCGGTAATCGGACAGACCGCGCAGCATCTCCGGCAGGAGCGTGAGCACGACGGCCGCGATGATGGATCCGCGGATGCTGCCGATGCCGCCGAGCACCACGAATACCAGGATCATGATGGACATATTGTACCCGAAATTCTTCGGCGTAGCGGTGAGGGTGGAGAGGTTGTGCGCATAGAGCACGCCCGCCACACCGGCCAGCGCAGCGGAGATCGCGAACGCCATCAGCTTGTACTTGGTGATGTTGATGCCGATGGATTCCGCGGCGATGCGGTTGTCGCGGATCGCCATGATCGCGCGGCCGGACCGCGAATTGATAAGGTTGATGATGAGGAACAGGCTGATGAGGATCAAGATCACGCCGATGGTAAAGGTGGCGTCCTTGGGCGTGCCGGTGATCCCCTGCGGGCCGTTGATCAGCACCTCGCCGTCAGGCTCCATGTTCAGGGAGACGGCGTCCTTGGTGGAGAAGTGGAACCCGTTGGAATCGCGCCCGATAAACAGGACGTTGATCACGTTCTTGATGATTTCTCCAAAGGCCAGCGTCACGATGGCGAGGTAGTCGCCCTTGAGGCGCAGCACCGGGATGCCGATCAGGATCCCGAACAGGCCGGCCACCGCCGCGCCGATCAGCAGCGCGATCAGGAAGCGCAGTCCGGAAACCGGGATCGCGTCCTCCATGCAGCGCGAGAAAAACGCGCTCGCAAATGCGCCCACGCACATAAAGCCCGCGTGGCCGAGGCTCAGCTCCCCGAGGAAGCCGACCACCAGGTTGAGCGACACGGCGAGGATCACATAGGTGCACAGCGGCACAAGCAGTCCCGTAAACAGGCTGGAGAGGAGGCCCAGCGAGGAAAGCAGCTGGATCACCAGGTAAGCGGCGATGACAATCGCATACGTGACGGCGCTGCTGCGCGTCGTTTTCTTCAGAGCCATCCATTTTTTCCACATACGCTTTCCCCTCCTTTACACCTTTTCCTGGATATTCTTGCCGAGAATGCCGGCCGGCTTGACGAGCAGCACGACAATCAGCACGCCGAATACAATCGCATCCGCCAGCTGGGACGAGATGTACGCCCTGCCGAGGATCTCGATCACACCGAGCAGGATCCCGCCGATGAACGCGCCGGGAATGGATCCGATCCCGCCGAACACGGCCGCCACGAACGCGCGGATACCCGGCATGGAGCCCGTATACGGCGTCAGGCTGGGATAGGCGGAGCACAGCAGCACGCCCGCGACGGCTGCCAGCGCGGAGCCGATCGCAAAGGTGAGCGCGATCGTGCCGTTGACGTTGATCCCCATCAGCTGGGCCGCGCCCTTGTCCTCAGAGACGGCGAGCATGGCCTGGCCCGCCTTCGTCCTGTGGATAAACGCCATCAGGCAGATCATGATGACGATACACGCGCCGATCGTGACGAGCGAAGTCCCGGTGATGTTCAGCTGTCCGCCCGCCAGCGAAATTGAGGGCAGGGTCAGAATCTCGGGAAAGGTTTTGGTATTCGCGCCGAAAATCAGCAGCGCGACGTTCTGGAGCAGATAGCTCATACCGATAGCGGTAATCAGCACCGCCAGCGGCGAAGCTGCGTTGCGCAGCGGCCGGTAAGCGACACGCTCGATGGCGACGCCGAGCACCGTGCAGCCCACGATGGAGATCAGCACCGCCAGAGCCGGGTGCATCCCCGCGCTCGACACGCACGTGAACACAATATAGGCGCCGATCATGATGACATCGCCATGCGCGAAGTTCAGCATTTTGGCGATCCCATACACCATCGTATAGCCGAGGGCGATAATCGCATAGACGCTCCCCAGGCTGATGCCGTTGATCAAATAGGACAGAAAACTCATTGCACATCCCTTCCTCTATACCTTGTCCGAACATCTCCGGCACCCCGCCGCCGGATACGTCTTTGATCCTGAAAACAGGCTCTAGGCCTTACCTAACCCAAAAGGCTGCCGCATGGGATATGCGGCAGCCGGTTTCTCCGTGCTTTATACTTTCCGTTCAGGATTCATTAGTCCATGGAAACATAAGCACCGTTTTCGATGATAACACCCTTCGGATCCTTATTCGGCTCGCCGTCCTCGCCCCAGGTGATCCCGCCGATGCCGGTCAGACCGTCAAGCTCGATCTGCGGCATAGCCTCGATCATCTTTTCGCAAATCTCGGTGTAGTCCATGTCCGGGGTGATGCCGGCCTGCTCAGCGGCCAGCTTGATCGCATAGATGCCGTCGTAAGCATCCGCAGCGAACTGGATCGGCGTCTCGCCGTAGGCTTCCTCGTAGGCGGCGTTGAACGCCTGTGTCTTGTCGTCCTGCGCGTCAGCGGAGAACGGGGTCAGCAGCATAACGCCCTCAGCCAGGGAGGTATCAAAGCCGCTCACGCCGAGCAGTCCGTCGAGGCCGTCGCAGCCGAAGTACATCGGCTTGTAGCCCATGTTGTCGGCCTGCTGGAGGATAGCAGAAGCCTCCTGATAGTAGATCGGCAGGAACACCAGCTCTGCGCCGGAATCCTTTGCCTTCTGCAGCTGGACGGAGAAGTCCGTCTTGTTATCGGCGGTGAACGCCTCAGCCGCGACAATCTCAAGGCCCTGGTTCTCGGCCTCAGCCGCGAACGCGCTGTAAATGCCGCTGGAATACACGTCAGAGCTGTCGTAGATGACGGCGATCTTGGTGGCAAGGCCCTTTGTGGCGATATATTCTGCGGACTTGGCGCCCTGTGCCGGGTCGGAGAAGCAGACGCGGAACACGTTGTCGTGGCCCTGGACGCTCTCAACAGCCGTACCGGACGGGGTAATCTGGAACATTCTGTCGTTGTCGGTTTCGGATGCAACAGCCGTGCAGGGAGCGGAGGTCACGGTGCCGAGCAGCATCTGCATCCCCCAGTCCTTGAGGACGTTGTAGGCGTTGACTGCCTTTTCCGCATCGGACTCATCATCCTCAAAGCTGAACTCTATCTGGTAGCCGTTGATGCCGCCAGCCGCGTTGATCTCATCCACTGCGATCTGTGCGCCATTCTGAACAGCAAGTCCATAAGCGGCGTTGTTGCCGGTCGCCGGGCCGATGCTGCCGATCTTGAAGGTCGGCTCGCCGGTGGATTCGGAAGAAGCGGTATCACTGCTGCAGCCGGCAGCCGAGCTGACAACCATCAGCGCCGCCAGCGCCATACCTAAAAAGCGTTTTACCTTGTTCATTGCCAAAGACTCCTTGATGATTGGATTTTACACTACGTTTAAAGATAATACCCTTAAAAGAGCCATTTGTCAATGACAAAAAGAGATAAATTTTACATCCGATTCCATTTTTTCATCCAGCTAATTGCCCACACCAGACTAAGTCTGGACGCACCTGCGGTGAGCAAAACGCGGATCGCTCCCTCCGGTCGCAAGGCTAAGCCTTGACGCACCTGCGGTGAGCAGAACGCGGATCGCTCCCTCCGGTCGCTGAAATACCGTTGCCGTGGGTACTGTGTCGCGGTGGGAGGCACGCCGCAGTTTGGAGTTTCGTCCGCCTCGGACAGGCACGCCGTCTGAAGCTTTCAGCTTCCGCTGATTTTTATTTTACCCCCGATTTCCATGGAAAAACAGCCGGTTTCCCTGGCAGTCCCTGCGGCTGGATTATTTAGTTTTGCTGTGTACTGCCTGATAAATGAGATTTGGCCGGGCTACTTCGGCAATTCGCTTTCTTCAACTGGAACTGCTTCAAGGTCAATATTAGACCAATATGAGCCAATATCTGAACTTGTAAAGTATTCAAAATTGCCTATGGGAGATTTCAGCTTTCCGTTCTTGACTCCATTACAGACATAAATCAGTTCGTAGTTTGTCCCATTTGAAAGATTAAATCGAAAACTGGTCACATCTGCTCCTGTGGTTTCTTCAACTTGTTTGTCTTCCAATGATAAGTCCTCAAACATATCATACAAGCCTATTATGTCACTTTCTGCAACGACTACTTTCTTTTCCGCTGATACAGGTACTCCCGCATAGTGGTACATTTCAATATTTTCAACATCTCTAACTTCAAAAGGAAAGTCGATATTGACCGTTTCTCCGTTACAGCCAACCAGTCCCCCCATTAAAATCAGCAAGGCTATCAAACCTATCATTTTTTTCATATCATCGTACTCCTTTGTCAATTCCGGTTTGCCGCTTTGCTTCTTTTGAAAAAATAGCACGATCCTGTGAACGAGTCCACATCGTTTCAGCCTGCCGGGATATTGTTCTCTCAGGAATACAAAATCAAATTGGGGCTTAGGCCTTGTTTGAAAAATGTCAACATATCCAAACAGCAGGCCTTTTTCCGCCATGCTGCGTTAATTTTCCTTGCAATCCGGCAAGGATTGCTGCGTCAAATTGCCTTGCCGGGCACATTTCCTATTTTCAAACAAGGCCTAGTTTTATTGGCCCCCACAGATCCGGCAGAAAAACAGTGGAGCAGCAGACCTCAAAATTCTGCGTCCGGGCCGGACATCTGCGTATAAAGACTATACAGACTGTAATAAATGCCGTGCTTTTTCATCAATTCCTGATGGCTCCCCTGCTCCTCGATGCCGTTCGGCGTCAGGACAAGGATGGTCGCGGCGTTCCGGATGGTGGTCAGGCGGTGCGCAATCGTAAAGGTGGTGCGTCCCTTTGCGAGCTTTTCCAGCGATTCCTGCACCAGACGCTCACTCTCGTTATCAAGCGCGGACGTGGCCTCGTCCAGAATCAGGATGGGCGGATTCTTCAAAAAGACGCGCGCGATACTGATTCGCTGTTTCTGCCCGCCGGAAAGCTTCACGCCGCGCTCGCCGACGTAGGTATCGTAGCCGTCGGAAAGCTCCATGATGAAATCGTGCGCGCCCGCAAGCTTCGCGGCCTCGACGACCTCCTCGCGCGTCGCGCCGGGACGTCCGTACTCGATATTCTCGTAAATCGATCCGGAGAACAGGTAGACCTCCTGCTGCACCACACCGATCTGGGAGCGCAGCGATTTCAGCGTCAAATCGCGGATGTCCTGCCCGTCGACCAGAATGCGTCCCTCCGTCACGTCGTAAAAGCGCGGGATCAGGCTGCACAGCGTCGTCTTTCCGCCGCCCGACGGCCCGACCAGCGCGATGGTATCGCCCGGCTTTACGTGCAGGTTGATATCCCGCAGGACCGTCTTGTGGTCGTCGGAATACTCAAAGCTGACATGGTCGAACTGGATATCTCCCTTGACATCTTTTAGTTCGTGCGCGCCCTCATTGTCGTGGATCTCGACGGGCGCGTCCATGATCTCCAGAAAGCGATCGATGCCCGTCATGCCGCGCTGGAACTGCTCCATGAATTCCACAATCCGGCGGATAGAGGTCAGCAGGGTGGAAATGTACAGCAGATACGCCACAAAATCGCCCGCGCTGATCTGCCCGTACAGCAGAAACAGGGAGCCCGCCACAATCACCACCAGGTACATCACGCCGTCAAAGATGCGCGTCACGCTGTGGAAGCCGGCCATCGCCTTGTACTGCTCGCGTTTGATATCGAGGAAGCGGGAATTCCCGGTCTCAAATTTTTCCTCCTCAAGATGCTCGTTGGCAAACGATTTCACCACACGCACCCCCAGCAGGCTGTCCTCGGTCTGCGCGTTCAGCTCGCCGATCTGGAACCGGGATTTCTTGAACGCCGTGCGCATCTGCTTATTGAAATATGTAGAACAGAATATCATAATCGGGATAATCGCGAAGATAATCAGGGTCAGCCAGATGTTCATGCCGCCCAGAATCACGAACGCCGACACAATCTTCAGCGCCGCGATGAAAAATTCCTCGGGGCAGTGGTGCGCGAACTCCGTCACGTCGAACAGGTCGCTGGTGATGCGCGCCATAATCTGGCCGATCTTCGTGTTATCGTAATAGGAATAGGAAAGTTCCTGTAAATGCTTGAACAGGTCGCGGCGCATATCCGTCTCGATATGCGCGCCCATGATATGGCCGATGGACTGCATATAATAGTTTGCCGCCGTATCGATCACACGCAGCAGCAGATAGAATACGCCGAGCCGCACCACGACGCTGAGTGTCAGCGCGGCGAGATCCGTCTGCGCCGTCTCCGTAATGTACCGGATGATCAGCGGCAGGTAAAGCTCGCACAGGGTGGTGAGCGCCGCACAGAACAGATCCAGCACGAGGGTCCATTTATACTTCTTGAAATACGGCAGGAAGCGCCGGATCAGATAGCTTGTTCTCTTCATATTTGCCTTGTTCTCCTCCTGATTTGCCCATAGGGTGTATCTGAAAGGTCCTCAATACTGTTAAATTCACCTGACAAACGGCGTCTGCTTCGCCCGTCATCCTTGCAATACGGAAAGTATTGCGGCGGATTCGCGCCTTGCATCCATCGCTTTTCAGCGAATTTTCCAGCACTTTTGACTTTTCAGATACACCCTAGAGTGATCTCCCAAAAATACTGCACCAATAGATAGCATTTCGCGTTTCGCCGATGATTTTGTTCTCTTAACCTATTGCCCCAAACCATCTTTTCAGATAGGTTATTTGGACCATTTCAGTAAGCGAACGCCCGCTTTTCAGCTTATCCCTTACGCGGGAACGCTGTGAGATGGCGCATCGTCAAAAACTGATCGCTGGGCTTTTTTGCCGCCGACTTCGACGGGACGAACTTCGTCACCCCGCGCACCGGCTTTTCTTCCGGCGCGGTGAGTTGGGAATCCATGCGGGAAATATCTTTCGCGCGCTCCTTTTTCTCCCTGGGCGGCTTTGCGTCCCGCGCGGCGGCAGCTGCGGCAGGGCGCTTTTCCTCATGCGGCGGCAGGGCCGTTTCCGCAGCAGATTTCTTCTTTCCCCGCCTGCGCCGCGACTTTTTCCCAGACGGCTGTTCCGCCGCTTCCTGTCCCGCCTGCCCTTCCGCCGGGGCGGCAGCTTTCTGCGGCTTCGGCGCGGCTTCTCTGCCGGCGTCCTTCTGTCCCGCGCGGTCCTTCTCCGCCGGTTTGGCCGCCTCCTTTTTCCGGGAATTCTGGGGGCGCTGCTCCTTGGGGGGCG
>DVHF01000141.1 GCA_018712265.1 Candidatus Gallacutalibacter pullicola
ACGCGGTTTACGTCAAGGCTTAGCTTTGGTTAGTTGATTCTTACCTAAAACTTGCTGAGAAACAGCGCGAAAATCGGAGTTTTTAATAAAATTAAATAGGAAAAATTTACGTTTTGACAATTTTTCTGGAATACTGGATTTTGTTTTTTGAGTATGTTATACTATAAGTCAGTGTAAGTCCGGATATGATAGTTATATTTTTAACAAGACAAATCATATCTTCGATTATCTAATTGTTACTATCTCTATCAGGGAGGAAAAAGAATGCAAAAGCGTATCAGCAATCTGCCCTTTCAGGGAACGAAAGAGCAGGAAGAAAAGCTCAGGGAAATTATCGCCAGGCATAAGGGCGAACCTGGCGCGGTGATGCCTACCCTGCATGAGGCACAGGAGGTCTACGGATACCTGCCGATCGAGGTTCAGACCATGATCGCGGACGGGCTTGAGGTGCCGCTGGAGGAAGTCTTTGGCGTGTCAACGTTCTATTCCCAGTTTTCCCTCACCCCGAAAGGGAAATATAATGTTTCCATCTGCCTGGGAACCGCCTGCTACGTCAAGGGAGCCGCCGCCGTGCTCGATAAGCTGACGGAGCTGCTGGGGATCCAGCCGGAGGAATGCACCCCGGACGGTATGTTCTCGCTGACAGCCTGCCGCTGTGTCGGTGCGTGCGGTCTTGCGCCGGTGCTCACCATCAACGACGACGTGTACGGCCGCCTGACGCCGGACGAAGTCGAGGGGATACTGGCGAAGTATTCGGCGTGATCCCATGCGGGAGCTTTCGCTGAATGTAATGGACATCGTCCAGAATTCGATTTCGGCCGGGGCGGATCTCATTACGCTTTCCGTCAGGGAGAGCCGCAGGGAGGATTCGCTCGTCATTTCGATCCGCGATAACGGACGCGGGATGACGGAGGAACAGGTCCGCCGCGTGACGGATCCGTTCTATACGACGCGCACCACCCGCAAGGTGGGATTGGGCGTGCCGCTGTTCAAGATGGAGGCCGAGATGACGGGCGGCGGATTTTCCATTGAATCCACCCCCGGAAAAGGGACGGATGTGACGGCAAGATTCGTCCCGTCCCATGTGGATATGATCCCGCTGGGCGATATCAACGCAACTGTAAAGCTGCTCATTACCTGCAACCCCCGGATCGATTTTGTGTTCATCCGTACAACGGACAGCGGGGAGTTTACGCTCGATACCCGCGAGCTGAGGCAGGTCCTTGGGGAGGATGTGCCGCTGAGCGATCCTGAGGTTGTGGAATGGATTGACGGGTTCCTCCGGGAGCAGACGGACGCTCTTGGAGAAACAAAGGCTGCCGCGGAATAGCCGGCGGCAGTGGGGAAGGGTTTCCCGGTTGGGGCTGCGCTGCGGCTTCAGGGAACAGGGCTGCTTTCCGTTTGGGGAAGGGCCTTGAGGCTGTAGATGCGGTGGATTACTTGATGAATGGAGGAGAATTTGATGAAATCTTTAGCTGAACTGCAGGCAATCCGCGACAGGGCAAGGGCCCAGGTGGAGATCCGCGAGGGCATGGAAGGGAATATCCGTGTTCTGGTGGGTATGGCTACCTGCGGGATCGCCGCGGGTGCGCGTCCGGTATTGACTGCGTTCGTTGACGAGGTGGCAAAGCGCCAGCTCAAAAATGTAACGGTCACACAGACAGGCTGCATTGGGATCTGCCAGTTTGAGCCGGTGGTCGAAATTGTGGAGCCGGGCAAGGATAAGGTCACTTATGTAAAGATGACGCCGGAAAAGGCGCTTCGTGTGGTAAACGATCACCTTGTAAACGGCAATGTCGTGACGGAATATACTATCGGCGCAAATTCTTGAAGTAAGGAGAAAAGAGAATGTATCGTTCCAATGTATTGGTCTGCGGCGGTACGGGATGCACCTCCTCGAACAGCGAGCTGATTATCAAAAGGCTCCAGGAGGAAATCAAAGCCGCCGGACTGGAAAAAGAAGTCAACGTCGTGCGCACCGGCTGCTTCGGATTGTGCGCGCTCGGTCCGATTATGATCGTTTACCCGGAGGGATCCTTTTACAGCCGCGTGACGCCGGAGGACGTGCCGGAGATCGTGGAGGAGCATCTGCTCAAGGGCCGCATCGTGCGCCGCCTGCTCTATCAGGAGACAGTGGTGGACGACAACACGGTCAAGTCGCTCAATCAGACGCCGTTCTATGCCAAGCAGCACCGCATCGCTCTGAAAAACTGCGGCGTGATTAACCCGGAGGAAATCGACGAGTACATAGCGGTGGACGGCTACAAGGCGCTGGGCAAGGTGCTCACGGAAATGACCCCGCAGGAGGTTA
Source organism: Candidatus Gallacutalibacter pullicola (assembly GCA_018712265.1). Taxonomy (GTDB): domain Bacteria; phylum Bacillota; class Clostridia; order Oscillospirales; family Acutalibacteraceae; genus Gallacutalibacter; species Gallacutalibacter pullicola. Next base: position 2,312 of record DVHF01000141.1, read on the forward strand.
TCGACACCATCCTGAAATCGGGACTGCGCGGGCGCGGCGGCGCCGGCTTCCCCACAGGGCGCAAGTGGAGTTTTGCCGCGGCGAATGACGCGGATCAGAAGTACGTCTGCTGCAACGCCGACGAGGGCGACCCCGGCGCGTTCATGGACCGTTCTGTGCTGGAAGGCGATCCGCACAGCGTGCTGGAAGCTATGGCCATCGCGGGCTATGCCATCGGCGCGACGCAGGGATATATCTATATCCGCGCGGAGTATCCGATCGCTGTCAAGCGTTTGCAGATTGCTATCCGTCAGGCGCGTGAATACGGCCTGCTCGGCAAGAATATTTTTGATTCCGGCTTTGATTTTGATATCGACATCCGCCTTGGCGCAGGCGCGTTCGTCTGCGGCGAGGAGACGGCGCTGATGACCTCTATCGAGGGCAAGCGCGGCGAGCCGCGTGTCCGCCCGCCGTTCCCGGCTGTCAAGGGCCTGTTCGGCAAGCCGACCGTGCTCAATAACGTGGAGACATACGCGAACATCGCGCAGATCATCCTCAATGGTCCGGAATGGTTCAGCTCCATCGGCACAGAGAAGTCGAAGGGCACGAAGGTGTTCGCGCTCGGCGGCAAGATCCAGCATACCGGCCTCGTCGAGGTCCCGATGGGCACGACGCTGCGCGAGATCGTCGAAGAAATCGGCGGCGGCGTTCCGAACGGCCACAAGTTTAAGGCTGCTCAGACGGGCGGACCGTCCGGCGGCTGCATCCCGGCGTCCCTGATGGACACGCCGATCGACTATGACAACCTGATCGCCATCGGCTCGATGATGGGCTCCGGCGGCCTGATCGTCATGGACGACACCACCTGCATGGTGGATATTGCGAAATTCTTCCTGGAGTTCACCGTGGACGAGTCCTGCGGCAAGTGCACGCCGTGCCGCGTCGGCACAAAGCGCCTGCTGGAGATCCTCAATAAGATCACCAGCGGCAACGGCACGCTGGAGGACATCGACCGCCTTGAAGAGCTCTGCTATTATATCAAGGAAAACGCGCTGTGCGGCCTTGGCCAGACGGCGCCGAACCCAGTCCTTTCGACGCTCCGCTATTTCCGCGACGAGTATGTTGCCCATGTGACGGATAAGGTCTGCCCGGCAGGGGTCTGCAAGGCGCTGACCAATTATGTGATCGATCCCGACAAGTGCCGCGGCTGTACGCTTTGCGCGCGCAACTGCCCGGTGGGAGCGATCTCCGGCTCCGTCAAGCAGCCGCATGTGATCGATACCTCCAAGTGCATCAAGTGCGGCGCGTGCATGGAGAAGTGCAAGTTCGACGCGATCAGCAAGAGATAAGGAAGGAGTGTGCCTGAAATGGATATGGTAAATGTAAAGGTCAACGGTACGCCCCTGTCTGTACCGAAAAATTATACGGTCCTGGAAGCCGCGCGGGAGGCCGGATTTGACATCCCGACGCTGTGCTTCCTCAAGGACATCAACGAGATCGGCGCGTGCCGTATGTGCGTCGCCGAGGTAAAGGGTGCGCGTTCGCTGGTAGCGTCCTGCGTGTACCCCGTCAACGAGGGCATGGAGATCCTCACCAACACGCCGAAAATCCAGAAAGCCCGCAAAATGACGCTGGAGATGCTCCTTTCCGTGCACGATCGCAAGTGCCTCACCTGCAAGCGCAACGGAAACTGCGAGCTCCAGACGCTTTGCAACGAGCTGGGCGTGGATGATACGGAGACGTATGAGGGCGACGTGCCGGAGGCGCAGCGCGATGAATCCACGCTGCACCTGATCCGTGATAACTCCAAGTGCATCCTGTGCCGCCGCTGCGTGGCAGCCTGCCAGCAGCAGTATGTTTCGGTAATCGGCACCAACGGCCGCGGCTTCGATACGCACGTTGCCTGCTCGTTCGAGAAGCCCCTCTCCGAGGTGGCCTGCGTTTCCTGCGGCCAGTGCATCGTCAGCTGCCCGACCGGCGCTCTCACGGAGCGCGACCAGTGCCAGGAGGTTCTGGACGCCATCAACGATCCGGAGAAATTCGTGGTGGTGCAGACCGCGCCGTCCATCCGCGCGGCGCTCGGCGAGTGCTTCGGGATGCCGATCGGCACGAACGTGGAGGGCAAGATGGTCGCCGCGCTGCGCCGTCTCGGCTTCGACCGCGTGTTTGACACAGACTTCGGCGCCGACCTCACGATTATGGAGGAAGCCAACGAGTTTATCGAGCGTGTTCAGAACGGCGGCGTCCTGCCGATGATCACCTCCTGCTCGCCGGGATGGGTCAAGTTCTGTGAGCATTATTATCCGGACCTCCTCCCGCATCTCTCGTCGTGCAAATCGCCGCAGCAGATGACGGGCGCGATCATCAAGACATGGTTCGCGGAAAAGAATAATATTGATCCCAAGAATATTGTGGTTGTGAGTATCATGCCGTGCACCGCGAAGAAATTCGAGGTACAGCGCGACGATCAGGATGCGGCGGGCCCTGGCATTGAGGACGTGGATATTGCCCTCACCACCCGCGAGCTTGCGCGCCTGATCAACCTGGCGAAAATCAACTTCGCGCGGCTGCCGGATGAGCAGTTCGATCCGGTGCTCGGCGTAGCGACCGGCGCGGGCGTGATTTTCGGCGCGACCGGCGGCGTCATGGAGGCTGCGCTCCGCACCGCGGCAGACGTGCTGGAAGGCAAGTCCCACGACGAGATTGAATATCATGAGGTCCGTGGTACTGAGGGTATCAAGGAAGCCGTGTATCACATTGGCGGCATGGACGTCAAGGTGGCGGCGGCGAGCGGCCTGAAGAATGCCAACGAGATTCTCGCGAAGATTCGCAAGGGCGAGGCGGATTATCAGTTTATTGAGATCATGTGCTGCCCGGGCGGATGCGTTAACGGCGGCGGCCAGCCGATTCAGCCGGCGTCCGTGCGCAACTTCACGGATATCAAGGCGCTGCGTGCCAAGGCCCTCTATGACGAGGATAAGAACCTCCCGCTGCGCAAGAGCCACGAGAACCCCGAAATCCAGACCCTGTACAAGGAGTATCTGGGCAAGCCGGGCAGCCACAAGGCCCACTCGCTCCTGCATACTACCTACGTCCCGCGCAAACGCTTCTGAGAGAGTTGGGGCTCCGCCCCAAACCCCGGCAGGGCCTCCGCGGCCCTGCACCCGCGCCGGGACGCAGTCCCGGACCCATCACAATTCCGACGTGTGTCGGAATTGAAGTTTGGGGTGGGGTCGTTTGCAGCACGTTGTCTTCCGGACGGGATCGTCCGGTTGTTGAGGGGCTCTGCCCCTCAAACACCCCGCGCCGCTTGGTGCGGGCAAAATATCATGGATTAGACTTGCTCCCTCTGAGCCGTGTGCTCGGAGGGAGCTTTTTTGTGCGCAGATTTAGTCCGCCTTGCTTTTTAGTGATCTTACGGTATAATGTCAGTAGAGTGCTGTAAATGTGGACAAGGCTAAGCCTTGTCATAATTTGCATTTCGCATGGTTGCGTCCGTAGAAATTATGGTAACAGAAATACTCTTTCGCGGCGGGCCGGTCGTGGATATGGTATAATATCGGCAGAGTACTATAAACGCGGGCGTTTTAGCCAGATCACACCGCCACGCTGGGCGGAAGTACGACGCCTGCGCGGTCTGCCCACTGCAGGTGTGGTATAATGTCTGCAATGAAGCCATAAGCGCGGGCGTCTCAGCCCAATCAAGAGCCAAGCAGCGGGCGCGATCTGCTGACCGCAGGTCCGCGATCTACGTGCAGGCTTAGCCTGCTGCTCGCCGCAGGCGCAATATTAAGAAAAAAGGAAAAGGAGCGGCGCGATGAGACATGAGAAAATTATCCAGAGCAGGAGACAGGGCGGGATACGGTTCCCCAGACTGCGGACAGCTGTGATGATCATAGCGGCAGTTGCGTTTTTATGGTTCCTGCTCCCGATTGTGGTGGGGGTGCTGAACGTTGGAAACGCGATGGGCCTGTGCGTCTGCGCGGTGGTATTTTTGACCGCCTGCTTCGGTGGCAGATTGACGGAAAGGGGAGGAATATTCCGGATGATATATTATGCGATTGTACTCCTGCTGGGACTAGGAGTGATCTGGGCGGGGATCCTGTCCGGTCTGATGGTTTGGGGACTTTCCAATACGGTGCGCGCTGATGAGGAAAATATCCCGGTGATCGTGCTGGGATGCCAGGTCAAGGGGGACGTACCGAGCACGGAATTGCAGCGGCGGATCAATACGGCGGCGGAATATCTGCATGCGCATCCGGACGCAGTATGTATCGCCAGCGGTGGACAGGGAGCAGGGGAGAACCGTTCCGAAGCCGCTGTGATTGCAGAGGGCCTGCAAAAGCAGGGCATCTCCGCGGATCGGATCCTGTTGGAGGATACCTCCGTCAATACGCGCCAAAACCTGCAAAATTCGGCGCGTCTGCTGGAGGAGCACAATCTGGGCAGCAAAGCGGCCATTGTCACCGACGAATACCACCAGTACCGCGCGGGATTTCTGGCACGCCGGGTTGGTCTGACGCCCCGCGCCGTAAACGTGGATACGCTGGTTTATATCTTCCCCGCCTGCTATATGCGCGAGCTTCTGGCGATCACCAAGGATCTTGTGATCCGGTAGCAGGCTAAGCCTGCGCATAATTCGCGTCGCACGCTGTGACCTCCGCAGAAACGCCGCCTGCTTTTTGGTACGCTGCCGCGGCAGAGAGCGCACTCAGCTAAGAGGGGTTTGGGGAAACCTCCCCAACCAACCGCGCGACCCGCGCGGCACATCCGCTTGCTGAAAACATTCCCACCCAAAACTTCATTTCCGACGAATGTCGGAAATGTGATGGGGTCTGGGGGGCTTGCCCCCCAGCGCAGGTGCAGGGCTGCGGAGGCCCTGCCGGGGTTTGGGGTGGAACCCCAACTTAGGGCTTGTGGTGGGGTGTCGTTTTATAGTATAATAAAGATGGGTATGCGGTTTCTGAAAGGAACCGCTTTTGAAATGCCATTTGGCGCTGTCACAAAGGAGTGATTTATACGGAAACTATCCTGATAAAATCGGCACATTTGATGGATCCCTCCCGGAACCTCGACGAGACGGGCGACTTGCTGCTCAGGGACGGCAAGATTGCCGCCGTGGGCGGGGAGATTTCCGCAGAGGATGCGCGCGTCGTCCACGCAGACGGCCTGATTGCTGCGCCGGGCCTCGTCGATATGCACGTCCATCTCCGCGACCCGGGGCAGACCCATAAGGAAGATATCTTCTCCGGCTGCCGTGCGGCGGCGGCTGGCGGTGTGACGAGTGTGCTCGCGATGCCCAACACGACCCCCGCCACGGACTGCGCGGAGGTGGTTTCCGATATCCTGCGCCGCGCGCGGGAAGCGGACGCGCACGTCTATATTGCGGCGGCGATTACGAAAGGGCTCAAAAGCGAGGAACCGACCGATCTGCGCGCACTGCGCGGTGCGGGCGCGATCGCTCTTTCCGACGACGGCAGGCCGGTCGAGAATACCAGATTCCTGGCGGACGCGATGATCCTTGGCGATGAAATCGGGCTGAAAGTGGTCGCGCACTGTGAGGATCTGTTCCTCGCAAAGGGCGGACTGATGAACGAAGGCGTGGTGTCGCATAAGCTTGGAATTCAAGGGATCCCCGCGGCCGCGGAGGACTGCGGCACAGCGAGGGAGATTGCGCTGGCGGAGGCATACGGCGTGCCGGTGCACATCTGCCATGTCAGTACGGCGACGTCGGCAGGGATGATCCGTGACGCGAAAAAGCGCGGCGTGCGCGTCACCGCGGAGACAGGTCCTCATTATTTCTCGCTGACAGAGGCGCAGCTCCTGCGCCGCGACGCCGATTACCGTATGAATCCCCCCCTGCGCACCGAAAAGGACAGGCTCGCCATGATCGAGGCCCTGCGCGACGGGACGATCGACGCGATTGCGACGGACCATGCGCCCCACTCCCCGGAGGAGAAATCGAATTTCCATACGGCGCCGAACGGATCGATCGGCCTTGAGACGTCGCTGGCGGCGGGGATCACTGCGCTGGTGAAGCCGGGATACCTCACGCTGATGGAGCTGCTTTCCAAGATGACGATCGCTCCGGCGCAGATTCTGGGGATCCCCGCAGGGACGCTTAAAACAGACGCGGCTGCCGATGTGGTGCTGTTCGATGAAAACGCGGAATGGACGGTCGATCCCGCAAAGCTGCACGGCAAGAGCCGCAATACGCCCTTTAAAGGGATGCGCCTGACAGGGCGTGTTAAGATGACGGTCTGCGGCGGCAGGATCGTCTATGAAGATGCAGAAAACGCTTGACAGAGGAGGAAGATTATGTCTTTTGATCGCTTGATGGAAAAAATTGAAGCCCTGCAGAACCCGACGGTGGCCGGATTGGATCCGAAGCTGAGCTATATCCCGCAGGGGATCCGCGAGGCGGCTTACGCCAAATACGGAAAGACGCTGGAAGGCGCGGCGGAAGCGCTGCTGCAGTTCAATAAAGGGCTGATCGACGCGCTGTGCGGGATTGTCCCGGCGGTGAAGCCGCAGTGCGCCTACTATGAGATGTACGGCTGGCAGGGGGTGCGCGCCCTGCACGATACCATTGCCTATGCGCGCGAAAAGGGGATGTTCGTGATCACGGACGGCAAGCGCAACGACATCGGCACAACGATGGAGGCGTATGCCGCCGGGCACCTGGGCGCGACCGATGTGGAGGGCGAGACGATCCGTGCGTTCGGCGCGGATGCTCTGACGGTCAACGGCTACCTCGGATCCGATGGGATCAACCCGCTGCTCAAGGTTTGCGACGCGCAGGATGCCGGGATCTTTGTGCTTGTGAAAACATCGAACCCGTCCTCCGGAGAGCTTCAGGACCAGCAGCTCGAGGGCGAGGAAACCGTCTATGAGGCGATGGGCCGGATGTGCGAGGCATGGGGCGCGGAGCATATGGGCAAGTATGGATATTCGAGTGTCGGCGCGGTTGTCGGCGCGACGTATCCGGAACAGCTGCGCGAGCTTCGGGCCGCTCTGCCGCACACATTTTTCCTCGTGCCGGGCTACGGCGCGCAGGGCGGCGCGGCGGACGATGTCGCGCCGGCGTTCGATGATCGCGGCATGGGCGCGGTGATCAATTCCTCGCGCGGGATCATGTGCGCGTGGCAGAAAGAGGGCTGCGCGGAGCAGGACTATGCGGCTGCCGCCGCGCGCGAGGCCGTGCGGATGCGCGACGAGATTATCGCCCGCATCGGGAAAATCACGCTGTGAGGGAGAGAGCATGAAATACGACGTCAAGCTTTGTGAAATCCTGAAAAAATCGGAGATCGCCCCCAGCATCTTCGATGTCACGGTGCGCGCCGGGGAGATTGCCGCGGCCGCGCAGCCGGGCCAGTTTGCGCATCTGCTCGCGCCGGGAAAGACGCTCCGCCGCCCGATCTCGATCTGTGAGATCGACAGGGGCGCCGGGACGCTCCGGTTCGTGTTCCAGGTGCGCGGCGAGGGCACGGATCTGCTGTCGCAGTTCGATGTGGGGGATGCTTACGACATCCTCGGGCCGCTCGGGAACGGGTTCCAGCTGGGCGATACGTCGCGCCGCGCGCTGTTTGTCGGCGGCGGGATCGGCGTGCCCCCGCTTCTGGAGGCGGCCAAAGCGTTCGGGAAGAACGCCGTCGCGGTGCTGGGCTTCCGGAACCGGGACGCCGTGATCCTGAAAGAGGATTTTGAGCGGTACGGCTGCAAGGTGCTGATCGCGACGGACGACGGCAGCGCGGGCTTCCATGGCCTTGTGACGGACTGCATGAAGGACGAGCCTGCCGATGTGATCTTTGCCTGCGGGCCGGGGCCGATGCTCCGGGCGGTGTGCGCGGTGGCGGAGGGGCGCGGGATCCCGTGCCAGATTTCGCTGGAGGAGCGCATGGCCTGCGGGATCGGCGCGTGTCTGGGCTGCGCGTGCAGGCTGCGCCGGGAGGACGGCACGGCGTTTTTCGGGCACGTCTGCAAGGACGGTCCTGTGTTCGACTATCAGACTGTGGTATGGGAGGGCTGACCAGTGGCGGATATGAAAGTGAAAATTGCCGGGGTGGAATTTGAGAATCCGCTCATCGCCGCGTCCGGAACGTTCGGGTTTGGGCGCGAGTACGCGGAATTCTACCCGCTCTCCACGCTGGGAGGGATCTCCTGCAAGGGGCTGACGCTCAAGGAGCGCGCCGGGAACCCGCCCCCGCGCATCGCGGAGACGCCCGGCGGGATGCTCAATGCCGTGGGGCTGCAAAATCCGGGTGTCGATTATTTCATCGAGCACGAGCTGCCGTGGCTGCGGGAGCAGGGCACGCGGATCATTGCGAATATTGCCGGGAACACGCCGGAGGAATACTGCGAGATGGCGGAAAAGCTGTCGGATACGGATGTCGACATGATCGAGCTGAATATCTCCTGCCCGAACGTCAAGCAGGGAGGCGTGCAGTTCGGCACCAGCTGCGCCGGCGTGGAGGGCATCACCTCGGCGGTGCGGGGATACTGCAAAAAGCCGCTGATGGTCAAGCTCTCCCCGAACGTGAGCGACATCGGCGAGATCGCGGCGGCTGCCGAGAGCGGCGGCGCGGACGCCATTTCGATGATCAACACCCTCACTGGGATGCGCATCGATATCAATACGCGCCGTCCTATCATCCACAACAATACGGGCGGTCTGTCCGGCCCGGCACTGCTGCCCGTCGCGGTGCGGATGGTCTGGCAGGCGGCCGGCCGCGTGAAGATCCCGATCGTCGGGATGGGCGGCATCTCCAAATGGCAGGACGCTGTGGAGCTCCTGCTCGCGGGAGCGTCCGCACTGCAAATCGGCACGGTGTTTTTCTCGGATCCGTATGCGCCCGTCAAAATCCTGGAAGGGCTGCAAAGCTATCTGGATCGGAATGGGATCGGTTCTGTCACGGAGCTGACAGGCCAGATCCGTCCGTATTGAGCCATGGGTACGCGGCTGATTCTGGTCCGCCACTGCGAGGCGGAGGGGAATTTCAGACGGCTGTTCCAGGGCAGCACCGACGCGCCCGTCAGCGAAAAGGGACGCGTCCAGCTTGATCTCTTGAGCGTGCGCTGCCGGAATATGGCGATCGACAGAATCTACACAAGCCCGCTGCGGCGCGCCCGCGAGACGGCAGAGGCGGTGAACAGGTACCACCATCTGCCGGTGGAGGTGCGGGACGGCCTGCGCGAAATCGACGGCGGCGAGATGGAGAACCAGCCGTGGGAGGATTTCCCGCGGCTGTACCCGGAGCAGGCGGCGCACTGGAACAAGGAGCCGTGGCTGTTCTGTCCGCCGGGCGGCGAGCCGATGCGCCATGTCTACGACAGGATTTGGAATACGATACTGGAAATTGTGCGGGAGAATCCCGGGCGGACGGTCTGCGCGGCGTCGCACGGCTGCGCGATCCGCAATTTCCTGTGCCGCGCGTCGGGCTGGCCGATCGAGCGGCTCAACGAGATGGACTGGTGCGACAATACAGGGCTGAGCATCGTGGATTTTGACGACGAGCTCCGCCCGCATATCGTGCTGATGAACGACGCATCCCATTTGACGGGCGATACCTCCACCTTTGCCACGCAGGACTGGTGGAAGCCCGAGAACCGCGGCGGCGACGTATTTGGATAAAGGCAATGCCGCGCAAGCCGCGATGCAAAGCGGTGCGGTATGCCTGAAGGATTCCACAAAAGGAGCGGATAAGGTTGAAAATTATGGCGGTGGATCTCGGCAAGGCCCGCACAGGTCTTGCCATATGCGATGAGGAGGAGATCCTATCCTGGCCCGCCGGGGTGATTACGGAATATAACCGGGAGAAGCTGACAGAGCGGATCGCGCAGGAGGCGGCGGAATACGGGGCGGCCCAGCTTGTGGTGGGGCTGCCCCGCAACATGGACGGCACGGAGGGCGAGAGCGCGCGCGGCGCCCGGGAATTCGGCGCGGCGCTGGCGGAGCGCACCGGCCTGCCCGTCGACTTCTGCGACGAGCGCGGCACGACCATCACGGCGCATGAATACCTGAACGCGACGGACACGCGCGGCAAACGCCGCAAGGCCGTTGTGGACGCGGTAGCTGCGACGGTGATCCTCGAGAACTATCTGGCGGCGCGCCGCAGCCGCCGCGCCCGGGAGGGCGAAGCATGATAGCACTGCTTCTTGCCGAACAGATCGGCGTACTGTTTCTGATGATGGCGGGCGGCTTCGTGCTGGTGAAAACGGGGCTGGTGAAATCGGAGGAAAGCCGGACGCTCTCCATGGTCTCCATTTACCTGATACTGCCGTGCGTGACGATCCACGCGTTCCAGGTGGAATATTCCGACGAGATCCGCAACGGCTTTCTGCTGGGGATTTTCGCGGCCGTCGCCATCCATCTGATCCTGTTCCTGCTCAGCTGGATATTCGGCAGGCTCCTGCATCTGGAGGCGGTGGAAAAGGCGTCTCTGATCTACTCGAACGCAGGAAACCTCATCCTGCCGCTTGTCACAGCCGTCCTCGGCCCGGAATGGGAGATCTACGCGACCTCGTTTCTGTGCGTACAGATGATCCTGATCTGGACGCACGGCCAGTCGCTGATGCGGGGACAGGCGGGGATCAACTGGAAAAAGATCCTGCTCAACCTCAATCTGATAGCGATTGCGGTGGGGCTTATCCTGTTCTTTGCGAGGATCCGACTGCCGGAGCTGCTGGGGGATGCCGTCGGCTCTATGGCGTCGACGATAGGGCCGGTCAGCATGGTGATGATCGGGATGCTGCTCGGCAGCGTCAAGTGGAAAAGCGTCTTTTCGGGACAGCGCATTTACCTGATTGTCGCGCTGAAAATGCTGGTGTTCCCCACGGCGGCGCTCGTGTTCCTGAAGCTGCTGGCGTCTGTCGCGCCGGTTGCGGACGCACAGACGATCCTGCTGATCAGTCTGCTGGCGGTGATCACGCCGTCGGCCTCGACGATCACGCAGATGGCGCAGCTTTACAACCGCAATGCTGCTTATGCCAGCGCAATCAACGTATTTACCACGGTGGTGTGCATCGTTACCATGCCCCTCATGGTGCTCCTGTACACCCTGTGAGCTTGAACAGCCTGGGGTGTATCTGAGAAGTCCTCAATACTGTTAAATTCTACTGAAAAACGTCGTCTGCTGCGTCCGCCACCCTTGCAATACGAAAGTATTGCGGCGGATTCGCGCCTTGCATCCACCGCTTTTCAGCGAATTTTCCAGCACTTTTGACTTTTCAGATACACCCTAGGGGATCTGGGGACCGCAAAGGTGTTCCGCCGAATCATCCGCCGGATAGTTCGGCTTCACTGTTTACTCACCGCAGGTGCGTGCAGGCTTAGCCTGCCTCAGGAAAGGAGCGGATATCATGCCGCAGCATATCATTGTAGTGGAATACAGGCCGGAATGGGCGCAGGAGTATGCAAGCGAGGAACGAAAGATTCGGGAAATCCTCGGAGACAACTGCGCCGCGATCTACCATATCGGGAGCACGTCCGTACCGGGACTTGCTGCAAAGCCGATCATCGACATCATGCCGGTGGTAAAAAGTCTCCCTCTGGTAGACGGCAAGGCCGCGGAATTTGAGAAGATCGGCTATGAATATCTCGGCGAATTTGGAATACCGGGCAGGCGGTACCTGCGCAAGGGCGGCGACGAGCGCACGCACCAGATTCATATCTTCCAGCAGGGGGATACGGAGAATATCGAACGCCATCTTGCCGTCCGCGATTACCTGTGCACGCACGGCGAGGTGCGGGACGAATACGCCCGGCTGAAAAAATCGCTGGCGGAAAAATTCCCTTATGACATCGGCGCATACTGCGACGGCAAGGATGCCTTTGTCAAAGATCTGGAGAGGAAAGCCCTTGCACAGCGTCACATGCAGAAATTGAATTGAACCATGAGAACTTTGCCGAAACGGCATACCGGTTCTATCAGGAAATTCTGAAAAAGGAACCATGACAGGAGGAAGCATCAACATGGCATATCTATTTTCGCCGGCACTGGAATCAGAAGCGGCGGAAGCGTTCCGGCTGATCGAGGAGAGGATCCGGTGGATGGATCGCGTCGGGATCCGCCAGTGGAACGTGGGCGGCTATACCGAGGTATTCCCGGAATCCTATTACCGCGATATGGCGCGGGAGGGAAAGCTGTATCTGCTCCGCGACGGGGAAAACATCGCGGGCGCAGCGGTCCTGCTTGAGGATGACGATCAGTGGGACGATACGCCGCCCGCATATTACGTCCACAATTTGGTAGGGTCTCTGGATTCGAGAGGTGCAGGCGGTGCGATCCTGGATTTTGTGGAGCAGATGGCTGTGCGTCACCATAAAAAATACGTGCGCCTGGACTGCTCCATCGATAATCCGGAGCTTAACACATACTACGAGAAACGCGGATACCATTTAGCGGGCCAATGTCAGGAGGGGCCGTATATCGGCAACCGCCGGCAAAAGGCCGTAGAACAATCCTGAAAAGCAATAAACGCAGATAAAAAAGCTTTCCGAAGCTTCAAAACTTCGGAAAGCTTTTTTCGCGGCCGCTGAGCCGGAGCAGGCTAAGCCCGCACGCACCTGCGGTGAGCAAACCGCGTCGCGTATATAAAAGTTTTGGTCAAGCTTTTTCAAAAGCTTGCAGGGGTGCAGGGGACGGAGGCCCCTGCTGGGGTGTGGGGCGAAGCCCTTCCCTTATTTCCGGGTGCCGAGGAAGAACAGGGCGATAGTGCCGGGGCCGGAATGTGCGCCGATAACGGGGCCGATCTCATGCAGGATGACGTCCTGCACGCCGAACCGCGAACGGCACTGTTCCGCGACATACTGCGCGTCCTGAAGGCTGTCGCCGTGGCTGATGAAGATCACCTGCTCCTCCGGCGTCGTGATGGTCTGCTCCATGTGGGAAAGCAGCGCGTCAAGGGATGCCCTGCGTCCGCGTACCTTTTCCACGGGGATCAGGTGGCCGTCGTCGTCGACGTGCAGTACAGGCTTGATCCCCAGCATCGTGCCGAACAGCGCCGCGGCAGAGGAAATGCGTCCGCCGCGCTTGAGATGGTTCAGATCGTCCACCGTGAACCAGTGGCACAGGGAATCCCGATGCTCCTCCACCCAGCGCGCGGCTTCCTCGATGGGGTATCCGGAACGCTTCTGCCGGACGGTGTGATATACCAGAAGGCCCTGACCCATGGACGCGGCCCGCGAATCAACGACGAAAATTTTGCGATCCGGGAATTTTTCCCGAAGCTCCTGAGCGGCCAGGCACGCGGCGTTGTAGGTGCCGCTGAGGCCGGAGGAAAACGCGATGTACAGGATATCCGTGCCGGACTGCAGGACGGGGGTGAACACCTCCGTAAATTCCATAGTGTTGATCTGTGCGGTAGTGGCGGTTTCTCCGGCCCGGATCCGGCGGTAAAATTCCTTGGTGGACATTTCCCGTTCGTCCAGATAATTGCGGTAGTCCTTTCCCGCCATCGTGAAAGTAAGCGGGATAATCATGAGATCGAGCTCCTGCGCCATCTCCGCGGAGAGATCCACTGCCGAATCAGTAATGATGATATAAGGCTCCATTTTAATACACACCCCCAGAACAAAAGTGAAGAGTGAATAGTGAATAATGAATAGTTTCGCGCGCCTGCGGTAGGCAGCAGGCCAAGCCTGCACCTGCGGTGAGCAGATCGCGCCCGCTCCCTCCGGTCGCCCAGCTGGGTGATCGATTGGGCTGAGACGCCCGCGTTTGCAGCTTCTTATGAATATTATACCACACCTGCGGCGGGCAGAACGCGCAGGCGTCGTACCTCCGCTCGGCAGGGCGCTCGATTAGGCTAATATGCCCGCGTTGCAGTCTTTCTGCTCATATTATACCATATCCCCGACCAGCTTTCCACCGCGACAGAGTATTTTTTCTTATCGAAATTTCAGCGGAGGTACGACGCGTGACGCGAATTACGTCCAGGCTTAGCCTGGTCAGCGACCGGAGGGAGCGATCCGCGGTTTACGTCAAGGCTTAGCCTTGTGCGACAGAGTATTTTTTCTTATCGGAATTTCAGCGGAGGTCACGACGCGCGGCGCGAATTGGGTCCGGGCCTTCGGCCCGGCGGCGGTCCAGCGCGCCGGTGCGCTGGGCAAGGCGGAGCCTTGCAGAATAGTTGGAACAGGCCGGCGGCTGCGAGAAGAATCGCGAAGCCCTTGCGGAGCAGGGAGGTTTCGATAATGCCGGAAAGATATGTGCCAAGCGCCGCGCCCGCAAGACCAAGCAGGGCAAACCAGAGAGCCGTTTTCCAGCGGATCAGGCCCTTTCTGGCATAAGGAATCAGAGCCGCGACGGCGCACGGGATGAACAGCAGAAGGTTGATCCCCTGTGAGGTGCGCTGATCCAGTCCGGCTATGAGCGTAAGATAGATAATCAGGATCCCGCCGCCGCCCATGCCCATCGCGCCGAGAATGCCTGATCCAAGCCCGGCGAGGGCCATCCACAGATAGTTCATGCCGCGAACATCCTCCAGGCCGCCCAGAGCATCAGCACGCCGAAAATGCGGCGCAGGACCGTGCTGCTCAGGCGCGGCAGCAGCCTTGATCCGATCAGGGATCCAGCGAGCATCCACGGCAGATAGGGCAGTGCGTCCGCGATGGAAACGTCGCCGCGCGCAAGGTACATCCCCGCGCTGATCAGGCACATGGGGAGGATCACGGCAACCGATGTAGCGTGGCTTTCCACAGTGGAAAGCCCGGCGCGGCCCAGCGCAGGGACGGCAATCATACCGCCGCCCGCTCCGAGCAGTCCGTTGGCGATTCCGGCAAAGAAGCCGCCGGAGAGAGTGAGAAATTTTTTCATGATACAGACGCTCCCAAATTGAAGATTCCAGAACGTATCCGGCAGGGAACCGGAAAAAATCAGATACACCCTAGTATCCCCAAAAGGGAGGAAAAAATGAAAAAGACGGCGTCCGGGGTTTCCAGACGCCGTCCAGTGGTTTTGAAGGAATTCCACCCGGCCGTAATGTGCTAAGATAACCTGCTACCAAACAGCAGGTGGGTGTCCGCCCAACAGCTTCATACTCCCTTCGTCCGGCCGAAGCCGGGAGGTCTGAAGTCCACTGCCGGAGCCAAACTCCCGATTAAATCTTTGTAGGGTTATTTTGCAACAGTCCGCGTACCGGGCAGAATATTTTTGCTGTCCCTAGTATAACACAAACCACAAAAAATAATCTTCCGAAAAAGAAATTTTATTCTTCTTTCTCGTCGTCCTCGTCCTCATCGCCGTACAGCTCGTCAAAATGACTCTCGAAGATCTCGGCGAGGCGATCCAAAAGGGCTTCGTCCTCCACCTCGGCCAGCTGCTGCTCGCCGTTCTCCTCGATGGCTTCAAAGATATAATAGGTGCCATCCGCGTCGACCGCGCTCTGCGGATCCTCAAAGGTTGGCAGCAGGGCATAGAAACAGCCGTCGTCGTTTTCGATTACGTCGAGTACCTCAAATTCATGCTCGTTGCCCTCATCGTCTATCAGGGTCAGCAGATCCCCGCCAAATTCCTCGCTCATGGTTTCAGCTCCTTATCACAAAAGTTTGTATGCGTCTATTTTACCCTCCCGGAGCGATGAAGTCAATAAAAATCTGAAGTATCATAAAATAAATAAAAATTTTTAAAAATATGGAAAATAACTATTGACAAAACAGATAAAGCCGGTTATAATATAGTCAAGATAAAAGTTCAAGGGAAACAGAAAACCCGTCAGATTACGGCAGAAGCCGAAATCACAGAAGGGCATCTAAGGTGAAACTGCAAAAACAGTATCATAAAGATGATGCCGGGAGGTTGACGGGAAAGGAAACCTAAAGAATGAATGAAAGGGGTGAGTCCAATGGATACGCAGTGTGAACAGTTTCATAGTGAGGTCTGTTGGGCTCTCACTATGAAATAAAAAATTGGGATTTTGATTTACCGTAAAAATTCCCATAAAGCTTGGAAAAGAGTTTTATAAATGGCTGGTTCGTTTAAAAACATCTTAGAAAAGCAGTTACATGTGGAATAATATACGGAAAACAGAAATTCCCAAACAGGAAATCTGAA
>DVHF01000142.1 GCA_018712265.1 Candidatus Gallacutalibacter pullicola
AGAAATCCCGCAGAAATTCGGCAGGCCGGGATTCGGGGATTTTCCGCAGACGCGCCGGATTTTCCCCATGGACGGCGGGGAGGGCCATTTTGTTGCGCGGATGCGCAGGCTGTCCGGCGGATCCGGGAAATTTCCGTCTTACGGCGGCGCGAAACCGGACGCGCTCCACGCGGCGGAGGAGCTGTACTGCTCGATCTTTGGGGAAAAGCCGCAGCAGGAGATTGCACAGGTCGGGGATCGGCTGCTGCTCCTGCCCGAGGGAACGCCTGCGCTTTCGGGACTTGGCGTACTGCGTGCAGGGGTTCTGCTTGGTCTGGTGAAAAAGGGGCGCATCGAACCGGAGCACGCGCTGTTTGCCGCCGCTCAAAAAGAGGATCTGGTGCAGTGCCTTGATTATGCGCATGATTCCCCGGAGATCGCGGCGTTTCTGCACGGCGAAGAACTGGAGGCCGACGGCAAAGGCTATCTGGGCGTGTGCGTAGACGGGATCACGGTGGGCTTCGGGAAAGCGTCCGGCGGCCGCCTGAAAAACCGCTACCCGAAGGGCCTACGCGCGTTGTGATGGGAACCCTGTCCCCGTACCCCTGGCAGGGGCCTCCGCCCGCACGCGGCCGTCCCCCTTTGTCACTTCGTGACATTTCCCCCGCACTGCGGGGGAATCTTCCCTCAAGCTCCCCCTGGGGCAGAGTGCTTACTGTAAACGTCTGCAAGACATCACCGCGACAGAGTACCAATGCAAATGGTATTCCCGCGGAGGTAACGACGCGCGACGCGATCTGCTCACCGCAGGTGCGCGGTCTACGTGCAGACTTAGTCTGCTGGGGTTGAAATTGAGGGAAAATGGTGCTACAATACTACCATATAGATTTCGGGCGGCAGTATTGCGCCGCAGGAGATCCAATTTTTAGTAAAAGGGGCCTTTATTATGCAGGAGATCAGAATCGAATTAACGAAGCATCCAAAGGCAAAGCCGCAGGATGAAAGCAAGCTGGGCTTTGGCCAGATCTTCACAGATCATATGTTCATTATGAATTATGACGAAGGACAGGGCTGGCATGATCCGAGAATTGTCCCGTATGCGCCGCTGGAACTCGATCCGGCTGCGATGTGCCTGCATTATGGGCAGTCGGTATTCGAGGGCATGAAAGCATACCGCACGGCGGACGACAGGATCCTGCTGTTCCGTCCCGACAAGAATATGGCACGTCTGAACGTTTCCAACGATCGTCTCTGCATCCCGCTGATCGACGAGGAATTCGGAAAGTACGCGATCGAAAAGCTTGTTTCTGTGGATAAGGATTGGGTTCCGCATCAGGACGGCACATCGCTTTACATCCGCCCGTTCATCATCGGCGTGGATCCTCATGTCGGCGTCCATCCGGCAAAGCACCTGCTGTTTATCGTAATCTGCTCTCCGGTCGGCGCGTATTATCCGGAAGGGCTGAACCCGGTCCGCATTTACGTGGAAAAGAACTATGTCCGTGCGGTGCGCGGCGGCATGGGCTTCACCAAGACGGCGGGCAACTATGCGGCTTCCCTCAAAGCGCAGGACGAGGCCGAGAAGCAGCACTATACTCAGGTTCTGTGGCTGGACGGCGTGGAGCGCAAGTACATTGAGGAAGTCGGCACGATGAACGTGTTCTTCCAGATCGACGACGAAATCGTTACCCCGGCGCTTCAGGGATCCATCCTCTCCGGTATCACCCGTATGTCCTCGATCGAGATCCTCCGTTCCTGGGGCATGAAGGTGTCCGAGAGAAGGCTCTCCATCGACGAGGTGGCGCAGGCTGCGGCGGAAGGCCGTCTGAAAGAGGCGTTCGGCACAGGCACGGCGGCTGTTATCTCCCCGATCGGCGAACTCAAGTGGGGCGATGATATCATGATCATCAATAACGGCGAAATCGGCCCGGTTTCCCAGAAGCTGTACGACACCCTCACCGGTATCCAGTGGGGCAAGCTGCCTGACACAATGGGTTGGACCGTCGAAGTGAAGGACTGATTTAGTGCCTTTTTATCAGTCTCTAATGTAGAAAATAAGGAGAGGGACGCACGGTGTATCGTGTGTCCCTCTTTTTTGCGGCTTTGACAAACGGGAAAATTTTTAGATCGGATCTTGACAAAAATGTAATTTTTTTGTAACTTATATGTATGGCAATATTGCCATATGCAATTCTGTTTTTCGGAAAGAAAAAAGGAATGTTCCCTGCCGATCGGGTGGGGAAAGGCTTCCCTCCGTCGTGGAAGGACGGAGAGGTGTGTATCTGCTCAGGGGCAGAGGCCCCGCGTCTACTGCAATGGAGGTAAAAAATGAAAACAAGAAAAATCCTGTCGTTCGTTTTGGCTGGGGCACTGGCCGTATCAGTAAGCGGAAACGCCTTTGCGTTTTCCCTTGGCACCGGCACCGGCACTACAATGACAGTTCCTCCGGGAGCGATTGTCACGCTGCCGGAAGTCCCCGACGATTCCTCTACGTCCACAACCACCCCGTCCAATCCGGCGTCGGCATCGTGGAGTCTGGATCAGACGCGCATGAACCTGCAGGTGGGACAGAGCATTTCCGTTAATGTCAGCGATCCTTCCGGCCAGCTGGAATCCTCCAGTACAATCGGAACATCGAATGGTCTTGGCGGGCTGGTTTCCATCGGCGGCGGTTCTACTATCATGACAGGCGGCCTGACCTTTGCACCCAGCACGGGTTCGGGAAGCACGAGCACGTCCGGCGGCCTTGTCTGGACGAGCAGTGATGAGAGCGTCGCGACAGTGCAGGATGGTGTTGTGACAGCCAAAAAGCTTGGCCGTGCGATTATTACGGCGACCGCGGCGGACGGAAGCTCCCAGTCCTGTGTAGCGCATGTGGCACTCAAGGGAATCGATGTATCCTCCTGGCAAAAGACGCTCGACTGGAGCGCGGTGGCGGCTTCCGGGATCGATTTCGCGATGATCCGTACCGGCTACGGCTCCGAAAACTGGGCGGATCAGACGGACGCTTACTTTGAGGCTAATTATAACGGCGCGACCTCCAACGGCATCGCCGTAGGCGTTTACCATTACAGCTACGCCACGACGCCCGAGGCGGCCCGTCAGGAAGCGCAGATGTGCCTGAGCATCCTGAACGGCCGCAAGCTGGACTTCCCGGTGGCGTTCGATATCGAGGACGCCTCTCAGAAAAGCCTGACTCCCGAGCAGGCCGCAGAGATCGTGATCGCGTTCTGCGATACGATTGAGCAGGCGGGCTATGACGCGGCAATTTATTCCTATACGAATTTTTATACCAGCAAGCTGACCGATCCGCGCCTTGACAAATACGACAAATGGGTCGCTCATTGGGGTGTAGATAACCCGAGATACAACGGAAATCTCAGCATCTGGCAGTATGGCAGCGCACCGGTCGCGGGTGCCTCCGGCAACGTAGATATGAATTACTGCTATGTTGATTATGCAGGAGTGCTTCAGGGCAGCGGCGAGGTTTCGAACCTTTCCGCAGCGGAGTAATGATGCGCAGGCTTTCCTTCATCGTCCCCGCGGAGATGGAGGGCAGGAAGCTGAAAAGCTTCCTGCGCGGGCCGTGCGGACTGTCCGCCCGCCTGATGATCCGGCTGAAATATGTGCCGATGGGGATTGCCCGCAACGGCGAACACGCCCGTGTCATCGATCTGATTCACGCAGGCGACCGGATCGATCTGTCGATTCCGGAGGATTCTGCGTTTCTGGATCCGGTATCTGTACCGCTTGATGTCGTGTTTGAAGATGATGATCTGCTTGTTGTCAATAAACCGGCGGGAATGCCGGTGCATCCCTCTCCGGGGCACGATACAGATACATTGGCGAATGCGGCGGCCGCCTATTTCCAGCAGGAAGGGCTTTTCTGTGCATTCCGGGCGGTGTGCCGCCTGGATAAAGATACGACTGGCCTGATGGTGCTGGCGAAAAATCCTTATGCGGCGGCGCGGCTGTCTGGTGCAGTGCGGAAAGGATATACAGCAGTTTGCGAAGGACTGCTCCAGGGGAGCGGTGTGATCGACGCGCCCATCCGAAACAAGGAAGGCTACGGAATCCGGCGGGAGGTGGGCGAGGGCGGCGATCCGGCTGTGACCCATTGGCGTGCTGTGGCATGGAGCGGCGGACATACTGTGCTTCGGCTTTGGCTGGAAACAGGCCGAACCCATCAGATCCGCGTTCATATGGAAAGCATAGGTCACCCATTAGCGGGCGACGATATGTATGGCGGCAGCCTTTCCCGTATCGGACGGCAGGCTCTGCACTGTGGGTACGCGTCCTTCGTCCATCCGGTAACGGGACAGCGGCTGCAATTATCCGCGCCTGTCCCGGAGGATATGTGCGCCCTGTTCCCAAAAGATTTTCAGGATGACGAACCATTTAATTGGGGAGGCTTCTGATCTGTGAGTCAGGGAGCTCATACATTTGACCGCATATTTTTTATGGAAAACAAAGATTTAAGATCTTCCGGCCGTCTTTTGGCAGAGCGGAATACTGAGAACTTCTCCGCAAAAGAGTCTCCAACCAGATCTAAGTTCACTGTTTTTATAGAAAAAATAAAAATGTTTTGGAGAAAAAGTAGAATCCGTTGCTTTTGGCTTGTCAAATGTATATTTATGCGTTATAATACACACACATCTTGACTTAAGGGTCTGGAAAAAGGAGATAGTACAAATGAAAAAGCTTTCAAAGATTGCGGCGCTCTTTTTGGCTGGCGCGATGATGCTTTCTGTTACAGCGTGCTCAAGCAGCACAGCTTCGTCCTCCAGTACGGCGGATACATCGTCCTCCTCGTCTGAGGCTTCCGAAACGTCTTCTGAGGCGGAGTCCTCTGCGGATGCTTCTTCCGAGGCGGGATCCTCTGAGACTGCCGAGGGCGGCACGGTTCAGGCTATCAAGGATCGCGGCTATATTGTGATGTCCACCAATGCCGAATTTGAACCGTTCGAGTACATGGTCGGCGAGGAGTTCAAAGGCATTGATATTGAGATCTCCCAGAAGATCGCAGATAAGCTGGGCGTAGAGCTTCGCATCAATAATACATCGTTCGATTCCCTGCCGCTGGAACTGGATACTGACAAGTGCGACTTTGTCGCCGCCGGTATGACGATCGATCCGGAGAAAGCCATCGACTTCTCCGACAGTTATTTCAGTGCTTCCCAGTCGATCATTGTCCGTGTGGACAGCGATATCCAGTCCGGTGATGATCTGGCGGGCAAGAAGATCGGCGTACAGCTCGGCACAACAGGCGATACTTACTGCACCGAGAATATTGAAGGCGCTGAAGTTTCCCGTATGAGCAAGGGTATGGATGCTGTTGCGGATTTAATCCGTGGTTCTATTGATGCTGTTGTTATTGATAACTATCCGGCAACCAAGCTTGTGGAAAAGAACTCCGAACAGGTGAAGATGCTTGATGAGGCTCTCACAGAGGAGGAATACGGCATTGCCGTCAAGAAGGGCAATCAGGAACTGCTCGATGTGATCAACGAGACGCTTGCCGAACTCAAGGAGAGCGGTGAGATGGATACCATTCTGGAATCCTATCTCGGCGATGAAACCGCAGAATAAGCTTCTGTATAATCGGCTTGAATGAATTTGAAAGGGCGGGGATCGTCTCCGCCCTTTTTATTCCATGTGGAGGAAATCCTGAAACGGCAGAATAACGGGCAGCCGGCCCGGAAAGGTATGTGAGGATATGGAATGGCTTAACAGTTGGTGGGCGGATGTCTACGAACAGATTTATGCGACGTTTGTAGAAGGAGATCGGTGGCAGTATCTTGTCAAGGGCATCGGAAATACAATCCAGATTGCATTTTTCGCCGTTCTGCTTGGTATTGTGATCGGTGTGATTGTGGCGCTGATCAAGGTGTTCACAGCGGGAAACAAAAAATTCCGCTGGCTGGAAATTATCGCGAATATTTATCTGACTGTCATCCGCGGCACGCCGATGCTGGTTCAGCTTTTCATTATGTATTACATAGTGATCACTTCCCCGAACGTCTCCAAGATTTTCGTCTCGATCCTGGCATTTGGCATTAACTCGGGCGCGTATGTGGCGGAGGTGGCCAGAAGCGGCATCCAGTCTATCGATAAAGGGCAGATGGAGGCCGGCCGTTCACTGGGCCTGAACCGCGCGCAGACTATGGTGAAGATTATTTTCCCGCAGGCGCTCAAGAACATCCTTCCGGCGCTCGGCAATGAATTTATCACCATGCTCAAGGAAACCTCTGTTGCCGGTTTTATCGGCGTAGAGGAGCTGACGAAGGTCGGCGATATTCTCAGAAGCCAGACATGGCAGCCGTATGTGCCGCTGTTCAGCGTCGCGCTGGTTTACCTGATTATGGTTGTTGGCCTGACCCGGCTTCTCGGTGTTCTGGAGAGGAGGCTTCGCAGAAGTGATTACCGTTAAAAATCTGAACAAGACCTTCCGCAACCTTGGCGGAGAGCTTCATGTCCTGAAAGGAATCAATCAGACGATTGAAAAGGGAGAGAAGGTAGTAATTGTCGGGCCGTCCGGTTCCGGAAAAAGTACGTTCCTGCGCTGCCTGAATCTTCTGGAAGAGCCCACCAGTGGCGAAATCTGGTTTGAAAATCAGCTTATCACGGATCCGAAGTGCGATATCAACCGTCTGCGCCAGAAGATGGGGATGGTGTTCCAACACTTCAATCTGTTCCCGCACCTGACAATTCTGAATAATATTACACTTGCACCTGTCACGCTCAAACTGAAAACGCAGGAACAGGCGGAAGCCAAGGCCCGTGAACTTCTGCGCCGCGTCGGGCTGGAAGATAAGGCCGATGCTTACCCGGTACAGCTTTCCGGCGGCCAGAAACAGAGAATTGCAATCGTGCGCGCACTGGCGATGGAGCCTGACGTGATGCTGTTCGACGAACCGACTTCTGCACTTGATCCGGAAATGGTCGGGGAAGTGCTCCAGGTTATGAAGCAGCTTGCCGACGAGGGCATGACGATGGTGGTAGTAACGCACGAAATGGGCTTTGCCCGCGAGGTTGCCACGCGTGTGCTGTTTATGGATGACGGAAAGGTGCTGGAAGAAGCTGAACCGAATGAATTTTTCAGCAATCCGAAGAACCCGCGCCTTCAGGATTTCCTGTCGAAAGTGCTGTAAGTAAACAAAAATGAAAGTTTTCGCCAGCCTTTTTCAAAAGGCTGCGGGGGCGCGGGGGCTGGCCCCCGTGAAAAAGGAACGCGAAGCGTTCCCCCGGAAAGGTGAGCAAACAGAGAGGGCGGACCATTCAGTGAATGGTCCGCCTGAACGCTTTTGCGGTCCCCCAAGCGGCAAGTGTACCGCGCTCACCCAGCCCCTGCCTGAGGCTGCCGGTAAATCTCCTGCTGTAGGCCATGCCCCGTTTTACAAAAACAACGCCGTATTATTCTGTATGATGGATTGTGCGGTATTGCCTGAAAGCTCCAGAATTTATTTATTTTCCTAATAAGGCTTAGGGTGTATCTGAAAAGTCCTCAATACTGTTAAATTCTACTGACAAATGGTGTCTGCTGTGTTGCTCACCCTTGCAATACGAAAATATTGCGGCGGATTCGCGCCTTGCATCCGCCATTTTTTAGCGAATTTTCCAGCACTTTTGACTTTTCAGATACACCCTAGTTAAAAGAAAAGAGAGTCTCCCCGTTTTGTGAGGGAGATTCCCTTTTTGCATTTCCACGAACGGAGCGCCTCGGCCTACAGGAATCGCTTTCGTCTTTCTGCACACTGGATTTTTCAAATGTATCCTGATAGTTGACAGACGAATCCCTCGCCTTGATTTTACTGAAGTTTTATTATATAATACCAGTAACGAATAAAGAAAAATCTCCGCTTCCACAGCGGGCGGAGATCTCGATACGGCGGACAAAAAGGGGGATTTTTGATGCCT
>DVHF01000143.1 GCA_018712265.1 Candidatus Gallacutalibacter pullicola
TAATGATTCAAAATTCCATTTCATCAGGGAATCTCTCCTTTAGTGAATATTGGGAAGCTTTCGGCTTCACCGAGCCGGGATTTTTTGCCCTGCCCGGGCAAGCACATATTTTGAAGCTTACAGCTTCATCGTTTTTCTATCGGACCTTGCAGGTCCCCGGGCCGCGGGCACAGAATATGAAACTGGCCGTTTCGAGGCTTTTGATCTATCGGACCTCGCAGGTCCCGGCGAAAGGGGCCGCTCAAGCCGCGCCCCTAACACCCCAAGGCTCTTCCTTTTCTTGTTAGAAGAAAAGGAAGCAAAAGACTATTTAGGGGAGATCCCCTAAAAACCCCCAGGGGGAACGCTCTGGCCGCGTCCCCCTTACACCCCCACGGCCGGATTCCTCGGTGGTAACAACAGGCATATTGAGAGCCAAAAGGTGCGCTCACGTTACCGGAAAATTCTGCTCTTTATAAAGGCTTTTACGATATCGTACAACTGCCCGGTAAGCCGTTACACCTATTTCACACACGAACGGTTCGGAATCCTCTCAGTGTAACCTCGCCCCATTTCGCGCTAACCGAGCATGGAGGTTCCCACGCTAGGGGCCTTGCGGTCCCAATGCTTACCGTAGTGGATCCCCTTTAGGGCCGCGCAGAGCGCGGCCCTTTGTGCGCGCCTTCGGCGCGCACATTTTGAGGGCTCTGTGCTCTAACAACAGCATAACAGATTGTTCTGTCCGTTTCAAGTGCAGTGGATAAATAAATCTACCCTGACACAAAAAGGAGCGCGCCGCTGGCGCGCTCCTGGGAGGGGGCTTGGGGAAGATTCCCCCGCAGTGCGGGGGAAATGTCACGAAGTGACAAAAGGAAGATCCCCCCACGGGGTGGGGGGAATGTCGCATAGCGACAAGGGGGGACGGCCCCGGTGAGGGGACGGCCCGCGTGCGGGGCGTCCCGGCGCGGGGTCAAGGGGCCGCGGAGGCCCCTTGCGGGGGCGGAGCCCCAACTCTCAGCCTTTGATGGCGCCGATCATGATGCCCTTTTCAAAGTACTTCTGGACAAACGAATACGCAATCAGAAGCGGGAGCGAGGACACGATAATTACGCTGTACTTCATCATGTTCGCGATCCTGCGTGCCTCGGCGATCGAAGCGGCGTTGCCGCCCACCATGTTCGCGGAGGACTCCGTCTGGATCAGAAGCTCGCGCAGGATTACCTGAAGCGGGTACAGAGAACGATCCTTAATGTAAACAAGCGCATTGAAATAGGAATTCCACTGCGACACCGCATACAGCAGGATCATGACGCTCAGCAGGGCTTTCGAGATCGGGATGGCTACCTGAAAGAAGAATTTAAACTCGTCGCAGCCATCCAGAACGGCAGCCTCGTGCAGCTCCTCCGGGATATTCGATACCATGAAGCTGCGCGCAATAATCAAATTATACGCACTGACGGCACTGATCAGAAGCAGGACAGCGCGGGTATTGTATAACCCAAGGCCCTGTACAATCAGATAGGTGGGAATCAGACCGCCGCTGAAAAACATCGTAAACGTAATCAGGCCCATAAGCAGGCCGCGTCCCGGCAGCTCCTTGCGCGAAAGCGCATAGGCCGCCGCTATCGTGACCGTTACGCTGATAATCGTACCCAAAAACGTGTTGATCAGGGAATTCGCATAGCCGCTCCAAATATCGCCATACTGGAAAGTACGGCGGTAACTGCCCAGGCTCAGGCCCTTCGGAATCAAAATTACATCGCCGTTTGCCACCAGGTTCGGGTCGGAGAACGAAGCAATCAGGATAAAATACAGCGGATAGCAGATAATTACCAGCACAAAGATAATAATAATCCAATTCAGGATATCAAATACCTTATCCGCAAAAATCTCGTTGCGAAACTCAGATTTTCTCTTTTCCATATTTCCCCCTCCTTACCACAGCGAGCTGCCGCTGACCTTCGCGCTGATCTTATTCAC
The DNA here is from genome assembly GCA_018712265.1 of Candidatus Gallacutalibacter pullicola. GTDB lineage: Bacteria > Bacillota > Clostridia > Oscillospirales > Acutalibacteraceae > Gallacutalibacter > Gallacutalibacter pullicola. The sequence continues at coordinate 1,960 of DVHF01000143.1, forward strand.
GCTCAGCAGCAGAATCAGGTTGATGACGGAGTTGAAAATATCCACAGCGGTGGAGAAGCCGTACTGTCCCTGAATCAAACCGACCTTATACACATAGGTGGCAATAATTTCCGATTTGCCAAGGTTCAGGTCGTTCTGCATCAGGTACGCCTTTTCAAATCCAAGGCTCATGATCATACCGATATTCAAAATCAGCATAATCACAACGGTCGGCAGGATGTGCGGGATATCAATATGGAACACGCGCTGGAACTTGTTCGCGCCGTCCACAAGGGCGGCCTCATGCAGCTCCGGGCTGACGCCGGACAGCGCCGCCAGATAAATAATCGAGTTCCAGCCCATCGTCTGCCATACATCCGAAAGGACGTACATCGGGCGGAACGCGCTCTCCATATTCAAAAACAGAATAGGATCGCCGCCCAGATGCTGGATGATCTGGTTGACCAGACCATCCAGACTGAAAAACACGTTGAGCATACCAACCAGCACGACGGTGGAAATAAAATACGGCGCGTAAACAATCAGCTGCGTGGCATGCTTGAACCGCTGGTTCTTGATATAATTCATCACCAGCGCAAGGATAATCGGGATCGGGAAGTTCACGATCAGCTGGAGCACTGCCAGAATAATCGTATTCGACAGCAGCGTCTTAAAATTGAAGCCGTTGAAAAAGCGCTCAAAATTTTCAAGGCCGATCCATTCACTTCCCCAGATCCCTAAATTCGGCATATAATCGCGGAACGCGATCTGGATCCCGTAAAGCGGCGCATAACGGAACACCGCAAAGAACACGAGGGCCGGCAAAAGCAGCACATACAGCTGCCAAGCGGAGAGGATGCGCCTGCCCAGGCTTCTGTGGTGGATCTGTGTGGTTTTCATATCACAAAGCACCTTGCCTTTCTGTGCGAGATAGCCTTCTGCGGGGCCCCTTTGCGCCGCCTGCGGGCAATCAAAGTTTTTTATTCTGCCTTGGAGTTGTCATACGCTCTCTGGTACACAGCAACGTATTCCGCAACATTCATCTTGTCGAGGTCGGACTTGTAGTTCTCCCACTCGGCGTCCACATCGCCCTCGCCGACAATCCACTTCGCCTTGTTGTTCTCCACATAGGTGTCGATATCGGTGAAGTACTGGGCCACGATCTCCTGATCATCTTCGGGCAGACGGACGGTCGGGAGGTACTCGGTGGTGGTGTACGGATCATAGATCTCGTAATACTGAGCCTTCTTGATCTTGTCGTCGCCAAGGGTGATCTTCTGATAGGTGGAATCGAGCAGCACGCCCGGGCCATAGAATGCCGGCGCCTTGAGGAAGCGGTAGGAGTCGATGGAATAGCCGTCCGGCAGATCGTTCTGCAGCTGGTAGGTGCCATCGTCGTTCTTGATCACGCCGTCGCCAATCTCGCCCCAGTGCACGCGGATGGACATTTCCTCATCGTAGAACTCGTCGGCCCAGCGCATGGTGGCCTCGGGATACTCATTGTCGCTCGTAATCAGGATCTTGCCGCTGTAGAAACCAAAGTTATACTTGTTCCACAGACGATCGCCGTTCGGACCCTCCAGCGGCTCGAGCAGCGTATACTCGTTGTTCGCACGGTCGATGCCGCAGAACAGCTCCGGCGCATACGCGCTGAACACGCCGACGGTGGCTACTTCGCCCTGGTTCTTTGCATAATACTGGGAGGAATCCTGCGTGAACACTTCCGGATCCAGCAGGCCCTCAGCATACAGCTGCGCCTGATACTTGATATAATCCTTATAGCCGTCCTGCGTGTTGGAGAACAGCGCAGTGCCGTCCTTAATCATAATATGCTTGGAGGTATCGAGCACGCCGAACGAACCGGAGAGGGAGAGATCCCCTTCATAGGTGGCGTTCGGATAATAGGTGAACGGGATTTCATCAGCCTCGTCGTTGCCGTTCGGATCGTTCTCCTTGAACGCGGTGAGGACCTGATGGAACTCCTCGGTGGTGGTGGGCTTCTCAAGGCCGAGCGTATCGAGCCAGGTCTGGTTGATGAACAGCATCTCCGGAATATTCTCCGGCAGGTACTGATCGTCAAACGGCAGATCGTAGATGTTGCCGTCCTCCATCGGCATGAGGGTCTGCATACTGGGATCGTCTTCCATCATCTGCTTGACTCTGGGAGCGTACTTGTCGATCAGGTCGTTGAGCGGAATAAACACGCCCGCGCGGCCGTAGCGCAGGATATCGGAATCGGTGACGCCGCCGCCGAAGAAGATATCCGGCAGATCCGTACCGGAAGCCAGCAGGAGGTTCTTTCTCTCCGTATAGGCATCGCCCATGACCTGCTCAAAGGTGACGTGCACGCCGGTTTTTTCATTGATCTCCTGAACCATCGTCATGGTGTTGAAATCGCCGCTGTCCGACTCACAGAACGTGAAAGCGGAAAGCTCGATCGGCTCATTCACCACCGGATACCCCTCTGCGTTAAAGTTCTCAGGAGTGGAAGTTTCGCCGGAAGCGGAACCCTCCGAACCGGACGCGGAAGAACCTGCATCAGAGCTTGAGCAGCCCACAGCCGCCGTCAGGATCATGCAGGCAGCCAGCAGGGCGGAAAAAATCCTTTTCTTTTTCATCAGTTTTCATCCTCCATTATTATGGGCGCGTCCCCGGCATTCAAA
>DVHF01000144.1 GCA_018712265.1 Candidatus Gallacutalibacter pullicola
TGTCTGGAATATTTCATTGAGTGCGAAAAAATGGATAACATTTTCACTCAAAAGTGTTATATAGTTAAAGAGTATTTTGTCCAAAGGTTTTGCTCTATCCGTTTTAATGCCTGTGATACCTTGTTTACAAGAAAAGTAGTTTTCTTCTTGGATTTGTCCCAAGTAAAGCCCTGTTCAATCCCATGCCGATACCTTCTTTTAAAAGTATGAATATCGTGGACTGCCATTTGTCCCGGAAAGGCCGGAATATTTTGAATTTTATGATAACGCATTTTGAATAGAATGTAAAGTTTTAGATTTGGATACATTTTTGCATATTCACAGGATTTTCACAGAAAGGAAATATTATTTTTAAAGGTTGTACAATTAAATAGAGATATGTTTGACATTTTCAAACATATTATAATATAAAATGTATAAAAATTACATTTTGTAACAGGCTCTTGATGATAAAAATTACAGTTTTTTTATTTGACAAGCTCGATCATGGACTCTATAATGGTGGCAGTCAATTTCCCTAAAAACTGTCTGTCCCTAATATCGCATAATAAAAAACGCGTGGTACAGACTAAATCCAAAGAGAGAATTTCATACTTGGAGGTAATTCTGAAATGAAAAGAATTTTAGCTATTTTACTTGCGTCCGCGGTTCTGCTGACCGCCTGTTCGAGCGGCGACGGAAACGTTGATTCTGAGACGTCCTCGGGCGCAGTTGCCGATATTGTTTCCGATATTGAAGAAGGCGCATCCGAGATCATCGACGACATTGTGCCGGATGGATCTGATGTGGAATCCGCCGCTCCGGATGGAGAAACACCGGCGGAGGGCGATAATGGCAACGGCCTGCCCTCAAACTCGACGGCGGATCAGCTTGTTCCTGACGAGGGAAGCGATACTTCCTTTACCCAGACAGGAAACGTCTACAAGATGATAAACGGCACAAACGCTTACTTTGTCATCGCGCAGGATTTCTCCTCTGTGGAAGAAGGAAAGGCGCGGGATGAAGCGATAGAAACAGCGGTTAAAAACGCAATCAATACCGAGTATAAGGAAGGATATTACTGCGTTGCCGCAGTTGTAGCGCCGGAAAGTGAGAATTCGTTTGACGTAACGGCAAAGCGCAATGATTTTACAGTGCAGATTTACAAGCGCCAGACACCGAAAGCTACCGAAACGGGAGCCGGAGAAAGCGTCAAGAAAGAAGTCACTTTGAAGGATCAGTCGCTTCAGGAATATCTGGAAACCCAGGGCAAATAAAGAAGCAATCCGGCGGAGGGAAAGCACTTCCGCCGGAATTTTTATGTCCCTGCAAAAACAGAAGAAAATGAGGGGAATTCGGAGGATTTCTGGATGCCCTTTCTGCCAGTTGGACGCCGGTGCGGATAATCCTGTCAGATTGGATACAGCGAGGAAAAGCCCGGTTTGCGGTTTATAAAATCAGAGTATATAATAGAATTGTTCCGAAACCAGAGCGATCCTGACAAGAGTAGGAAGCGTAGAGGTGGATTTCATGGACTGATTCAAGGATCCGTACCATACCAGAAGTTAATCCCATATAGATGCGATGTTTTGTAAAAGACAGGCAGGCATGGCCTGCAAAGGTGAGTGAAATTTTGAAATTAGAAAATTTGTATCGTCTCAACAGAAGCGATGAGGAAAAGCTTGCTCAGCTTCTGACGGAATGTTTTAATCAGGACCCGCTGTACTGCCAACTCATTCCGAAAAAGGATATGAGAAAAAGAATGCTTCCGGATATTTTCAGCTGCGATTTGGATGAGATGTTTGAAAATTGCGAGGTTTATGCGGACAGTCCGGAGGTCAACGGCATTATTATTGTATCGGACGAAACAGAACCCTATAACCCGATTCGCTACCACATATCAGAAGTGTTTTATGCTCTGAAAACTGCGGTATACTTAATAAAGGATGATCTGTCTTTCCAAACGCTCCTTAATTTTATCCGCGGCAGGGAGTACCTGAATTCCGAGTGGACGGATGAACTTGGTGAACAGCGCCGCCTGCATATCATTTATTTTGCGGTGCGTCCGTCCATGCGCGGAAAAGGAATCGCCAGCCGCCTGATGCGTGCGGTGCTTGATTACGCCGATAAGAACCGGATGATGGTCTCTCTGGAAACACATAATGCCAAAAATGTTGAAATGTACGAGCACTATGGATTCCGGCTGTTTGAAACAGTGCAGAAGCATTTCGCGCTCAAACAGTTCTGCATGGTGCGCGGAAATGCCTGCCCAAATTAAAAAATTAAGCCGCACGAGCTAATCCCCGTGCGGCTTTCTGTATCGGAAAAGAGGGATCCGGTACAAACGGAATACGAATGGGCCTTGTTTGGATATCGGAAAATATGCCCGGAAGGAGTTTTTCATCCGGCGGATTTTCTGCAGGAACGATTCTGGCCTCCATAAAGAGCGCGCCGTTCAAGCGGAAAGGATCTGCCATTATGGGCACACGATGAGGTTCAAACAGGGCAGTGTTACTTCTTCAGCACAAAGGACTGACAGTCGGTGCACTGACAGACGGTCGGGTTTGTTTCATGGGTTCCAACCGTGATAGAACTCAGGGCACAGTAATCCTGTCCCTGGCAGTGATTCGCACATTGCTGAACAGTACAGCGGATACTCTGGTTAGCTTTATCCATGAGAAATTCCTCCTGCTTCTTCCTGTAATACAGCCGCGAAGCGCTTGCTTTTCCGTTTCGCAGCCGGTTCCTTTTGGGAACAAGACTATTTTATCCGGTTCCGTTTCAATTATGCTGCCGGAGTGCTTTTTCAGCTTGCCAATTTTGTGCAAACAAGCTATAATGATAACGTTCCAGATAATAATAATATTAGGGCGTTCCAGGCCCGCTTATCATCGCCCGAACGGGCAGAGATTCATAACGTGTGCAGACTGGAGGAATGATGACAATGGAACAGGCAATGAGATGGAATCTTGAGGATCTTTTTGGTAATACAGAGGAATGGAAAGCTGCGCTTGAGACCGCGAAAAAAGACGCGGAAAGTCTGGCGGGGATGAAAGGCTGCGCCGGAGCGAACGCGCAGAATTTGAAAAAGACAGCTGTGCTTTATGAGAAAATGAACCGCACATTGGAAACGGTATTCCTGTATGCCAAATGCAAATTTGATGAAAACATGGCGGATACCGATTCCAAAAATCTGTATGAGACGGCGGTCAGCGCGGGAACGGAGATCAGCGAGAAGCTTTCCTTCCTTGCGCCGGAACTGATGCAGCTCACACCGGAAATTTTTGAGGGCTACTGCAAAGAACTTCCGGAGCTGGGCCTGTATCGAAAATTTGCACAGGACTTCTTTGAGAAAAAGATCCATGTCCTTTCCAGCGAAATGGAAGAGCTGATGGTCCGGATGTCGGCACTGGGAAGCTCGTTTCGCTCCGCGTTTGACGATCTGCGCGTAAACGATATCACCTTCCCGCAGATCCCGGCGCCGGACGGCGGGGAGATCACCGCCAATGAGGCGAATTATCAGACCGCCCTGCTCAGCAGCGATCCGCAGTTCCGTCTCCGCTACTACCGCGGCCTGCTGGATACGTATGGGAAATATATCAATACCTTTACGTCGCTGTATTACGGCTCCGTCAAACGGACGATGTTTGAAGCGAAGAGCCGCCATTACGCATCCTCCCGTGCGATGTCGCTGGCGGAGAACTATGTTCCGGAGACGGTTTATGACAGCCTGCTGAAAGCTGTCCATGAGAATCAGGAGCCAATGTATGAGTATATCGCTTTTCGGAAAAAGCGTTTAGGGCTCGACGAGCTGCATTTCAGCGATCTGTTTGTGCCGCTGGTAAAGGATACAGGAAAGCAGTATCCGTATGAGGAAGCAAAGGAGATCGTGCTGGAGGCGCTCCGGCCGCTTGGCGAGGATTACTGCGCAGTGATCCGGCAGGCGATGGATGAGCGGTGGATCGACGTTTATCCCGCGCCGAACAAGGATTCCGGCGCGTATTCCACCGGCGATTACGATCATCACCCGCTGGTGTTCCTGAACTATACCAACACGCTCGACGATGTGTTTACGCTGGCGCACGAGCTCGGCCACGCGATGCACACCTATTACAGCAATCAGAACCAGCCGTACATCTATGCCGGCTATACGATTTTCTGTGCCGAGGTGGCTTCCACGCTCAATGAGCAGCTTTTGGCAGAGTATTTGTACCAGAAAGCGGAGACGAAGGAGGAAAAAGCGCTTCTTCTGTGCAAGCAGCTTGACGATCTGCGCAGTACCTTCTACCGCCAGACCATGTTCGCCGACTTTGAAAACGAGACGCATAAGATGGCGGAACGCGGGGAACCGCTGCTGCCGTCCTCCCTGTGCAGGCTGCACGCGGATCTGAACCGCGCCTATTACGGCCCGGATCTGGTCGTGGATGATACGCTCTCGTATGAATGGGCGAGAATCCCGCATTTCTACCGCCCGTTTTATGTGTACCAGTACGCAACGGGGATTTCGGCGGCGATCAGCATTTCACGCAGGATCCTGTCGGGCACGGAAAACGCGGTGGCCGATTACCGCAAATTCCTGACCACAGGCGGATCGGATCATCCAATCGAGCTTCTGCGGATCGCAGGGGTCGATATGGCGTCGGAGCAGCCTGTGCTCGATACGGTGGCGCTGTTCCGCGATACGCTTGCCAGATTGAAAGAGATTCTGTAACTCTTTTTCTCAGCGTCGGAGGGCGTTTCCAAATAAGGGGACGTCCTCGTCTATAAAATAAAATTTGATAAATTTTAGAATAGAAAAAGAAACGGAGGGATCATTTTGAAGCTGGCCGAAGCATTACAGGAACGGGCGGACCTCAACCGCAATATTGAACAGCTGAGAAGCCGTATGACAAATAATGCGCTGGTTCAGGAGGGAGAAAAAACGGCAGAAGATCCGGAACTTCTGAAAAAGGAACTCGATTCTGCGATTTGCCGCCTGTCTTATCTCATTTCCCGGATCAATCTGACCAACTGTGAAACGAAAATCAACGGAAAGACGCTGACGGAGCTCATCGCTGAAAAAGACGCGCTTGCTGTGAAAATCAGTGTCTATAAGGAAATCGCTTATGCCGCGAGCCAGACGGCGTACCGCGCGACGCATACGGAAATCAAAATAAAACCGGCAATCGTGGTTGCGGACTGGCAGAAGGAAATCGACGCGATGGCAAAGGAACTGCGCCTGCTGGACAATAAACTGCAGGAGAGCAACTGGAACACCGATTTGATTGAATAATATTTGCAGGTAGCGGAAGCAGGGCGAATGTCACGCGGCGGCAGCGGAGAGCCGTATCATGGTTGCGCCGGAGGGTAAGCGCGGGGTTCAAATCCCCAAGAATTGTGATTCCCCGACTGCGTACAAAGGTATCGTCATCGATAATTGTTATTACCGGACATTGACTGCATCTGCGAGGGTGGGTACGGGGAATTTTTCACACTGGCTGCGAGCGATCCGGGCGGGAAAGTTTCGGGAATACTTTCCTGCCTTTTCGGTTTTGGAGGAAGAAAGGCAATGGTTTTAAAGTACGCAGAGGAAACAGACAGGGCGTTCGTCAAAAAACTGAATCCTCATATTGGAGAGGAAGCTTTCCAAGCCAAATCTCTTTATGTGATCTGGAAAGATGCGCAGCCGGCAGGAATATTGTCTTACTGTATGCTGTGGGATCACCTTCCGTTTTTGAACCTTATTTATTTGGAAGAACCATATCGCGGCAACGGGCTGGGAACACAGGCTATCCATGAATGGGAATCCATCATGAAGCGCAAAGGCCATAAAATGGTGCTTCTGTCTACTCAGGCTGACGAGCGCGCACAGTTCCTGTACCGGCGTCTGGGATATATCGACTGCGGCTGTCTCCTGTTCCACGATACCCCGTTCGATCAGCCCGCAGAAATTTTTATGCGGAAGATTTTATAGCACTTGCACAGCCGCTGTTTTTCATTCTTGCTTTTTATCAGAAATGGCATTACAATAAGGATATGGAAGAAAGGGAAGCGGTAGTACCGCAATATCCCCAAACCGGACAGCCTGTGGGAAGAAAGGCTCCGGCTTGAAAAGGAGGAATAGGAATGAAAGCAGTCAGGAGGCTGGCCCCGATGCTTCTGGCCCTGTGGATGGGCGTATCGCAAACGCCTGTTTTCGCGGCGCAGGAGGAGGGCGTGATTGGAACCCTGACCATGGATACCCGGAGCTATATAATGGCTCCCGGAAACATTTATGATTTCCGCGCGGCTGTGGACGGCGGCGATCTCCGTCAGGAGGAAGTGCGCGTTTGGAGCTCCCGCGACGGGATCGCAGAGGTGGAACGGATCCCAAATACAGATAAATACCGCATCACGGGACGAAGCCCCGGCGTCACTTATATCATTTCGGAGGTGCGCGGCGTGCACGCGTCGATCCGCGTCACAGTGCGCGAGGGGGTCCGCCAGCACGGTGAGGCGGCGCGATCTGTTTCCATCATACGGGAGGAGACGCAGACCCCGCAGGATACGGTAAATGTGGTGGTTTCTGACGGTGTAACCGTTCCGGAAACGGCCCGGATGCTGGAGGAAAACGACATCTGCGCCGCGGACGAATTTTTAACCGCGGCGAGATCAAACCGCTTTGATTCATTCAGTCTGATGGGGGAAATACCCAACGCCGGATCGCGTTCCTATAAGCTGGAGGGATATCTTTTCCCGGGAAATTACTCCTTTGAGAAAGGTTCCACGGCTGAGGCTGTGATCCGGGAAATTCTGGAGAATACGGAGGACAGGATCAGCGAGGAAATCCGCACGCGCGCGGATCTGGCAGGAATGACAACAGATCAGCTGATTACGCTTGCATCCCTGATTCAGTCGGAATCGAGGGCGGAAAAGGATATGCCGTATATCTCCGCTGTTCTGCGAAACCGTCTGCGGGACGGGGAAGCACACGGGATCCCGGGTCTTCAATGTGAATCGACGGTATGGTATCCCTATCGGTCGCGCGAGGAAGTTCCGGAGGATATCCGCGATACTTTTACCAGCATGTACAATACCTATAATTTTTCCGGGCTTCCGGTAGGACCGATCTGTAATCCGGGAATGGCGGCGATTGAGGCGGCCCTCAGTCCGGCGGATACGAACGATTATTACTACTGCTATTCCAAGGACGGGACCCTGTATCTCGCGGAAACGGCGGAGGAACATAACGCAAATCTGGAGCAGGCCGGCCTGGCGCCTCCGGTAAGGATTCGCGCAAGCGGACAATAGGGAGACAGTATTCATGCCGGAAAGGACAGCTCTCCATGCACAGGATGTGAGCCAATACAACGAGCAGTTCTCAGAATAGGACGGAAACCAGCCCCAAGTACACAGGGCTGGTTTTTGTGTTTCTGCGAACGGCGAAATATGCTGCGCGACACTGTGACTGTGCGATCGCCGTTCCTGCGAAGTGTCAGCGGAGCGTGCCGCGATCTACATGCAGGCTTAGCCTGCTTTTTTGAAGAAATAAGCGTTGCGCAATCCTGAAAATTAGGATATAATAAATAAAGTTTACAGGATTTTTCTGAAAAGGAAAAAGATAGTTGACCATTTTTTCCTAGGGTGTACCTGTCCTGTGGAAAAGGTGTGTTTCTATATAGGAAGTAGGGAAAAGGCATATGCAGATCAAAAAGAAATCAAAAAGGATTTTTTCCTGCCTTTTGGCGTTTTTGTGCTCCGTCAGTATGCTGGCGTCTCCCATCGCGGCGGCATCGGCAACGGCGACGGAAGGAGTGAATATCCGCAGCGGCCCGGGAACCGGATATTCTGTGATTGGCGTCCTGGGTACGGGTGAGGCCGCGGAGGTGGTGGATTCCACCAATCCTCAGTGGATTAAAATCCGCACCTCTGACGGCAAGGAAGGCTATTGCAGCGCGGAGTACCTGTCGGTGGAGGGGACAGACAGCAGCTCCGGAACCGGTACGTCCTCCGGATCGCAGTCCGGCACGGGCACCGCAACAGGCGTCACAACGGATGTGCTCAACCTGCGCAGCGGCCCGGGCAGCACCTATTCCGTATTGACGATCCTGCGCCGCGGAGAGACGGTGACGGTGCTGGATCAGAGCAATTCGCAGTGGATTAAGGTACGCACCTCCGACGGCAGGGAGGGCTATTGCAGTGCGGAATACCTGTCGATCACAGCGAACTCAGGTTCTGAAGGATCCTCGGGGAACGGTCAGTCAGGAAGCGGTACATCAGCGCAGTCCGGTACGGTAACGGAGCTTTTGAATATGCGCAGCGGTCCCGGCCGCAGCTATGGCGTTGTGGAGGTTCTCGCAAAAGGATCACAGGTCCAGATTCTCGGAACGGACAGCGCGACGGGATGGCTGCATGTGCAGGCCCCCTCCGGAAACAGCGGCTATTGTGATCCGCAGTATATTCAGACGCAGGGGAGTTCCTCCGGCGGAGACTCCCAAGGGACAGGAGAAAATCAGGTTCCGTCGGGCGCCAGCGGAACATTGACGCTGGATACCAGAAGCTATACTATGGCGCCGGGCGGCATATACGATTTCCGCGCCCGGCTTGACGGCCAGGGCTTGAATCAGGAAGATCTCAAGGTGACCTCCTCCCGTACAGGGATCGCCACGGTGGCGCAGATTCCCGGCACAGATAAATACCGCGTGACGGCAGTGGGAGAGGGAAGCTGCTACATTGTTGCCGAAATCTACGGCGTACATGCCTCGATCCAGATTACCGTGCAGAACGGGGCGTCCCCGAGTGGAAGCTCGGAGAGATCGGTTTCTGTGATCGGCGGATCGTCGTCCGGTTCCGGAAGTACGGGAGGATCCGGAAATACCGGATCCGGCAGCACGGGCGGCGGTACGTCGTCCTCCCAGCCGGAAACCAGCGGACTTTCCCTGAACGCACAGAGTTATCATTTTAATCAGATCGGCCAGACCTTCCTCCTGATTATTTACGGTGTTCCTTACGGATCAACGCCGGATATATCGGTGGAAAATCCATCCGTTGTGAGCGTAAGCAATATTGGAGCCATCAGTTCCAACAGCTATATGGTACAGGTGAAATCAGAGGGCAACGGCAGCTCCGCCATTACAGTAACGCTGGACGGCCAGACTGTTTCCCTCACCGCGGCGGTGGCCGATGTGAGCGGCGGGTCAGGCGGAGTTACTGTCGGAGGGGACGGCGTCGTTATCGGCGGCGGAGGCTCCGGCAGTACAGGCGGCGGAAGCACTGGCAGCGGCACTGTCACAGGTGCGCAGACCACCACGGCGGTGAATCTCCGTTCCGGTCCCGGGACCGATTACAGCAAAATCACAACGCTGGAAGCCGGGACATATCTGACTGTGCTCAGTACGGATACGGCAGGGTGGATCCAGGTACAGACCTCCTCCGGGCAGACCGGTTACGTCAGCAGTGATTATGTGCGTCTCCTCTATGACGGAGAGACCGGCGAAAACTATACCAATCTTTCGCTCAGCCATACATCCGGAACGGTTCCGGCAGGAAAGACTCTCTACATCAAAGCAAACAACGGCGGATCGGGACTGCGGTGGAGTTCGAGCAATACGGCGGTAGCGACCGTTTCCAACGGATACATTTACGCAGTATCCCCGGGGACAGCTGTCATTACAGTTTCCGACAGCTCCGGTGCAAACAGCGCGTCCTGCACTGTGATAGTGACGCAGGCGGAGCCTGTAAAAGCCGCATATACCTCGCCCAATATTGCCAGCACCTATCAGACGGTGGAGCTTGTTGCGGTTACGGACAACACCCGTGACAGCGTGCGCTTTGTGCTGGATACCGGCGAGACGATCGACGTAACCTCCTACACGGAAGAAAACGGCACAGAAAGCGGCCTGACGCCTAATTATACCCGCGTCTGGCGTGCACAGACGACATTCTCCTCCACCGGGACCCATACGGTCAAGGTTTATTCCTCCCAGAACGGCGTGATGAGCACAGACTGTCTGGAGACGACAAGTTTTGTGATTTCCACACAGGATACGACTGTCAGCACTACGGAAGAACGCCGTGCGAGCGATCAGATCCTGTCTATCATGTGCAAGTGGGAGGGCTACCGCGGCGCTGTCTATATTGATCAGCTTGCATACGGTTCCATCCCGACGATTGGCTACGGTCAGACTTATTCTGCGGGACAGTCCTTCTATAATAACATCACGCAGACAGAAGCGTGGGCACTGTTAGTCAATGGCGTCAATGGCTCCTATACGCAGGAGGTCAATAAGTTCATCCAAAATAACAATCTGCGGGTCAACCAGCAGCAGTTCGACGCAATGATCAGCTTCTCCCACAACGTGGGGGCGGGATATTGGAACGGAACAAGTGCGTTCGATATCCGCATAATCCTGCTCAATGCGGTCGTACCGCCGGAATCGATCCCTTCGGGAGGAATGGCGGCATCCACCACCGGCAATGCGGCGATGTATTCAGCTCCGGACTTCTCCTCCGGACAGATCACAGAGGTTATGAACGGGGCGTCCGTAACGGTGCTGGCGAGCAGCTTCACCGCCTCCAACGACGGCTGGTATCTGATCCAGGCCCCGGACGGGAGACAGGGATGGGTCCGTGCCGGATACATCCGCTTCGCTGACAATGCGGCTATGGTGCACGATCTCAACTATACAGACGCGCATGTGCTCGGCTCCGAGTGGCTGGCATGGCACCACGCAGGCGGAAAATGCTGGGCGGGACTCGTGTACCGCAGGCTTGGCGAGGCAAAAATTTTCTCCTACGGAAATTATGATGAAGCGGAGCCCGGCAGCACCAATCAGAGACACAATACATACGGCTATGAATATCCGGACTGCGCCAAGCAGTTCGAGGCGTAAGGGTGGAGGATTCCAAGATGAGCGAGGTTTTCCAGCAGGATTTAAGCGACGAGGAGCGTCCGGGCGGCCCATTTTTGATGCAGCTCCTGTTCCGGGAGGCGGTTCCGTTTCCCGGGCAGGAAGAAATGAGCGCAGTTCTTGCCCGGCACTGCGGTGAGGTGGAGTGCTTCTGCTTTGACGGAAAAATGGCGGGCTTTGCGGCGTTGGATCATATTGTGGAATTTAAGGACGGTGCCGCCCCTGTACAGCTTCTGATACTTTCGTGTACAGATTTCAACGGCCCGTCAATCGATTCCTTTGTGCGCGGCCAGATGTGGGACTGCCGGGAGGATCGGGATCGTATTCTGGAAGAATGCCGGTATCAGGTGGCAGCGGTCGATATGCTTGCGGCGGGACTTCCGCCGCAGGAGCGCGCCAATCTGGACATGGATTTTATGGAGGCGCTCGCGGAGTTGTATCCCAGCTGTGAGGCGTTTTATTTCCAGAACTGCGGCAAGCTGTTCCGTGCGCAGGATGTGCGGAACCATTCTTTTACTGGCCTCAGCCGCTTCATCCAATTTGGCGTAAACGCCCGGTTCTTCAATATTGAGGGAACGGAGGATATGCTTGTGGACACGGTCGGGATGCAGACTTTATTCCTGCCGGATCTCCAATACCATTTCCGTGATATGGATCCCAACTGGGTGGTGAATCACGCATATAATCTTGCGGACTACCTGCTGCAAAATGACTGCCCTATCGATTCCGGCGATACGGTGGACGGAATCATAAACGGCAGGATAACGCCGGATATCCAGTGGAGATGCCAATACGAAGCGTCTCTTGTACAGCCGCCGCGCGGTGTGCTGGATGTCCGGATGGGTTCTTACGCCGCCGGAACCTACGAGGAAGATTCCAGACAGTGCCCTTAAAAAACATTTTGGGGCTGATTCCAGTACAAAAACCGGCTGTGCCAACAAAAGTCTCTGGCACAGCCGATTTTTTTATTTATCCTCTCCAGTATTTTTGATCCAGTGTGCGGTATTGCAGGGCCTCCGCAATGTGTTCTGATTCAATATCGCGGCTGTGTGCCAGATCGGCGATGGTACGCGAAACTTTCAAAATCCGATCATATGCCCGTGCGGACATCCCCAACCGGTGGAACGCATTCTTGAGGAGCGATTCTGCGGATTCCGTAAGACGGCAGAATTCCTGTAAATGTCCGGCTGGAATTCTGGCGTTGCAGGAAACAGGAAGATCGCGGAACCGCACATTCTGGATTTCCCGCGCGGCGTTGACGCGGTCACGGATCTGTGCAGAGGTTTCACCTGTCCGAGAGGAATTGAGCTGGGCGAAATCCACAGGAGGGATCTCCAGATGCAGATCGATTCGATCGAGCAGCGGACCGGAAATCCTCCCCAGATAGGAATTTACCATCGCCTCTGAACAGCGGCAGTGTTTGGACGGATGGCCGTAGAAACCGCAGGGGCACGGATTCATGGCGGCAACCAGCATGAGGGAGCAGGGGAAAGTAGTGCTTCCGGAGGCGCGCGAAATTGTCACCGTCCCGTCCTCCAAAGGCTGGCGGAGGATCTCCATAGCATTTCGGGAAAATTCAGGAAGCTCATCGAGAAAAAGGACGCCGTTATGGGCCAGAGACAGTTCACCGGGACGCGGCAGCGTTCCTCCGCCGGCCAATCCCGCCGCGGAGATGCTGTGGTGCGGCGACCGGAAAGGCCGTGTGCGGATCAGTCCGGATTCCCGGGAAAGCTCTCCGGCTACAGAGTACAGCTTCGTCGTTTCCAGCATTTCCTCAAAGGTCATATCGGGCAGGATAGACGGGAGGCGCTTTGCCAACATACTTTTTCCGGAGCCGGGCGGACCGATCATCAGAAGATTATGACCTCCGGCGGCTGCAATTTCCAGTCCACGCTTGGCAGATTCCTGTCCGCGAACGTCGGCGAAGTCTAACAAGGTGCTTCCCTTTACAGGCATATATTCTATAGGTCTGCAAGGTGGAATCCTTTCTTTCCCGGAAAGGTGATCGATCAGCTGCAAAATGCTTTTTACCGGGTAAAAAAGGCCGTTTCTGGGGATTTCTCCTTCATCGGAATTCGGAAAAGGAATATAAACATCTGTAAAGTTATTTTCCTTTGCAGATAAAATCATAGGAAGAACTCCCCGTGCAGGACGGAGTTCCCCGGAAAGCGACAGTTCTCCAACGAACACAGAGCGGCTCAGATCGGCAGAAATTTGTCCGCCGGCTGCGAGGATGGAAAGCAGGATCGGCAGATCATAAATTGCGCCCTCCTTCCGGATATCAGCGGGAGCCAGATTGACGGTAATTCTTCCCTTCGGAAACCGCAGGCCGCAGTTCATGGCCACAGATTGCACTCGAACCCGCGATTCCTTGACAGCGGCGTCCGGCAGGCCGATAATATCAATACATGGCAGCCCTGTTGAGATATTGGTTTCCACTTCCACGGGAAATGCCTCCATTCCCCGGATCCCCATGCTGTAAACACGTGCGAACATCTGCAACTCCTCTTTTCGTACATTTTGAGGTACTGATACTATTATACTTCAATCGTCGAGATGCTTCAACAACATCGAATATAAATTTTGAAATTACTTCTATTTTTATGTTGACTATTACTGATAAATGGGTTATAATGAATACCAGCATAAAAGAGAAACTGTGAGGTGAAAAATGCTGCAGAAGGAATTTTCCTCACAAACAGATGCAGAGCTTGCGCAGCTTGTCTGCGCGGGAGACACGGACGCGTTCGCGGAGCTTGCGGCGCGGTACCTGTCCTTTATCCGCTGGAGAGCGGAAAGTTTCCGGACGGTTTCTCTGGAAACAGAAGATCTCTGCCAGGAAGGGTTATACGGCCTGCTTTGCGCGGCGCATACCTACCGGGGCGGAGCCAGTTTCCGCACTTATGCTGGCGTTTGTATTCGCAATCGTATTCTCAGTGCTTGTCGTACTGCGTCAGGCGGCAAAAATATGCCGCTGAACAACTCAATTTCTTTGAACCAGGAACCCGATTTGGCGTTAGATTACTTGTCTTGTGATTTTGCCAACCCGGAGACGCTGCTGATTGATCGTGAGAATTTACAAATTGTGAAAAACCGCATCCGTAAGGAATTATCCGGACTGGAACGGGAGGTCTTGTCGCTTTATCTTCAGGGAAAAAGCTATGATGAGATTGCCCGAAGCCTGTGTGTAACAAAAAAGGCGGCGGATAATGCGATCCAGCGTATCCGGAAAAAATTAAAGAAACCCTGTTAAAGATGCCCGGGTAGCTTAACTTTCAGTAGAGCGTTGGTAAAATCAAAGGCGGCGGTGCGAATCCGTCCATGGGCAAATATCTATATCTGAATCGAGGTAAATCAGTATGTATGAAGACAAGACTCTCGTTTGCAAGGAATGCGGGAAAGAATTCATTTTTTCCGCCGGTGAGCAGGAATTCTATGCTTCCAAGGGCTTCGTAAACGAGCCGCAGAGATGCAAGGCCTGCCGCGATGCGCGGAAAAACGGCGCGAAGCCGGAGAGGGAGATGTACACAGCTGTGTGCGCCGCTTGCGGAAAAGAAGCGAGAGTGCCGTTCCAGCCGCGTGAGGATCGTCCCGTCTACTGCAGCGAGTGCTTTGCAAAGATGAAAGAAGAAAAAGGGGAGTAACATAGATAAGCCCGTTTAAGGACGGATACTTATGAAAAAAGCCGCTGGAAAACTATTCGGTTTTCCAGCGTTTTTCTTTTTGTAAAATTTCTCAAGTAACATTCTGGAATTTTCATTTTCAGGGAGACAACGGAAAAAAGTTATGATATAATGGTTTCCAGACTAAGTCTGGACGTAAAACGCGCTGCGCGTCGTTGCCTCCGCGGGAATTGCGAGTAACTTCAAATGCTCTGTCACGGCGGCCGACTGGTCAGGGATCATCCCGCAAACACGGGCATCTCAGGCTGCCCATGAATTTTGCCGGGCGGAGGTGCGGCGCGGGCGCGATCTGCGTGCAGGCTAAGCCTGCCGCGATCTGCTCGCCGCAGGCGAGGAAGAAAAAAGGAGTGAACTAATGAAAGGAAAAAAGTGGAAAAGAATTGCTGCAGCGGCGTTTGCGGCGATCGTGACACTCTGTACGCCGCTGTCGGGTCCGGCGCAGGGAGTGGAGGAAGCCTCGCTTCCCGTCCGGACGCTCACACTGGACACGCGCAGCTACAGCATGGCCCCCGGAAACATTTACGATTTCCGGGCGCAGGTGTCCGGGCCAGGACTGAACCAGGAGGACGTGGAGGTGTATTCGTCCCGCACGGGGATCGCCTCAGTCAGCCAGATCGCCGGGACAAATAAGTACCGCATTACAGGCTTACGCGAGGGTACCTGCTATGTGATTGCGGAGATCAACGGGGTGCACGCCTCTATCCGTGTTGACGTCGAGAACGGCGTGACACAGGGCGGTGATTCCTCCCGATCTGTCTCGATCATCCCATATGAATCTGCCTCAGAGGATGAGGACAGCCGTCCCGTTCGGACGCTGACGCTCGATACGCGCAGCTACGACATGGCTCCCGGCAATATCTATGATTTCCGGGCAAGGCTGTCGGGCCCCGGTCTGAATCAGGAGAATGTGCGTGTATACTCATCGCGCACCGGGATCGCTTCCGTCAGCCGGATTGCCGGCACGGATAAATACCGCATTACGGGCCTGCGCGAGGGTACCTGCTATGTCAAGGCGGAGATCAACGGGGTGCACGCCTCCATCCGCGTCAACGTGCAAAACGGCGTAAAACAGGGCGGCGACTCTACACGGTCGATTTCGATTATCCCATATACAAGTGGGGAAACGATCCCGGAGCAGCCGGAGGAAATGCGCGCCGTCTGGGTGCCGTACATGAGCCTTGATATGAAAGGCAGCAGCGACAAGAGCGAAGCGGCGTTCCAAGCGAAATTTGACGCTATCGTTGCCCGCGCCAAGGATGCGGGGATGAATACGCTGATCGTCCATGTGCGCCCGTTCGGGGACGCGATGTACCCGTCGGATCTGTTCCCGTGGTCGCATCTGCTGACCGGCACGCAGGGACAGGATCCCGGCTATGACCCGCTGGCCTATATGGTAAAAGCGACGCACGACGCGGGAATGGAATTCCACGCATGGGTAAATCCCCTGCGGATCCAGATCACAGGAAACCCGCCCTCGCTGTCTGCGGATAATCCCTATACGCAGTGGATCAATGACGCTTCCAAGCCAAACTGGACGATGAATTTTGAGGGCAAAAAGTATTACAACCCCGGTGTGCCGGAGGTACGCGACTATATTGTGGCCGGAATCGAAGAGATTGTCCGGAATTACGATGTGGACGGCGTGCAGTTCGACGATTACTTCTACCCGACGCAGGGAACATCGATCGACAGCGTGTCCTATCAGGCAAGCGGATCCTCGTTGGCCCAACTGGACTGGCGGCGGGACAACATCAATAAGCTGGTGTCGTCGGTGTATTCTGCCATCAAGGCAATCGACAGCAGCGTTGTTTTCGGTATCTCCCCGCAGGCAAACATCCAGTCCGACTGGAACATGGGCGCCGACGTGAGGACATGGAGCACGCAGTCCGGCTATCTCGATTACATCTGCCCGCAGATTTATTTCAACTTTGAAAACACGGTGATGCCGTTCACCGAAACCGCTCAGACATGGCGGAACATGGTCACGAACCCCAACGTCAAGCTTTATCTGGGATTGGCTCTGTATAAGGCCGGTTCCGATGTGGATCGGGGGACATGGCTGAAATCCGATTCCATCATCGCGGATCAGATCCGCCTGGGCCGGAATATCAACGCGGACGGCTTCATGCTTTATTCGTGGGAATACCTCGCGGGCTCCCAGACAGAAAAAGAAATGCAGAACATAAAAAACGTCCTGTAAGCACAAAAATATAACAGGCAAGCCCTCCCCGGTGTGATCGGGGAGGGCTTTTGTGTCAATAATAGAAGCGGATAAATTTGATGTTGTAGTAATCACAGGCGAGCAGATCGTCCGTTTCCAATTCATTAAGCAGGATGTAATTCGCCCCAACCGCCACAAGGACGCCTGTGCGATCCGTCATGGTATTGGAACCGATCAGGAATTCTACATGGACCTTTCTTCCGATCTGTGTCCTCAGAAACCCGTTGAGATATTGCAGACTTTCCGCAGTGACGGGCATAGGCTGAGTCAGATCTGTGATCGGCTGGCGGTCAAGCTCCTCCTGTGTCGGAACCTGCAGGCCGCTCGGCGCGCTGGGCGCTCCGCTTCCGGGGATCATGGGCGTATTGTTCATCTGGCTTTGTCCGGAGGATGGGTATGTCCCCGACATGACCTGCCCTGAAAGCTGCGGGATCGCGCCGCTGAGCTGCGGAAGTCCCTGAAATCCGCCCACCCCGGAGTTATATGGACAGGCGGGATTCTGCTGCTGGGTGGGTGTCATATAGTTGGCGCTGTAAGTTGAATATGGCTGATCCATCGATTGTCACCTCAAGTAGACTTGTATTTTTGGGTAGGCGCGTAAAAGCAATGCTGTCCGATCCGGTTATAGGCCACACCGATATTTCCGGGCGGGAAATAAGTGGGGCAGGAGCTGCTGTATGGATTGAAGAAAAAAAGGCTGTTCCCCACAGACGCACTCGTGTTTCCGGCAAGGGCCCAGTCCGCGATTTCATAATGGATCTCCTGCGGATCCATATTGTAGACATTCTGGGAGTTGTACTCCCCGTTCACGCTTGTTTTCATGCAGGTAAACTGCCCCGGCTGTTCGATGATATTCCGCACGCTTCCGCCGTTGCTTACCCGGGCAAATTCCCCGTAAGGGATCTGGGCGCGGTTCATGACAACGGACGCGACGGCGCGCATCCCTTCCTCACCCTCGCCGCCCGCTTCGCACATAATAAGCCTGGCAAGAAGCTCCCTCTCGCTGTAAGCCATAGGGATCCCTCCCTTTCTTCGGTGTATCTGAAAGGTCCTTCTGCGTTGGTTAACAATATTGCCTGCCGCGTTTTTTGCAGTTACCCAACGCTTGGAGCGGTTCAGATATACCCTTAGACTGAAAATCCATCCGTAAAAAACTTCTGTGGATATATCCCATTATATGAAAAAGAAAATATGGGGTGCATGAAAACCGGGGGCAAGGCACGCGCGGGAATATTTTTCAGCCCCGGAGGGAGAATAAAAGGGAACGATAACGGGAGTTTCGGAGGGAGCTGTGTGACAACGATTTTTCTTTGCGGAAAGCGCGGCGGCGACGCCTTTGCCAAAACGGTGACGAATGCTGCCGTAAGATATGGCGGGGCACAGATCTGCGGCGGCGGCAGGCTCCGGGGTTCGGCGGAGCCTGCGTTTTTGATCTACGAATGTGAAAGTCCGCCGGAAATCAGTATTCCAAAGGGAATCCTTGTTTTTAAGGACAGCTTTTCCAGCGGGCTCCCAAGCCGGGTCCCGGGAGGATTTCTCGCCGTATTCAGCGAGGGCAACACGGCGGCGGCCCGTGCGCTGGAGGGGACGGGGATCTCCGCAGTAACCTGTGGTACGGCCGCGCGGGATACTGTCAGCGCCGCCAGTCTGGGATTTCCTCAGTCGGTGGTGAGTCTCCAGCGGAGCATCCGGACGCTCTCCGGGACGGTCCTTGAGCCGCACGATATCCCGGTCACGCTCCGGGAGCCGTATCCGCCCGAGCCCCTGCTGGCCGCAAGCGCAGTGCTTCTGATCGCCGGGATCCCATCCGGCGCCGGCTACGAGTTCTGAACGGCAGTTTGACTTCCCCAAATCTATCTGGTATACTTTTTACAAAGCAGTCCAGTATATCGGGGAGGGAGTACAGATGGCGTCCGGCAAAGAGTTTGTGGAATATGCGGCGGAGCAGCTGCGGGAGGCGGGGGAGATCTCCTGCCGTAGGATGTTCGGCGAATATGGATGGTACTGCGACGGGAAATTCCTGGGTGTTATCTGTGACGATCAGCTTTTTATCAAGATCACGCCGGAAACCGCGCAGGCTTTCCCGGATTTCCCTCGGATGCCGCCGTACGAGGGCGCGAAAGAGTATTTCATTGTGGAGGACATCGACGACAGGGAATCCTTTCTCCCTCTGGTGCGCGCCACATGGGACGCGCTTCCGGATCCAGGAACCAAAAAGAAAAAGTAAATAAAAAAGCAAAACGTCCAGCCTTTATTCAGAAAGGTTGGACGCTTTTTTCGTTAAAATTTTTGGTAGAAAAAATATACTTTATTTTACAAGCAATATAATTTCTTAAAAGAACTAAAAATGCAATTTTTTCACCTTTTTCTTACCTCAAACGTCAGTTTACAAAATTATAATAAAACCTACGCAGAGAATGGAGAGGATGTGGTATAATGCCCGAAAAATGTCCCAAATGCGGGAAACCGATCAATAAAGAAGCGAACTATTGCGGATATTGTGGATTCCTTATTTCGGGAATAGGGATATTCTCCAATCCCACAAAACCTGTCTCACAAAACAAAAAGAAATTTTACCTTCTTCCTGTTATTGTTTTTTTCGGTTTCATATTCACGCAGCTGCTCC
>DVHF01000015.1 GCA_018712265.1 Candidatus Gallacutalibacter pullicola
TCTTTTTGTCCATGGTGACCGATTTTAAACAAATGTGACTGCAGCTTATTCCGGGGTCCGCAGAATGGCGCCTGCCCTCTTACAATATATTTACGGGGTAAGGCACGACAGTCAGACGTGTCTTTTTCCGCATCGCTGCCAAAGCTGTTAGAATGAGAGTATCTTGGCCTTTCTTTACGGAAAGTTTTATTGTACACTCTGTTCCACGCCCGCTTTGTCACAGGAAATGGTGCAGAATATTGAAATGCCAGCTTTTTCCGGCGCGGCAGCTTCCGGTACAGAGACAGCGCAATCTGCCTGTACAGATCCCGCATCTCCTGCTCCTGTTCCGGCGAGACAGACGTATCCCCAAACGCGGCCGTCTCCGCCAACCGCATAAGCGACTGCGCCTGATCTTCTCCCAAACCAGGGACCGCCCCGGCAAGCGCCGCGGCAAAATCCGGTTCAGAACCGTCGTATTCTTTCAGCAGTCCGGCCGTATGCACAGCGTCCACAATCCGCGAAAAACTGCGGCGCACGTCCATTTTTTCCGTCGATCGCAGCGTTGATCCGCGCCATATCAGATACGCCCCGGACGCCAGCAGCAGAGCATACAGAAGAACAAGGAGCACGGACTCCGGATCCACCGCCGGGAGACGGAACCCCCGGAACGCGGCGGACGAGGTGTCTGCACGATCCCCCTGTACACGCTCCTGCTCCAGCTGCTCCATATTCCAGTTTCCGGACGCCATCAGCTCCTCGAATATCGTCTGATCCATCCCGGGATAAGCCGGCAGGGAACGATCCGCCGACGGCGTGACTTCAATGGGCGTCCACCCGTAATTATCCAGATAGATTTCCGGCCAGGCATGGGCATTTTCATCCGTCACCACAGCAAAATAGGATCCGTCCGGCTGGCGGATGAAATCCGACGGCGACACCGCATATCCGGCGGCATACCGCGCGGGGATCCCGTAAAGCCTGTACATCATCACCGCCGCCGCTGCAAAATGCTGGCAGTAGCCCTCCTGCTTCTCGAACAGAAAATATTCCACCGGGTCCTCCGTCATGGGAAACAGTCCCGGCGTTCTGGTATAAACAGCGTTTTCCTGAAGGGCCGACACGATGAACGCCGTGATTTCCTCAAGGCTGTCCGCAGGATTATCGGCACACAGCTGCACCAGACGCGGGAGATCCTCCACAGGAACCTGCGTATACAGCCCTGTGGCCTCCCGCAGAAAAGCATCCTCCAGCTCGCGGTACCAGTCCCAGTTGATATAGAAGTTCGATTCCACGCCGCCCCAGTCGAAGTCCATCTCCTGCCATTCGTAATACAGATAGCTGTATTCGTTTTCGTGCGAGGCAAATTCCCTGATCTGGCGGCGGTTCTGAATGCTGAAGTAGGGAGCGTAAGGAGTCTCCCCCGCGCTTGGATTCTGATAGATGTGCAGCACGCGCGCCTGTACGGGTTCCTCGCGCCATATGCTGGAATTGAGCACAAAATACATACTGCTGTACATATTGGGGATCCAGCTGGCCCACCTGTCCCAATGCAGGGAGTTTTCGTTCATTGCGGCAAAAAAATCGGAATCATTTGCCGGCTGCCATTCGCCGTTCTGATAGGCGCCGCCGCTGAAGCCGCGCAGATACAGCGTCTCTGTAGGCTCCTGATCCGTGCGGATTTCCAGTTCTTCTATCCCGGACGGATACAGATTCCCGCGGCTGACCGTCCTGTGATCCGGCGTGGAGGCTGTACCGCTCACCCGCTGAATGGTCCGGTGGAGCTGTCCCTCCGTCTCATAGACCGTTTGATAGAACCAATCGGGATTCCATCCCGCCATCAGCACCGCGACTGCAAAGACCGCCGCCAGCAGACCGGAGGACGCAGCGATCGCCCGCCGCCCGATCCGCTGCTGTCTCCCGCGCCGGAGTCCCCGTCCCGACCTGCCGCGCACGGTGCCGTTGAGCATCCAGAAGCCCATCAGGAAAATGAAAAACAGGAGCACTGTCCCAATCCCCGGATTGATCCCCAGCAGCGGAGCACTCAGCAGGAGCACTGTGATCAGCAGGAACAGCGGCCAGTGCACCCGCACAGCCAGCTCCAGCAGGGAGATCGCCAGCGCCCCCACCGACGTGATCAGCACCGCGCCCCAGGTGACGTCCACGGCGGTGCCCTCCCCTGCACGGAGGATGGAATTCCACAGGGACAACAGCTCTGCGCGCAGACGCGGAGTGCGCAGGAAAAGCATTACGGCGGCGGACGCTTCCGCCAGAAAGCCTATCCAGAACCAATATTGCCTTTTCATCCGGCGCAGAAGCCAGAGGGAAACGCCCGGAACCGACACCAGCGGGACGGCGATCCGGAGATCAATACGCACGCCGTCCACAGCCTGCACAAGGAGCAGCAGGCCGTACGATGCCGCCAGCAGCGCCAGCAGGTCAAAGCCGGCAGGGACGATCCGCTCCGGCTTTCCTGCCTCTATGATGATGCGTTTTTTCACCGCCGGGGTTCCTCCTTTCCGTCCCCAAGGTATCTCTGAAACGTCAAAAGTACAGAAAATTTACTGAAAAGCAATCGATACAAGGGAGGGATGAATCCACCGCAATACTTTCCATACTGCACGGGGTGAGAAACGTAGTAACACTGCTTTTCAGATGAATTTAACGGTGCTGGGGACCTTTCAGATACGCCCTAGGCAAGCCGCTCTTACCGCCTAAAGGATCAGCGGCGTCCGCGCCAGTTCCCCAGCATACTTCTTACACGAAAACCGGAACACCTCCGCCCCCTCTGAAAAAAGCGCCAGATCCAGGGTGAGGCATAACCCATCGGAAACCATCTCTCCGCCGCCCGGTACGCAGCCATTCTGATATAGAAAAAGCAGCAGGGCGCGGCAGTCTGCGTCAGACTGTACCAGCCATTTTCCGGGCTGGCCGTCCTTTCCCAGCCACTGCACGCATACGGAGGCTCCCTGATGCAGGATCCCCAATGTCAGCGCGGACAGCACCTCAAAAAACGCGTCAAGCTCCGGCGCTTTTCTGCGCTTTCGGGAGCGCAGATCCAACGACAGCAGCACCGTGCGATCCTGCTCCCGCTGATACTCCTTGATCCATAGCGTACCTGTACGCGCCGTCTGGTTCCAATGGATCTGCCGGTAGGGATCGCCCGCGGCATATTCCCGCAGACGGAGAAATTCCCCGCTGGTCCCGCCGCGTGCCGGTTTTACATCTTCCTCCGCGCCGTCCGGATCTGCCGGGGCGGACGGCAGCACCACCTGCGCCGCCTGCTCCGCAGGCAGTACGGAGATCGAAAGCTCCTCGCTCAGCCGGATCTCCGCCCGGAACAGCGACAGGTAATCGAACAGCTCCACCCGATCGAGCGACAGCGTCACCGGACCGCACCATGGCAGTTCCAAATAAAAGACAGGCTCTTCCCCGCTGTCCGGCTCCGCGTAAAGCAGACGGACCTTCCGCTTTGAGCCGTCCGCATATGTGACCCTGAGCCTCACCCGGAACCGTCCCACGGGGAGACGCCCGGAATTTTCTGTGCGGAGCGGAAATGCCGTGCGCTGGTTTTTGTACACCACTGCGGCGCACTGACCAAAAGTGACGCGAAAGCGGCGCTTCAGGCGGCGGCACACAAGGAACATCACTACAAAGGCAAGCGCCTCTGCGAGCGCCAGCACCAGCAGCGACGGCAGATGGTACATCGCCGCCAGATACCATGTGAGCAGAAAAATCAACAGGAAAAACAGGCGTTTCATCTGTCCTTCCCCACCGGCGGCTTTTTCACGGAAGCAAGCACTTCCCCGATAATACTCTCCTTTTCCGTATGTTCCATGCGGACCGTATTTTTGCGGCGGATCCGGTGGCGGATCACGTAAGGAAGCTGCGCCGCCACATCGTTCGGCGTGACGAAGCTGCGTCCATCCAGCCAGGCGGAAGCGCGCGCCATCCGCACCAGCGCGATAGTCGCCCGGGGACTGCCGCCGCGTTCCAGACTGGGATGGCTCCGGGTCGCGCGGATGAGCTCCACCAGGTACCGGGCTACGGATTCTTTCAGGTAAACATTACAGATCTCGCGCTGAATTTCCCGCAGTTCTTCCCCGCCGAGCACCGGCTCGATCCCTTCCAGACGGCTTGTCTCACTGATCCCCATCGCCAGGGAAAGCTCGCTGTCAAAATCGGGATATCCCACCGACAGGCTCACCATGAAGCGATCCACCTGCGCCTCCGGCAGGCGCTGCGTCCCGGCGGCCCCGACGGGGTTCTGTGTGGCGATGACGAGGAACGGATCCGGTACGCTGCGGGTAACGCCCTCCACTGTCACACGGCGTTCCTCCATCACCTCCAGCAGCGCTGACTGCGTTTTCGGGGAGGTGCGGTTGATTTCGTCGGCAAGCAGCAGGTTGCAGAATACGCTGCCCTCCTGATAGACAAATTTCTCCTGATCCCTGCGATAAATGGAAAAGCCGGTGAGATCGGAGGGAAGGACATCCGGGGTAAACTGGATCCGGCGGTAATCAAGCTGCATTGCCCGGGAAAAGGCGAGGGCAAGCGTCGTTTTCCCCACGCCGGGAATATCCTCCAGCAAGACGTGCCCGTCCGCCAGGAACGCAAGCATAATTTCACGGACCTCCGCCTGCTTTCCCAGGATCACCCGGTTGACCTGCTCCATCACTTTCTGCACCGCCGCGAGCCGTTCTTCCAAACAGGTTCCCTCCTTTTCCGGGGATATCTAAAAATCCCTATCTGACATTCTATCGAAAACGGCTCCCCGGAAAGGGACGGTTCTCCCCTTCGGGAAGCCGCAGCGTTTTTCGCTTCCGGATCCTATCCGATCGCACAGTGCGGATAGGATCCCTTTTCAGTGTAGCATTTCCCTGTCAAAATCGCAAATACCTATCATTTATATCGTTCCATACCTAAAAGGTATCCCGTGCTTTTCCGGCAGTTACGATCTGCCAAGCCGGTTCGGACAGCTTTTTCCCGTCAGCCCTTCAGCTTCTTTCCGTCCTGGAACGCATTGCCGACCTTTTCGCCGAGCACGCAGTATGCGCCGCGGACCGGATCGAACACAAGGGGACGAAGCTTCTCGGGATCGACACTTCCGTCCGTATCCAGAATACTCTCTTCCGTGCTGACATTGACGATCTCCCCGATCACGTTGCCGTCCTTGTTGATCTCAATCAGGCGGCGTTCATGGCGTCGGCCGTGCCGTCCTCGTTATAGGTGGCGATGATCAGCACAGGCAGAGGATACATCCACGATTTTTTTCCAAAATTCTTTCTCACAGCACACAGCTCCTTTTCCTGGCGGAGCCTGCCTGCCGGCAGGCATCC
>DVHF01000145.1 GCA_018712265.1 Candidatus Gallacutalibacter pullicola
CATATTTTTTCAGTAAAATCAGTTTACGAAATTCCGAAAATTATTTATAATAGAGAGGTAGAAATCCCTCGATTTTTCTTTGAAAATTCCGAAAGGCACTTGACATATTCCCTGCCGGGAGTATAATAAACCTTAGTCAAATCATCTGGAACCTAGTTCCACATTGTGGAACTTAATATTATGCAAGGGGTGCTTATGATGAACGAAGTATTGAAGAAAATCGGTGCGATCGGCATTGTCCCTGTTGTGAAGATTGACGACGCGAATGACGCCGTCCCGCTGGCGAAGGCCCTGTGCGAGGGCGGTCTGCCCTGCGCGGAGATCACCTTCCGCACGGCTGCGGCGGAGGAGGCTATCCGCAATATCACGAAGGCGTTTCCGGATATGCTCGTGGGCGCAGGTACTGTCCTGACCACAGAGCAGGTGGATCGCGCGGTGGGAGCCGGCGCGAAATTTATCGTCAGCCCGGGCCTCAACCCGAAGGTTGTCAAATACTGCGTAGACAAGAATATCCCTGTAACGCCGGGCTGCTCGAATCCGAGCGACGTGGAGCAGGCGATTGAGCTCGGCCTTGACGTTGTGAAGTTCTTCCCGGCAGAGCAGGCTGGCGGCATCAAGATGATCAAGGCGATGGCCGCTCCGTATGTCAACATGAAGTTCATGCCGACTGGCGGCGTCAACGCGAAAAACCTCAACGATTACCTCTCTTTCCCGAAGATCCATGCCTGCGGCGGCAGCTGGATGGTCAGCGGCGACATGATCAACGCGAAGGAGTTTGACAAGATCCGCGATATGACCCGTGAAGCAGTCCAGACGATGCTCGGCTTTGAGCTCGCCCATGTCGGCGTCAACTGCGCAGACGAGGCGGAGGCCGGCGCTGTTGCGGATGCGTTCAACGTGTTCGGTTTCGCGCGCAAGGACGGCAACAGCTCCATTTTTGCGGGCACAGCTGTCGAAGCGATGAAGAGCCAGGGCCTCGGCGCCAAGGGCCACATCGCTATCCGCACCAACTACATCGACCGCGCCATCAACTATCTTTCCATGATGGGCGTCGAGTTCGATGAGTCCACCAAAAAGACGGATGCGAAGGGCAACACCACCGCGATCTACCTCAAGGGTGAGGTCGGCGGCTTCGCGCTCCATCTCGTGCAGAAGAAGTAATTTTCCCAGCGGTTTTGGCGAGGAGGATCGGGAACCTGTTCAGGATCCCCCCTCCCCCGCCCGCTTTTCTGGAAAATCAAAAGCCCCGCTGTGCAGCGGGGGAATTTTGGAGGTTGAATATCATGGGCAAGGTTATTACATTCGGTGAGATTATGCTCCGTCTGGCTCCGGAGGGCTACTACCGCTTCGTGCAGGCGAATTCCTACGGCGCTACCTACGGCGGCGGCGAGGCCAACGTAGCTGTCTCCCTTGCGAACTACGGTTTGGACGCTTATTTTGTCACCAAGCTGCCGAAGCATGACATCGGCCAGGCTGCTGTCAACGAGCTGCGCCGCTATGGCGTCAACACGTCCTACATCACCCGCGGCGGCGACAGAGTCGGCATCTACTTCCTGGAGAAGGGCGCCAGCCAGCGCGCTTCCAAGGTCATCTATGACCGCGCCAACTCCGCTATCGCGCTCGCTTCCCCGTCCGACTTCAACTGGGACGAGATCTTCGAGGGCGCCGACTGGTTCCACTTCACCGGCATCACCCCGGCGCTGGGCGACGGCGTTGCCGCTATCTGCCTGGAGGCCTGCAAGGCTGCGAAGAAGCACAACGTCACCGTCAGCTGCGACCTCAACTACCGCAAGAACCTCTGGACCCGCGAGAAGGCCGGCGAGGTTATGGGCAAGCTGATGGAGTATGTCGATGTGTGCATCTCCAACGAAGAGGATGCCAGCGACGTGTTCGGCATCAAGGCCAGCGACACTGATATCACCGGCGGCAAGATCAACAAGGAAGGCTACAAAGAGGTTGCCAAGAAGCTGGCTGACCGCTTTGGCTTCCAGAAGGTTGCCATCACGCTGCGCGGCTCCATCTCCGCCAACGACAACAACTGGGCTGGTATGCTCTATGACGGCAACGACTACTACCTCAGCAAGAACTATCTCATCCACATCGTGGATCGCGTCGGCGGCGGCGACAGCTTCGGCGGCGGCCTGATCTACGCTCTCCTGAACAACATGGCTCCGCAGGATGCCATCGAGTTCGCTGTGGCTGCTTCCTGCCTCAAGCACTCCATCGAGGGCGACCTCAACCACGTTTCCGTGGACGAAGTCAGCAAGCTTGCAAAGGGCGACGGCTCCGGCAGAGTGCAGAGATAATCTCAACTGAAAAAGGGCCTGTTCAGGTTCCCGTTTGTATTTTCCGCACAGGCGCGCTTTCGGTGTCCCTGTGCGGATTTTTTATTACTTTGAAAGGGCGGTGTACTTATGAATATTCCTGCGGAAGGAAAAAGCTTTGACGCCTTGATGTTTGGCGAAATTATGCTCCGTTTGTCCCCTGACAACAACGAGCGCCTTACGGGCGGTTACATGTTTGAGAAGCGCGCAGGCGGTGCGGAACTGAATGTGGCTTCCGGTATCTCCCTGCTGGGGCTTCGCACGGGTATCATTTCCAAGCTGCCGCAGAATGAGCTTGGCAAATTCATCAAAAACCAGATCCGTTTCTGCGGCGTCAGCGACGACTACCTGATTTACGACAGCACCTCAGATGCGCGTCTTGGCATCTATTACTACGAGCATGGCGTACACCCCAGAAAGCCCTGCGTCGTGTATGACCGCAAACATTCCTCCATCAATTCCATCTCCCTGTCAGAGGTTCCGGAGGAAGCGTTCACCAGCACGCGGCTGTTCCACACCAGCGGCATCTCCCTGGCTCTGAGCCACCAGACCCGTGAGGTCACGATAGAGTTGATTCAGCGGTTCAAGGAGGGCGGCGCGGCGATCTCGTTCGACGTCAACTACCGCGCCAACCTGTGGGGCGAATCGGAAGCCCGCGCGACGATCGAGCAGATCCTCCCCTACGTGGACATCCTGTTTATTTCCGAGGAAACCTCGCGCCGGATGTTCCAGAAAAAGGGCGAGCTGACCGACATCATGCGCAGCTACTGCAAGGAGTACCACAATATTTCCCTGGTGGCCACAACGGAACGCACGATCATCAGCCCGCGCAAGCACACCTTTACTTCGATCATTTACAGCGCCGACGAGGACTGCTTCTACCGCGAGGATCCGTACCGCGATATCGAGGTTGTGGACCGCATCGGCAGCGGCGACGCTTATGTGGCGGGCGTGCTGTTCGGCCTTCTGAAATTCGGCGACGTGCAGAAAGCACTGGAAATCGGCAACGCAACCAGCGCGCTGAAAAATACGGTGGCCGGCGATCTTCCCGCTTCGGACTACAACGAAGTGGTACGCATCATCAAATCCCACAAGGAAACCGGGTTCCAGAGCGAAATGGATCGGTAATTTTCAGCAGGCAGGAAGCGGCTGTGCTTCCCGGAGGGCCTTTGTCCGTGTGGACGGGGGCCCTCCCTTTCTGAATTCTCAAAGCATCCGGTATTCTTTTATTTGTAAGCAAAGCTCATATATACAAAATTATTTATAAGTTCTATAAAATCATATTATTTTACTTATGGAATACTTTGGGGTATACTATGCTTTGTTCAAAAGCATCTGTATGGATGCGGAAAGCAACGGCAGGAATCTGCAAAATATGATGGAGGATAGGCATGAAAAAAGACGCAAAATTCTACTGGAAACTGT
Source organism: Candidatus Gallacutalibacter pullicola (assembly GCA_018712265.1). Lineage (GTDB taxonomy): Bacteria > Bacillota > Clostridia > Oscillospirales > Acutalibacteraceae > Gallacutalibacter > Gallacutalibacter pullicola. The sequence continues at coordinate 3,750 of DVHF01000145.1, forward strand.
TCGGCGCCACCTTTACGCTGAGCGCGTTCACATTCGGCGGAGGGTATGTGATTGTGCCGCTGATGCGCCAGAAATTCGTGGAAAAATACCACTGGATCGAGGAAGAGGAAATCATGGATCTGACGGCAATCGCGCAGTCGGCACCGGGACCGATTGCGGTCAACGCCTCCATCCTGATAGGCTATCGTCTGGCAGGGGTGTTCGGGGCGCTGCTGACTGTGCTCGGTACTGTTCTTCCGCCGCTGATCACCATATCGATCATTTCCCTGTTTTATCAGGTGTTCCGTGACAGTGCCGCCGTCAGTGCCGTTATGCGCGGGATGCAGGCGGGCGTCGCGGCTGTCATCACGGACGTCGTGATCTCGATGGGCGTGAAGGTCGTCAAGGGAAAAAGCCTCCTGTCGATCCTTGTGATGATCGGCGCGTTTGCCGCGTCGTGGTTCCTTAACATCAACGTCGCGCTTATCGTAATCGCGTGCGGTGTGATCGGCGCTGTCCGCGTCCTTTATGAAACGAAGAAGAAAGGCGGGGCCGCGGCATGATCTACCTTGAATTATTCTGGAGCTTCTTTCAAATCGGCCTGTTCAGCATCGGCGGCGGCTATGCGGCGCTGCCTCTGATCCGCGAACAGGTGACGGAAATCCATCACTGGCTCGATATGACGGCTTTCATCGATATTGTGACCATCTCCCAGATGACGCCCGGCCCGATTGCTATCAACGCGGCTACATTCGTCGGCACGCAGGTCGGCGGGCTGCCTGGAGCGGTGATCGCCACTGTCGGATGTGTCACGCCGTCCTGCATCATCGTGCTGTTCCTTGCGTGGCTCTATTACAAATACCGCCAGATGACGGTGATTCAGGGCGTTCTGGGCGGTCTCCGGCCGGCCGTTGTATCACTGATCGCCGCCGCCGGGCTGTCGATCCTGATCACTGCTTTCTGGACGGACGGCGTCGTGACACCCAATCTCTCGGATATTGATTTCGCTGCGGTAGTCCTTTTTGCGATTGCCCTCTTTGTCCTGCGAAAATGGAAGCCGAATCCCATCTATGTCATGATCGGCACCGGCGTGGTCGGCGGCGTCATTTACGGCTTCGGCCTCGTATAGTAAAACGGAATTCCCCTGAAAATAGCGCATATCGTCCCTCCGTCATAAAATGGGATGATATGCGTTACTTTTTTGGGGGTGGCCTGCATTATGATAACAATCAGCCTTTGCATGATCGTGCGCGACGAGGAAGCCGTACTGGCGCGCTGTCTGGAAAGTGTGCGCGGTGTTGCGGATGAAATTGTGGTTGTGGATACCGGCTCTGTGGACGCGACGAAGGAGATCGCGCGCCGGTTCACGGATAAAATATACGACTTTGTGTGGACGGACGATTTCTCGGAAGCGCGCAATTTTGCGTTTTCCAAGGGGACAAAGGACTACCTGTTCTGGCTGGACGCGGACGACGTTCTGCTGCAGGAGGACCGGGAAAAGCTTCTGCGCCTGAAAGAGACGCTGCCCGCGGACACCGATGCGGTTTTGCTGAATTACAACACGGGCTTTGATCCGCAGGGCAGGCCCGTATTCTCCTATTTCCGGGAGCGGCTGTTCCGCCGATCCTGCGGGTTCCTGTGGAAGGGCGCCGTCCATGAGGCCGTGGAGATATCCGGGAACGTCCGGTACGAGAATATCTCGGTGACGCACAGCAAGCTCAAGCATCCTGATTCGGATCGGAATCTGCGGATCTACGAGAAGCAGAAAGCCCAGGGAAAACCGTTCAGTCCCCGCGACCTGTTTTATTACGGGCGTGAATTGTACTATCACCGGCGCGACAGCGATGCGGCCGAAGTGCTGGAACAATTTCTTCAGGATGGGCAGGGCTGGCTGGAAAACAATGTGGAGGCCTGCCATGTGCTTTCGGCAGTATATGAACGGATGGGAGAAAAGGATCGCGCGCTCCGCACCTTATTCCGCACCTTGACCTACGATTCCCCGCGGGCTGAAATCTGCTGTGAAATTGGACAGCTGATGATGGAAAAGGAGGAATACCGGGCAGCCATCTTCTGGTATGAAACGGCCGCCGCTCAGAAGCCGGATATCCTGCGCGGCGGATTCGTCCAGCTGGACTGCTACGGCTATATCCCCTTTCTCCAGCTGTGTGTCTGCTGCGATCGGCTCGGGGATTACAACACCGCACATGAATATAACCTGCGCGCGCTCCGGATCCGCCCAAACGATCCCGCCGCTCTCTCCAATGAGGCTTATTTTCAGAGCCTTCTGAGCGTTTCTCCTCAATTCCCGCACACCGATACCAGGTAAGGTTTTTACTGCTGCGGGGGATCCTATTCCTCCCCCGCAGCAGGATGTATCAGAAAATTCTTCCGCACTGTTGCACTCACCTGAAAAACGGCGTCTGCTGTATGAATCGCCCGGCCGCAAAATCATCGCTTATATTCTTTGCAAAGCAAAAAATACCCATTGTGCGCATAAAATAAATTGGAAAGATCCAAAATAAAACCACATTGTCTGTAAACTGCTGTGGATATTCACAAATTAGAAATAATTTATTCATTTTTAGTTTATATTTCTTCTGTAAAATTACTAATAGTGTTAGCGATTAGGGGTTGATCTTGTGACGGATTACCGCGCGCTTGCAGAAAAGATGATAGAATTAAGCGCACAGCTGCATCTGTTTCCACCGATTCAGCAGCTTGCTGTCTTTGAAAAGGGCACATTCCTGGCCCTGCATTATCTGTCAGCGCCGCCAAAAATGATCCATCCGAAGGAGCTCAGCCAGAAAATGGCCGTGAGTTCTGCACGGGTTGCCGCACTTTTGAACCATATGGAACAGGAGGGACTGATTGTTCGCACACCGGATCCCGGCGACAGCCGCCAAACCATCGTTTCATTGACTTCCCGTGGTGAGGAATTGATGGAAAGCACGCAGTCAAAAGCCAGAGAGCAATTGGCAGAAGTCTTGGAATCGCTTGGCCCAGAGGACGCGGAGACGTTTGTCCGGATCCAATCAAAAATTCTTCAAAATGTTGCCACGCTGAAATTCACAGCAGCAAAGAGCGGGCTTTGAGCCTTTTATATAAAAAAATTACTATTTTGCCCAGCCTGGAAATGCCGCGGGAAAAACTGCTTTTGGAACGCGCGGTGCTTTCTGCCTGCCGGAAAACGCTCTGTTGCCCGGGAGAGGCTTTCAGTGCGCCCTTTGACACTTTATTAAAGGGGGTCTTTCTGTTGTGAATGAAAAATTAAAGGAGAAGATAAGGGAGTCGCTGTCCAGTGTGCTGCCTATCACGCTGATTGTCCTGTTTTTGAGCGTCACCCTGGCCCCGATGGAGGTCGGAACCCTCGTGCTGTTCCTCACAGGCGCAGTTCTGCTGATTATCGGCATGGGCTTCTTTCAGCTTGGCGCTGAAATGGCTATGACGCCTCTTGGACAGGGGGTCGGCGGCAGTCTGATTAGAAGCGGGCGCATCCCGCTGGTGCTGCTGGTCAGCTTCGTGATGGGTGTGATTATCACGATTGCGGAACCGGATCTTCAGGTGCTGGCAAACCAGGTGGCCTCTATCCCCAATCCCGTGCTGATTTGGACCGTCGCGGTCGGGGTCGGGCTGTTCCTCGTGGTAGCCGTCCTGCGCATCCTGTTTCACGTCCCTCTCTCCAGAATGCTTGTGGTCTTTTACATTTTGCTGTTCCTTTTCTCGTTCCTTTCCCCGGATTCTTTCACCACCGTCGCGTTTGATTCCGGCGGTGTGACGACAGGTCCCATGACCGTACCGTTTATTATGGCGCTCGGCGTCGGTTTTTCCGCACCCCGAAGCGATCGGGACGGGGCCAGCGACAGCTTCGGCCTTGTCTCCCTGTGCAGCATCGGCCCTATCGCAATGGTGCTTCTGCTCGGGATTTTCTACAACCCCACAGAAGCGGCTTATGCTGTGACGGAAATTCCCAATGTCAGCACAACGGCTGACGTGATGTGGGAATTCCTCAACGCCATCCCCCACTATGCCCAGGAGGTTGCCATCAGCCTTCTTCCCGTTGCGGGCGTATTTGCTGTCTTTCAGCTGATTACAAGGTCTTACCACAAACGCCAGCTGCTGCGTATGATTGTGGGTATTGTTTATACAATTCTTGGCCTGATCCTGTTCCTTACAGGGGTCAACGTTGGATTTGCTCCCGTCGGGAACCTGCTGGGCAGCGGACTTGTGGAAAATTCCTTCCGCTGGCTGCTTATCCCCATTGGGATTGCCATCGGCTATTATATCGTCAAGGCGGAGCCTGCCGTGCAGGTGCTCAACAATCAGGTTGAGGATCTCACCGGCGGTACTATCTCCCACAAGATGATGAACCACGCTCTCTCCATCGGTGTGGCCTGCGCGGTCGCCCTTGCGATGGTCAGGGTTTTGACAGGAATCAACCTTTATTGGATTATCATACCAGGTTATGCGATTTCTTTGATTCTCACCCGGTTTGTGCCGCCGGTTTTTGTCGGTATCGCGTTTGACTCCGGCGGCGTTGCCAGCGGTCCCATGACGTCCACCTTCCTGCTGCCGCTCGCGATGGGAGCCTGTGCCGCCGTGGGTGGGAATGTCGTCACCGATGCGTTTGGCGTAGTTGCGCTGGTCGCTATGGCCCCGCTGATCGCCATCCAGGTGATGGGGCTCGTCTATGTCCATAGATCGAAGGCGGTTCCGCAGCCCGCAGCGGATCTGGCGGAGGATACCGTCGTGAATATCGAGGAGGATTTTGAATGAATATGCCACAGGATGTGAATTTTTCCGCTCCGCGCATATTCCTGTTTATCACGCGCGCAGAGGACGAAAAAAAACTGGACGGAATTCTCGACTGGCTGAACGTCCCCATCTGCTATCAATGCCGCGGGCAGGGGACCGCCCCCTCGGAGCTTTTGGATATCTTCGGACTGGGCGGTACAACCCGCGTCCTGACAGCAGGGATTCTGCCAAAATTTGTGATAAAGGTTCTTTTTGAAAAAGTTGACGAACAGTTTTCTTTCCGCCAGAAAGGAAAAGGGATCGCCTTTACGATTCCGGTCACCGGATTACAGGGGACATTATTCCAGCTGCTCAAGGACGAAGTGGGATTTTCCCAGCAGGTGAAAGAGAGGATTAAAAGCGACATGGCTGAAATTCACGAAAAATCAAAATATAATGTTATTTGGGTTTCGGTGAACGCTGGTTACAGCGACGATGTGGTGGACGCGGCGCGTTCGGCGGGAGCCAAGGGCGGCACTGTCCTGCGCGGCAGACGCAGAAACTCCGAGCAGGTGAGCCAGCATTTCGGCATCCCCATGCAGGATGAGCAGGACTTTGTCATGATCGTGGTGCCGCGTGACAAAAAATCCGACATTATGTCCGCGATTTGCAGCTCCTGCGGGCTTCAGACTCCCGCTCACGGGACGGTCATCTCCATCCCGGTCGATGAGGCAATCGGCCTGGAGGAATGACTGTAAGTTCCTCATGATATAAGCAGCGAGCGTCCCTCCGGATTCCAGCAAACGGAAGTCCGGAGGGACGTTTTTGCATACAGATATCCATTATTCTACTGTGAAAATATCCTCAATCGTCACATGGAACACCTTCGCGATATTCCATGCCAGCACCAGCGAAGGGTTGTATCTCCCCTTTTCCAGATTTCCGATAGTCTCGCGCCGCACGCCCACAAGCGCCGCCAGCTCTTCCTGCTTCAAGCCGTATTTCGCACGGTATTCCTTTATCCTGTTCTGAATCAATCCGCCAGCCCCTGCCTTTCCCGAAAGCTGTAATACGCGGTCAGCACAGCATACACCACGACGGAGGCCGCCCATCCGCAGGCAAGCCCTGTCACCAGCGCACGGCTTTCCTCCCGTCCCCCTGCGAAAAAGCAAACCAGCGTTGCCGCCGCCACCACCAACATTCCGGCATAGAACGCCGACGAGGCCGCACGGTTCATATACTGTTCCAGCATTTCATCCGACTTGAGAAAGAAGTATTCAAAATCAACCGCGAAAGCAAAAAACGCCAGAAAGGTCCTCTCCTCCGTAAAGATTCCCAGAAATCCCAGCAGAGACAAAAAACCCATCATTCCATACCGGTACCGCTTTGTTTTCATCATGCAGATAACCTCCCTCAAATATGTGGTATATTTCTATCTTTATGTTATAAATATACCACATTAAGATTTAATTGTCAAGAATGAAGCTATCGGTTTTTCTCCATACTGTGATGTTCTGACGATACCGTATCAAATACGCTGTTTTCTCCGGCTAATAAGCTATCATTTCACATGGGAAATTCAACGGCTATCCAGTTCTCTCGTTTTGCAGGCATATATTAACGCCTCCCAAACCGGAATACCGGCCGGGAGGCGTTTGTGACCTGCTATTTCGTTTTCTGCATTCGATTGATGGCGTCATATCCGCCGTTTGCGGTAAAGGCTACCACTACGGCGTTGAGCGGTACAAGCGCCCAGACGGTCCAATCTGTGATGGCTCCGGATGTCATTCCCGTAGCCGCTGTCGCAACGCCCAGGATTACCACCGCAATCACATAAGATACCAGCTGTGTCGGGAATTTCTGAAAAATCCCCTTGACCGCCTGCGTTACGATCCCTGTCGCGGCCGCAGCTCCGGCCAGGGTGCTGAGTATTCCCCAATCGAAAAAATTATCCACCATGACTTGTCTCCTTTCCCTGCGGTTCAAACGGCAGGCTCTGCATCACATTATACAGCCTCTCCCCTGTACCGTTTCCTCCAAGCGAATGGTACGGGCGGTACATATACTCGATGTTTTTCCGGTCCTCCAAACTGCAGTAGCCCGCCTCGATCCAGCGGCTGCATTCCATATAGATCCGGTCATGCAGCAACGCCTTCACACCTTCATAAGTATGATCGTACTGCTGTTTTTGCGCCGCCACCTTTCGCCGCAGGACGTGATATGCCCCGCCCAGAAGTGCGATCATTGCGGCATACAGCGTTTCCAGAACGTGATTTTGCAGCCATTCCAGCATTCTCACACCTCCACGGTCACGGGGAAGGACGCGGAATCCCCGTCGGTGACAGCAATGATGCGCGCCTCTCCGGGAGCGATCGCCCGTATGGTATACAGCTCGCCCGTCTGACCGCGCCTGGATACATAGCCCGACTGATGCCTGACGATAGCGGCAATTTCCGGATTTGTCGTCCGGACGGCAAGCATCTTGGAATTTCGCAGCGTGCACAGCGCAGCATACTCGCCGCCTACGGAAAGCGACTTCTGCGCCGTATCCCAGCTGACATCGGCGCGCGGCCCTAAATAATCCTTGTACATGATGTTCATATCCACATTCCCGAAAATGCCATCAATCCGACCCTTATTCGTGTACTGCCACAGTCCATAGGATCCGGTATAGGTGCACACATCATTGTACTGTGCAATCCAGAACTCATAGGCGGAAAGCCTGCCCATATCGAGATGATTCCTCGTCCAGTCGAGGTTTGCGTACACGCCGGGAACGTATCCGGCCGCTTTGACTTTCTCACAGAACCGCACGCAGATATCCGTCGCAAGACTGCGGGAAATCCCGCCGCGCTTCGCCTTATAGCCGTCCGCGTCCTCCATGTCGAGATAGACGGGCAGGGCGGGCTTACGGCCTTTCAGTAATCGCAGGACGTGCGCTGCTTCGCTGTCCGCTTCCTCAAGGCTCATTGCGCAGCTGTACAGATACACGCCCCACGGAATCCCCAGCTGCTCGCATTCTGTGACGTTATAAAGCCACTGCTTATCGTCCTGCTCTGCCGTATCGCTGCCGTAGCCGCAACGGAGAATAGCGAAATCAATCTGTCCCCTGATTTTCTTCCAATCGACTCTCCCCTGGGATGCCGATACATCGATCCCTTTCAAAAAATATCATCCTCCATAAAATTCCCCTGTAAAATATCCAACACCTTTCCTCTCCTATCCACAATTTTAAAAAGTCTATCACCATAATTTTTTATTTACTGCCGGCCACAATAATGATATAATGTTTGCAGAATACTCAAACGCGGTCATATAAGTCCAATCACGCACATGGCCAAGCAGAGGCACGACGTGTGCGTGGTCTGTCGCCGCAGGTGCAAGGCTAAGCCTTGACGTAAACCGCGGATCGCTCCTTCCGGTCGCTGAAATACTGTTACCGCAGGTGCGCAATTTTCCCCGCATTTGCGGGGGTGATCCAATTAAAGTTATGATATAGGATCTTTTCCCCGCATTCGCGGGGGTAATTTTTTCGCAGATACAAATGATCCGTCAAGCTATTGTCTGCAAAACACAATCCGCCAAAAACAGGCAGCAGAACAGCACCGTCCGGCAGAGATCCTGCTTCTGTGCGAACCACCACGCCAATCCAATGGACAGGATCAGTCCCAGCACACCAGCGAACTCCGGCAAAATCAACCCCTCTCAAATTTCGGACAGAACAGCACCCGATAGCTTTCGATCCCGTCACATTCGTGCAGCTCTGCCGTCCAGCCGGGAACGGGACGAAAGCCTTTCGACCATTCGCAGCCCGCACCTGTTTGGGAATTCGGGACGGCATTCCGGCATTTCCAGCACAAGGTTTCCGGATTGCGCGGTCGAAGCCTGTGCGTCGGATACTTTCCCGGTGTACACAGCGCCTGTTCCGGTGTCCATCCCTGGCGCAGCCTTGCACGGATCCGGTTTGGGTCTACTCCGGTGATCTCCGCCCACCTCCGCACCGTATTGATTTCTCCCCGGCATTCCAGCAGCATCGACCTGCGGGGACGATCGATAGGGCAGCCCGCCATATACCGTTCCCTCACCGTACTGGCCGGGATACCCAAAAGCTTTGCCCAGCCGTGGATTGTGTTTGTCTGTCCGTTATGAGTAATCCGGATCCTCTTTGGCACAGAAAATCCCCCCTTTCTCATCTTTCCTTTGGCTCGAATCTCCCCTGCTCCATCTCTTACAGATGCTTGAACCATCGGAAACAGTCCCCAAAACTGCCATAAGCTCTCAATTCACAGTCTTTGCACATTTTCATCCCCCCAATATTCTCATTGCTCAGTCTCCTGTCTCCATGATGTCCGAAAAACTTCTTTTGCTCCCTTTGAAACATATTTTTTGATGCAAGCTAAAAATTGATATTTCTCAATATTTTACTTGCATTTTATGTCAATTCGGTTCAAAAAGCCTATGTATCATTTCCGTATTTCTTTGATAATCGCCTCTGTTCTGCACTTTGAATTCCAAAAATTTATACCGTGTTTATTGATTTTTATCAACTATAATTTCACTATACCATTCTTGACAAGGTTTGTCAACAGATCTTTTTGCTGTTTATCAATTATTTTTTCAGAATATTGATTTTTCACAATTTTCCGGATATAATAAAGGCAAGCAACATACAAATAAAAGGCGGTGATACAATGTCTGAAAAGGTAAGCACCTTTGCAAAGCGGCTGCGTGAAGGACTATCCATCAAAAACATATCACAGACCGCCCTTTCCACCCTATCCGGCGTTTCAAAGTCGAGCATCTCGCGCTATCTCAAGGGTGACTGGGAGGGCAAGCAGGACGCTGTCTACGCCTTGGCAAAGGCGCTTGAGGTATCGGAAGCATGGCTGATGGGCTATGATGTTCCGATGGAACGCGTGCAGCCGGAAAAGACGGCGTCTCTGCCGCTGAATCTGCTGCCTTTGCCGAGTATGAAAAAGGTCCCCTTATTGGGGACGATAGCGTGCGGGGAACCCATTCTGGCTGAGGAAAATTTTGACGGCTATGTGGAGGCCCCAAGCGGCGTGGAGGCCGACTTCTCCCTGCGCTGCCACGGCGACAGCATGATCAATGCCCGTATCATGGACGGCGATCTGGTATTTATCCGCCAGCAGCCGGATGTCGATAACGGCGATATCGCCGCCGTACTCATTGACGGCGAAGCAACGCTCAAGCGCGTCTATAAATATGAAAACCAGATTATTCTTCAGCCGGAAAATCCCAAATATGCGCCGATGGTTTTTTCCGGGGAGGCCCTTCTGGATTTCCGGATCATCGGCAAGGCGGTGGCCTTTTTGAGCGCCGTGCGCTGATTCTCTTGGACAATTCAAAAGGCGGGGACAATAAGCTGTCTCCGCCTTTGATCTGTTTCCTGCTATTTATTCAGCCACGCATCAATTCGACTGACACACAGCACAGGTTTTGCCCTATTTCTATCCCAAAAATGACAGTCAGGACCCCTGGCAAAGCTGGGGGCTTGGGTTAAGTCCTAGAAGGGCTTCAACCCAGGAAGTCTTTCAAGAGGCACTGAATAATCCATCTTTTGCATCACTTGCTCGGCGGCCTGTAAACAGGCGATCACTTTTACATCAATCGTTTTTTCAGCCATAAAGTTACTATTCGTTTTTCGCTTCGTTCGATGTTTGAAGCTAAAGCTTTTCTGCTCTCACTAGCCGATCTGGGGGGCTCATATCGCTAAAACATACAAAAAACCTGAGGTTTTACAACCTCAGGTTTTTTCTTGGAGCTGCTAACGCGAATCGAACGCGTGACCTCATCCTTACCAAGGATGTGCTCTGCCGACTGAGCCATAGCAGCATTGGCGACCTGGAACGGGATCGAACCGTCGACCTCTAGCGTGACAGGCTAGCGTTCTAACCAGCTGAACTACCAGGCCATAATGGCAGGGGCAGAAGGACTTGAACCCTCGGCACGCGGTTTTGGAGACCGCTGCTCTACCAACTGAGCTATACCCCTATACCGTGTGTACCGCTCTCGTTTCCTACCCTGTTTGAGAAGGAATCTCAAGTGCGAGTATTATAATACCACTACTTTCGCAATATGTCAACACTTTTTTGGAAAATTTTCTTTCTTTTTTCGTCCTTCGCCTTTTCCCCCTTATCATTCCCCCGATTCCAGGCGGGTTATCCGGGATTTTAAGGTATCCCTGCTTTTTCCAAATCCAGTTTGGTAAGCACCGTTTTGCCGATGCAATTCCTTTCTCCATCATTTTTTATCAATTATCCTGTTGCTCACCGATTCCGCATAATCGTCTGTCAAATAAATATAGCGATAAAATGAAAAAGTCCGCAATTTCTCTTGACAAATCTCCAAAAAGAGGTATACTTATAATCATAAAGTTAGTTTTAACTAACTTTATTCCAGACTGAAACGGCTCTATGCTGTTTTCTCTGCGATCCGGATACCGGAATGCGGCAGTTTTCCGCATTGGCACCGGGAACCGGACGATTCCGGAATTCCTGCTATTTCGGGAATCTGTTACTCTCCGGGGAACAGATCCCACCCTGCAGCGGGCCTGTGGAACGAGGGCTGTGCGCGGCAGTACGGGATGGCAGGAAGCCTGCAAACGGCTTGTGGCCGTCCGGAGCGCCGGTTCAGCGGCACTGCGGAAAACATACGGACGGGCAAGCCGCTTTCCGGGAACCGGCCTCCATTCATTTTTCCCGAACGGTTACGGCAGAACCGTCCGGGCGGGGTACAGCGGCCAGTCCCCCATACTGGTCCGAGCCCCGACACACCGGCAAGTCCGGAGTTTCCACTCCTTTCTATCGGGCTGCCGGAAAACAGTCCGTCCATATCTTCTTTTCCCACGTCCCGTGCGCTGATTCTACGCGCCGGGTCCTTCAAGGCCGCCGCACCTGTTCCCTGTGCGGCGGAGAAAGGTTTCCACTTTACCAACGGCAATCAGGATACGCGCTTCCGGGATTCCCTGAACCGGAGGCGGAATCCCCCTGTCAGAGATCGGCTCCGATGCGGTTTCTCTTGAACTGCGTCGGGGCCGGTTTCTTTTATCATATTCCCAGAGAAAGCTTCAGTTCCAGAATCCGAAGCACAGCGCCGTCAATCGTTTCCTCCGGGATTGTCCCCTGCTTCACGGCCTCCAGAACAGCGGGGATCTGCGTTTCAAAATCGGTGCAGCACAGCAGATCGTTTCCCGCCAATACGGCAAGCACTGCCGCTTGGGAATCATCTGCAAAATCACGGACGCCGTCCATCGCCAGATCGTCCGTCACAATCACGCCGGAAAAGCCAAGATCTTCCCGCAGGATCTCATGCACGCGCGGCGACAGCGACGCGGGACGTTCACTGTCCATGCAGGCCACGATATTATGGGAAACAAGGACAATATCCGCGCCCGCCTCGATTCCGGCCTCAAACGGCAGGAAATCGGAATCCGTAAACGTGGAATACTCCCGGTTATCGTAGGCGATGCCGGTGTGGGTATCGGCATTGCTGCCGTAGCCGGGAAAGTGCTTGAGCACGCTTCCCATCCCCTGCCCTTTCATGGTTTTCACCACGGTACGCACATATTCGGAGGTCTGCGCCGCGTCCTGTCCAAACGATCTGTCGTAGATGAAGTCCGCCGGGTTTTGCGATACATCACACACCGGCGCGAAATTCACATTGATTCCCAGCGATTTCAGCAACTGGGATTTTTCCTCTGTATCATTCCTGATCGCCTCGAACCCGCCAGCCTGGTACAGCTGCTGCGGGGACTGGAACGGTTCCGCCCTGAGATTCGGATTCAGGCTCACGCGGTTGACCGTGCCGCCCTCCTCATCCACACCAATCAGCATTGGAATTTCCGACACATTCTGATATTTCTGAATTTCCTGTACCACCTGATCGCGCGTTTTACCCTTGAAGTCACGGCCAAACAGCAGATAGCCACCCAGATGGTACCGCTCCGCTTTCTCCGCCGCTCCCTGTTCCGGACAGCGCGCAATGAACATCTGTCCCACCTTTTCCTCCATCGTCATCCCCGCCAAAATGGACGCCGCTTCCTGAGAGAATTCCTGTTCCTGCGGGGGCTGCGCGTCCTCCACCACAATGGAGGCAATTTCCACCGCCTGCGGCTGGGAGTCCGGGTTCAGCGCTCCATAATAGTACACCGTGACGGCGCTGCCGATCAGCAGGCCCGACGGGCTTGCCTGCACTTTCCCCTGCGTCCCCTCAAAGAGATAAGAGGCGCCGTCCTCTGTGCTGATTCGCAGCGTATCCATCGAAGCGTCCTCGACAGTCCCGCTCACAGAGCGTTCCTCCTGTTCCGGTATCCCAGACGATTCTTCCGGTACAGAGGACTCCATCCCGGACAGACTTTCCTGTGAGGACGGATCGTCCGCCGCATCAGAGGAAATCTGAGACGCGATCTCCTGCGGCGGCGATTCCGCTATTGAGGATTCAGACTTCATTCCGGCTGTACAGCAGGACAGAAGCATCAGTGCGGCGATCGAAAGAATCAAGCAGAAAAGCTTTTTGGTTCTCATTTTCATTTTCTCCCTCCGGGATGTACCCGGTCAAAAATTTTCCAATCCGTATCAACAGACATCTCGTTTCCCGGTATTCCTCTGCTATTATACATCGCATTTATGAATTTTTCCATTTGCACTGGCCAAACGGCAGGTTTGGGAATATAATAGACGAAGAAAACACTTGACATGGAGTATACTCCAACGTGTATGATAGTAACAGCAAATTCGCGGAAGGAAGTTATCGAGAATGAGAACGCAGATTCAAAACCAGCAGTTCGATGAGGAACGGGCGCTTTACCATTTGCAGCACACCGATGTGATCGGCTGCCAATTCGCAGGGCCTGCTGACGGGGAATCGGCCTTGAAGGAAGCCCGTGACGTGACCGTGCGGGATTGTGGCTTTTCGTTGCGGTATCCGCTCTGGCACGTGGACGGATTCCGTTTGCAGAATTCCCGGATGGACGAAAAGACGCGCGCGGCGCTGTGGTACTCACGCAACGGGGAGATCACAAGCTGCACCCTCGGCGGGATCAAATGTTTGCGGGAATGCCATGATATTACAATCAGCCAGTGCTGTATCCAGTCGCCGGAATTCGGCTGGAAGTGCAGCGGGATCCAGATCTCCCACAGCAGGATAGAGGCTGAATATCTGCTGCTGGAATGCCGTGATCTGAAAGCCGACGGCCTGCATATGTTCGGAAAATATTCTTTCCAGTATACGGAGAATGTACATATTGTGAACTCCGTCCTGAACACCAAGGACGCCTTTTGGCACAGTAAAAACGTGGTGGTTGAGGATTCCGAAGTGCGCGGGGAATATCTTGGCTGGTTCTCCGACGGGCTGACGCTGATCAACTGCAAAATCATCGGGACGCAGCCGCTTTGCTACTGCAAAAACCTGCGGCTGATCAACTGCACGATGGAGGGAACGGATCTTTCCTTTGAATATTCCGACGTGACAGCCGACATCGTTGGAGACATTCTTTCCGTCAAGAACCCGAAATCGGGCACCATCACCGCAGACAGCGTCGGGGAAATCATCCGGGAGAATCCCGTAATGGAATGCACCGGCAAGGTAATCCTCCGGCAGGCTTAGCCTGCTCTGCTCGCCGCAGGCGCAAGAAAAAATTGGGATCCGTCCGGAATTTTTCCGGCGGATCTTTTTTCGTGACTTAAAAAACCATTTTCAAACAAACGTTTGAAAAATTTCAGAAAATCTATTGTTTTTATCCGGGAAATAAGGTATAATAACCTCACAAGGCCAGACTAAGTCTGGACGTAAACCGCGGATCGCTCCCCCCGGTCGCTGAAACGCCATTGTTATAAGTACTCTGTCGCGGTGGGGAGCTGGTCGGGGATGTTCGTGTCTGTAAACAGACCGCAGCGCGGGCATTTCAGCTTAATCGCGCACCTAGCCGGGCGACCGGAGGGAGCGGGCGCGATCTGGGTCCGGGCCTGCGGCCCGGCGGCAGTCCAGCGCGCCGGTGCGCTGGTCGGGGATGTTCATGCCTGCAAACAGGCTGCAGCGCGGGCATTTCAGCTTAATCGCGCACCCAGCCGGGCGACCGGAGGGAGCGGGCGCGATCCGGGTCCGGGCCTGTGGCCCGGCGGCAGTCCAGCGCGCCGGTGCGCTGGAAAGCAAAACGAAGTTTTGCAGAACAAGGAGGATTTTTTATGGCAGTTGTTGATAAGGCAAAGGCGCTGGACACCGCCCTTGCACAGATAGAAAAGCAGTTCGGCAAAGGCGCGGTCATGCGTCTGGGCCAGACGGAGGCCCTGCACGTGGACGCTATCCCGACGGGCTCCATCGCACTGGACGCCGCTCTGGGAATCGGCGGCCTGCCGCGCGGACGTATCGTGGAAATTTATGGGCCGGAATCCTCCGGTAAAACGACTCTTGCACTGCACTGCGTCGCACAGGCACAGAAGGCGGGCGGCTACGCGGCGTTTATCGACGTCGAGCACGCGCTCGATCCCGTATACGCAAGGGCCCTCGGCGTGGACGTCGATTCCCTGCTCGTCTCTCAGCCGGATACCGGTGAACAGGCCCTCGAGATCACGGAAGCCCTTGTCCGTTCCGGCGCAATCGACATCATCGTCATCGACTCCGTTGCCGCTCTCGTGCCGCGCGCTGAAATCGAGGGCGAAATGGGCGATTCCCATGTGGGACTGCAGGCCCGCCTGATGTCTCAGGCGCTGCGCAAGCTGGCTGGCGCAATCTCCAAATCGAACTGCGTCGCCATCTTTATCAACCAGCTGCGCGAAAAGGTCGGCGTTGTATACGGCAACCCGGAGGTCACTCCCGGCGGCCGTGCGCTCAAATTCTATGCGTCCGTGCGTATTGACGTCCGCAAATCGGAGGCAATCAAGGTTTCCGGGGAGCAGATCGGTTCCCGCACCCGCGCAAGGGTTGTCAAAAACAAGGTTGCGCCGCCGTTCCGTGAGGCCGAATTTGACGTGATGTACGGCAGGGGTATCTCCCATGAGGGCGAGTTGCTGGATCTCGCCGTAAAGCTGGAAATCATCCAGAAAAGCGGCGCGTGGTTCTCCTACAACGGGAACCGTCTCGGCCAGGGCCGTGACAATGTGAAAAAGATGCTGCAGGATGATGAAAAGCTTGCGGCTGAAATTGAAGCAAAAGTGCGCGAAAACGCAGGCGCGCTGTATGCCAAGTCGGCAGTTTCTCCGAACGCATCGCCTGCCAAGCCGCTGGAAACGGAAAGCAAGGACGGCGCTGTGGAGGGTGCTGCCCAGGCATCGCAGGAGAACGGCGCCCAGGAGGACAGCGCCAAAGCAAAGCCGCGCGTGAATCCGAACGTCGATATTGATATCACGGTGGATGACTGATGCGCATTACGGAGATCCGTCCGCGCAGGAAATCGCTGTCCGCCGTGTTTCTGGACGGCGAATTCGCCATGAATCTCGATACGGCGGCGCTGCGCGAGGCCGGATGGCGGGAGGGTCTCGAAATCAGCGACGAGGAACTTCTCACGCTCAAGCAGGAATCCTCCCGGCGGCGCGCACGCGAAAAGGCGCTGTATCTGCTTGAGCACCGCGATCATTCCAAAAAAGAGCTTGCGGAAAAGATTGCGCGCACCGAGGGCATGGAGGCTGGCCGTGAGGCGGCGGAGCGCATGGAGGAGATCGGTCTTGTAAACGATGCGTCCTATGCCCGCCGGTATGCGGCTGAGCTTCTGGGACGGAAGGGCTTCGCGCCGCGCCGCGCCCGGCAGGAGCTGCGCCGCAAAGGGATCGATCCTGAGCTCATAGAGGAAATCCTCGCGGAGCAGGAGGAAGATCCACAGGAAAAAATACGTGAGATCCTGGAGAGGAAATACGCGCGTGTCCTGCCGGATGAAAAAGGACGCCGCCGCGCGATAGGCGCGCTTGAGCGTCTCGGCTATGAATATGATGATATCCGCAGTGTCCTGCGGGAAATGATAACTGATTTGGATTGTGAGGAATAGTGATATGGCGACCAGTGTGGGAATGGTGAATCTGGGCTGTGCGAAAAACCAGGTGGACGGCGAGGTTCTGATGGCAGCCCTGCAAAAGGCGGGCTTCGAGCTGCGCGACGACGCCGCCCTTGCCGATGTGGCGATTGTAAACACCTGCGGCTTTATTGAGGATGCGAAAAAGGAATCGATCGAGGAAATTCTGGAGCTGGCTAAGTTGAAAAAGGAAGGCCAGATCAAGAAAATCGTGGTGACGGGCTGCCTTGCAGAGCGTTATCGCGAGGAAGTGGCAAAAGAGCTCCCTGAAGCGGACGCGGTCGTTGGAATTGGCGCGAACCCCGATATCGCCGACATCATTGCCCGTGTTGCGGCGGGGGAGCACGTCGAATCCTATCCGCCCAAGGATCGCCTGCCCATCTGCGGCGAGCGCGTGCTCACAACCCCCAGCTATTTTGCGTACCTCAAAATCGCCGAGGGCTGCGACAACCGCTGCTCCTACTGCGCTATCCCGCTCATCCGCGGCGGCTTCCGCAGCCGCACGATGGAGGATATTCTTGCGGAAGCGGAAAAGCTTGTGGCTGACGGCGCAAAGGAGTTAATCCTGATCGCGCAGGATACCAGCCGCTACGGCCTGGATCTCTACGGGAAATTTGCCCTGCCGGAGCTGCTCCGCAAGCTTTGCAAAATTGAGAACCTGATGTGGATCCGCCTGCTGTACTGCTATCCGGACTGCATCACCGACGAGCTGATCGACACAATCGCTTCTGAGCAGAAGATTGTAAAATATCTGGATCTGCCGCTCCAGCACGCGTCCGGCAAAATTCTGCGGGCAATGAACCGCCGCGGCGATCGCGGGAGCCTCACGGCTCTGCTAAACAAGCTGCGTGAGCGCGTGCCCGGGATCGTCCTGCGCACAACCCTGATCACCGGATTCCCCGGCGAGATGGAAGAGGATTTCACAGAGCTTGCCGAGTTTGTGCGCGATATCCGGTTCGAGCGCCTTGGATGCTTCGCCTATTCGCGCGAGGAGGGGACCCCCGCTGCCGATCTGCCCGATCAGGTGGAGGAGGAGGTCAAGCGCCGCCGCGCCGATATCATCATGGAACAGCAGATGGAAATCATGCAGGAATACGGTGAGAGCCAGATCGGCAAAACGGTGCAGGTGCTCACCGAAGGCTTTGACCGGTACGCAGAATGTTATTTTGGGCGCAGCTATGCGGACGCACCGGATGTGGACGGCAAGGTGTTTTTCCATGTTCCTGCCGGAAAACGCAAGCCGTATTTCGGAAAGATGGTGCGCGTGCGCATTGACGACTGCATGGACTGCGACCTGACCGGCGAGTTGATTTGACAGGGAGGGAAAGCATGAATCTTCCGAACAAGCTGACCATATTCCGGATGGTACTGGTTCCGTTTTTTGTGGCGGCGGTGCTGTGGGAGTCGCTGCCGCATCATTATCTGATTGCATTTTTGATTTTCGCCGCGGCCTCGTATACGGATCACCTGGACGGCAAGATTGCGCGGCGTGACAATCTCATCACGAATTTTGGGAAATTCATGGATCCTCTTGCGGACAAAATCCTGGTGATTTCGGCGCTGGTCTGTTTTGTGTCTCTGGATCTCACGAACGTGTGGTTCGTGGTGATCATTATTGCCCGTGAATTTATGGTGACGTCCATCCGTCTCCTTGCCGCAGAACGCGGTCTCGTCATCGCGGCAAACATCTGGGGCAAGGCGAAAACGGTGAGCCAGATTATTGCAATCCTGGTGATTTTGCTTCTGCAGTATATTCAGGACTTTCTGGCCTCCCCCGTTCCTGCTTTTTATTGGATCGGCGAGCTTCTCATGCTGATTTGCACGATTTTCACCATTCTGTCCGGCCTCGTTTATCTCAGGCAGAACCGCTCCGTCCTCAGCTAAGCAGGCAGGGGCTTCCCCGCACGCGGGCCGTTCCCCTTGTCACTCCGTGACATTCCCCCCGCACCGCGGGGGGATCTTCCCAGACCCCAATTCCGCCCCAGCGCGGAGGCTACGGATCCTCGCAGTCGAGACGGAGGATTTTGAAAAGGACACGCTGCACAGCGTGTCCTTTTTGTTTTTGTATGTTAGGTTGTCTTAGGCGCTTTGAAATATTGGTACACCTGGCACTTGAGCATTCCGTTGTAGAGCTTGCGCCGCTTATCGGCACGCCTGCCGAAATGCTCCTCAAACGTCTCGTCCGGGCTGATCACAGTGTAATTCCAGCCCCGCTGCGGGACGAATACACGGCCCATCTCCTCGTAAATTTTTTCCGCCTCGCGCGTGTCCAGCAGTCGTTCGCCGTATGGAGGATTGCACACCACGACGCCGTACTGCGCGTCCGGACGGAATTCCGAAACTGGACGCTTCTCCGCATGGATGCGGGCTATGACTCCTGCCTTGCGGGCGTTCTCGATAGTCAGATCGATCGCCGCGCCGTCGATGTCATAGCCGAAGCCCTCAAATTTGGCGTCGCGGCGGATCAGGGACTGCGCCCGTTCCTTTTCGCGCATCCAGATCTCCCGCGGGACGCTCGGCCACGATTCCGCCGTGAACCGCCGCTGGAGCCCGGGAGCGATATTCATGGCGTAGGTGGCCGCTTCGATCAGGATCGTGCCGGAACCGCAGAACGGATCCACAAAGTGGGCGTCCGGACGCACCCGGGAAAGCTGCACCATCGCCGCAGCAAGCGTCTCCTTGATCGGCGCGGCCATAGAGTTGGCCCGGTAGCCGCGCTTGTGCAGGCCGGCCCCGGAGGTATCGAGCATGACGCTTACCTGATCCTTCATGATCAGGAACTGCACCTGATACAGCGCGCCTGTTTCCTCAAACCACGGGACGCGGTACCGCTGCCGCAGCCGCTCCACAATCGCCTTTTTCACGATCGACTGGCAGTCCGGGACGCTGAACAGCTTGGAATTCAGACTGGATCCCTTCACCGGGAACCTGTCCTGTTTGCCAATCCAGTTCTCCCAGGGAATTTTTTTGATCCCCTGAAAAAGCTCCTCAAAGGTCACGGCCCGGAAAGATCCCATCAGGATCTGGACGCGCTCGCTGTATCTCGAATTGAGGTTCGCACGCGCGAGGATCGTCTCGTCCCCGCAAAACAGCACGCGCCCGTTCTGCGGTTCCACGTCTCTGGCCTCCATCGCCCGCAGTTCCTCTGCCACAAGGCCCTCCACGCCCAAAAGGCACGGGCACACCATTCTCAAATCGCTCATTCTGACTCTCCCATCATAATAGTAAGGTAAAAATTCCGTCCGCTTTTCAAAAGCGGTGCGGACAGCCGAACCGCAGCCTCCCGGCTCCGTGGCAAAAAAAGGGAGGCGGAAGCTCCGCCCCCCTCGCCGGTATCCGGCTACAAAGCTTTTGTCTTTCCTACGGACGCTCAATCCCAACGCCGTGGTTCCTTGCAGGTAAATACCTTTCCCGCGGCTGTATAGGATGCGATTTTATGCGCATCAGCCCGCTTCTTCCGGCTCCAGCAAGCCGTAAGTACCATCCTTGCGGCGGTAAACCACATTGATTTCCCCCGACACCTCGTCGCGGAACATATAGAACTGGTGATCCAGCAGGTTCATCTGGAGGATCGCCTCCTCCACGCTCAGCGGCTTGACAAAGAACCGCTTCGTGCGGACAATCTGATATTCGTTTTCCTCGTCCGGATCAGGGGTGTTGAAATATTCTTCCTCATATTGATTAAACGCCTGGGAATGGATTTCCTTCGCCAGCTTCGTCTTATTTTTGCGGATCTGACGCCCCAGTTTGCTCATCACCTGATCCAGTGCGTCATTCATTTCAAAGTCCGTAGCCTCGGCGCGGTACAGCCTCCCGCGCTGGTTGATGGTAATTTCCACGGTCTGGCGGTTTTTCTCCACCGTTACCGTAACATTTGCGTCGGCATCCTCATCAAAAATCCTGTCAAAACGCGCCAGCTTTTTCCGGGCCAACTCCTTGAAATTGTCCCTCAGATTCACTTTTCTGCCTACGATTGTAATTTTCATGCCAACATCTCCTTTTCGCGGCCCCGGGAGCCTCCCGAAGCCTTCCTGCTGTCCGGAATCTTTTTCATTCCGGGTACACTTATATTATAACACAAACGCCAAAAAAATAAAGATATTTTTAAGATGAATTGTTATATTTTTGTAAAAGATGCGGCGGTTCGCAGCACACCGCAGATGTGAAACGGCATTTCAGCAGGCGGCAGGAGTGCTCCGCGAATTACAGCGGGGATCAGACCTGTCTGATGCCGGAACAGAACACCATTTCCGGTTTCGAGGACAGTGACAGCGGATCGGTGCGGTACACGGTGAAGTCCGCGTCCTTGCCCACCTCCAGCGAGCCGACCCGGTTATCGATCCCGCAGATTTTGGCCGGATTGATCGTGATCGCCCGGAGCGCCTCATCGTAATCCATGCCCTCGCGCACGGCAAGTCCTGCAAGCGCCGGGAGATACTGCTCAGGCGTCACGGGATGGTCGGTGATGATCGCCACCGGAAGTCCTGCGCCGGAAAGCTTTCCGGGACAGGCGGGCGTGAGGTTGCGCAGCTCCGGCTTGCTGCGATCGCTCAGGAACGGCCCGGACAGCAGCCGCGCCCCCTCCTCCTTGAGCTCATCCGCAATCAGATAGCCCTCTGTCGCATGGACGATCACATAATCCAGGTCAAACTCCTTGGCAATGCGGATCGCCGTGAAAATATCGTCAGCGCGGTGGCAGTGGATATGTACCTGAATCTCACGGCGCAGTGCCGGCAGGAGCGCCTCGCACTTGAAATCGAATTCCGCCGGAGTTCCCTCGCCCTTTTGGGCGCGATCCAGTTTTTCCATATAGTTCTTTGCTTTGTAGAGCTGCTCACGGATCAGCGCCGCCGTCGCCATACGCGTGACGGGCGTGCGGCTCTTATCGTGGTAGACGCGCTTCGGATTCTCGCCAAGCGCCATTTTGATTGCGAGCGGCGCCTTGACGATCATCTTGTCGATGCGCTTCCCGTACGTTTTGACCGCCGCCATCTGTCCGCCGATCGGGTTGGCGCTGCCGGGTCCCGTCACAACTGTGGTGACGCCGCCGGCACAGGCCTCCGTAAAACAGCGGTCCATCGGGTTGAGCGCGTCGATGCCGCGCAGCTGCGGGGTGAGCGGATCGGTATCCTCGTTGCCGTCGTCGCCCTCAAACACGAGGCCGTCCTCCCACATTCCCAGATGGGAATGCGCGTCGATGAAGCCCGGATAAACCCCGGCCCCCTGCACGTCGATGACCTCCTCGCCGGGCGCCGGCTCCGCGGGCATCGCGCCCACAGCCGTGATCACCCCGTTTTCCGCGCGCAGGAACCCATCCGGGATCGGCTCCCCCGCCATCGTATGAATCACGCCATGAATCAACAGCATAATAGAATCCCCTTTCTATTTTCTTTTCCCGTGCACAAAACAAAGGGGACGATAGCTGTACCGTCCCCTGCCGCTCCTATTCACCTGCAAGATTCAGCCCTGCCGGGACTGGCCCCCGCGCCGCGAAAAGCCGCCGCGCTTGGAATCCATGCACTTCTTGAGATCGGACATCTTTTCATCGCTCGATTTTTTGAAGCTGGACATCATATCCTCAAAGCTGGAGGGCTCTTTTTTAGTGGCCTGCCATTCAAAGCTCCCGGGACGTGCCGGACGCCTCTGCGCCGGGGCTGCGGCGGCGGGCTCCACTGCTTTTTTCATGGAAAGGCTGATCTTTCCATCCTCGCTGATATTCAGCACTTTTACTTTTACGGTCTGGTTTTCGGTGACGAAATCACGGATTTCCTTCACGAATGTGGGCGCGATTTCAGAAATATGTACCATGCCGGTCCGATTCCCCGGAAGCGACACGAACGCGCCGAATTTTGTGATCCCAGTGACCTTCCCTTCCAGAACTGCCCCTACCTCAAGCTGCATACAGTCAAAATTTCCTCCTTAAATTCTCTTTGCCCCCGCTGCTTTCTCAGTTTCCTGCAATATTCACAAAGACGCGTTCGTTCGGCTTGGCATAATCAAGCGATTCGCGCGCGATACGCTCCACATAATCGCCCTGATCACTGCCGTCGCCCAACGCCTGCTCCAGATCCTCATTTTTGATTTCCTGCAGGCGGATTTCCTGCTGGAGATCCTCAAGCTGGCGGCGCTTCTCCGCGATCTGCACCTGTTGGGTGAGCAAAGATCCCGCCACAAACGCAGCAAATGCAAAAACTGCAATGCGCAGGATGATGCTTCCCCTCTGCTTCTTTTTCTTGATCACCTTCAAAGCTACCGCCTCCAAACCGGACCGCCGTGCTGTATTGTCTCCACCGATAGACGCCGGGGTATAACGATAGTTTCATTATACACTACTCCCCGATTTGGTTCAAGGGATTTTTTCTTTTTGCAAAAAATTTTTTTAGAGTCCGCGCCCCCTTTTTCAGCATCCGCCAGGCTCCTTTCAAACAGAACGCCGCCGCCCTGTACAGCGGATATGCGATCCTGTCCCGCGCAAACCGGAACACCGCCCGCGCGATCCGGTATAGGATGCGCGCGATCCGCACAGTCACCTCGCCGATCGTCAGGAACCAGACGCATACGCCGATCCCCTCCCCGGCGAGCAGAAAAAAACGGACGCTGCCTGCGTTTACGGTGAGCATCACCAGAAACGAGACGAATCCCGCAAAGGCCAGACAGAAAATATCCTGAAAAAATACGGCTGTGCGGCCGCAGCCGGACAGCACCCGGAAAATACGGAACAGATCAAAAAATGCTCCCAGAGCAAATCCGGTAACACACGCAAACAGGAACCCCTGAAGCTGCGATCCAAGTGTGACCTCCAACAGCGATCCCCCCCGTTTACCGGAAGATTCGAGAGAAAAAGCCGCCTGAGGGTCGGGTATCCGAATTATACGTCATGGAGGAAACCTCGCCTGTGAGGGTCAGTTCTCCTGTTTCGATGCTCAGGCTGTTGATGTTCAGGCCGTTTCCCTTAATCACAAGTTCCCCCAAATCGGTATAGGCAACTACTGTCTGCTCATCAAAGCTGTCCACATTGGAGACCCCCGTTGCCGTGAGGGATTTCCTGTTTTCCAAAATCAGACTGTGCGGCGTCTTGGCTGTTTTCTTCTCTTCTGCTGCCATTTTGCTCCCTCCCCGCTGGCACATCTACCTTTCATAGCTATGCCTGTTTCCCCGGAAATATTCCGGCGCGTCAGCTTTGTTCGGATTTAGCAATTGATTAGTCGGTGTGCTAAAAACTTTTAAAAAGTCATAATTCTGACGATTTTTCTATTAAATTCTAAAAATATCGCATCTTATTTTTCCT
>DVHF01000146.1 GCA_018712265.1 Candidatus Gallacutalibacter pullicola
CCCGGCGTTGGGGGCGGCTCAGGCCGCGCCCCCAAACCCCTGCCGGCCCCATCTTTTCTTATGGAAGAAAAGATGGAAAAAGACCATTTAAGGGGGACTCCTGTCCCCCTTAAAGATCCCCCTGCTGGGGAGCCCTCTGGCCGTGTCCCCAGACCCCACGGCCGGGATCCTTGGTGGTAACAGTAGGCATGTTGAGAGCCAGAAAGCGCGCTCCTTTGCCGGAAAATACTGCACTTTATTGGGCTTTTCCAGAATCGATCAACTGCCCAGCAGGCCGTTTCGCTTGTTTTGGGCGTATGCCGTCAGGAAACCTCGGAGTGTAATCTCGCCCTGTTTTGCTCTGACAGGGCAGGGTATTGGCCACGCTAGGGGCCTTCGGCCCAACGCTTACCTGTGGGGATTTTCTATTGAGCTGAGCTTTGCGCTGGCTTGGATATATCTTGCTAAGATAGGGGAAAACAGCGGCTTTAAAATACTGCCTGCACTAAAAACATATAAAGAGCGGTGCCGCCGCAGATGCTGATCAGGTTGCTGCGCTTCCAGACGTGCAGCAGAACGACAACGGCTACCGATACCAGCTCCGGAATGCCGAACGGGAATCCGGTCAGGGAGATGTTCCGCAGGCAGTATATTACCAAAATTCCGATGATAGCCGGGGGAAGCACCTTCCCGAGCAGTACGATCCGTTCCGGGATCTGCTTTCCCTCCGGGAAGATCAGGAACGGCAAAGCCCTTGTCGCAAGCGTGGCAGCGGCCATGATCAGGATAATCAGGAGAGCTCTTTGCGTGCTGATCATGCCTGCCCCTCCTTTCCGGCGGGCCTGCGGAGAATCAGCAGGAGGCACACCGACACAATCAGTGCCGGAAGAAGAAAGTTATCCGCGCCGAAAATCAACAGGCAGACGGCACCGGATCCGATCCCCACGAGGGCGGGAAGATGATCCTTGCTTTCCAGCCACTGTTCGGTGAAAATCACGGTGAACAGGGCGGTGAGCGTGAAGTCGATGCCGGTGGTGTCGAACGGAATCAGACCGCCTGCGATCCCGCCCAGCACCGATCCGCAGATCCAGTAAAGCTGATCCAGCACCGCGATCCAGAAATAGAACCGCGCAGGCTGTGTCCCCTCCGGGGCCTTTACGCCGCAGAGGATCGAATACGTCTCGTCCGACAGGCCGAAGATCATGTACAGCCTGCGCCAGCCCATCCCCTGGAATTTGGTGAGCAGCGACAGGCCGTAGAATACGTGACGCAGGTTCACCATAAGCGTCAGGAACGCTACGTGAAGCAGGCTCACGCCGGGAGCAAAGAAATTGACAGCCACAAATTGCAGGGAGCCCGCGTAAACAAGCAGGCTCATCAGCCCTGCCCACCAGAACGAATAGCCTTTGCTGCGCAGGAGCACCCCGAACGCAATCCCCGCGAAAAGATAGCCCATCATCACGGGGATTGTGTACGGGAAAGCACGCCGCAGGTTATACAGCCTGCGCTGTGTTTGTGATGGCTCCATGCGGGATCACCGGCGGCGCAGTTCGTTCAGGTTCTCGGCGGTGTACTGGACGCGCTTTTTCTTCTTTTCGGGCTTGACCTTCTTGCCCTTGTATTTTTTACCGAATTTCCATCCCTTTTTCAGATCGTCGCTGAACTGCTCCGACATCTTTTCCACCAGCGATTCATCGGAAAAGCCGTTGAGCAGCACCATCGTCACGATGGAACGCACGTCCATATCGCCGTTCTGGTACATATCGTTCAGCAGGGCGCACATCTTGTTGTAGGGATCGCTGTCCGGATACGATTTGGCGAGGTTCTCCATTTTGGGGAGAAGCTTTGTGCGCGCAAAGGTCACGGCGCGCACCCTCCCGTATTCGATCCGCTCCTGCGCAAGCTCCTCGCGGATTTCCGGGAAGATATTCACTGTCCGGTTGAAGAAGAACACCGGATCGACGTTGTACTCGTCGTCCTTTTTGCGCTTTTTCTTGCTCTCACGCACAGCCTCGACGCGCTTCGGTCCCTGGATAGTTTCCACGAAATCGTTGGCGATGCTTTCTGCGTCACGGAGATCGCTGCCGTTTTGGGCGTCGTACATCCAGGTGGAGAGGTTTTTCCATTCGCCGTCCGGACCCTTGTCGGTCATGGACGCCGTGCGCAGCAGGAAACGCTTCGCGCTGGTTTCATACATCACGCTGTACGCCACGGCCTCGCCTGTATACAGCACGCCGATCCCCTTGTCCTCGCGCAGCGGCTCGCTCTGCCGCTCAAAGCCCTGCTCAGCGAGGGCCTGTCCTACCTTTTCGGCAATCAGTTCCAATGCCTTATCCAATGTAATATCACTCCTGATCGTTATTTCTGAGTTTCAAACAGTCCCGGCTTTTGAGCAGGATACGCCCCGCCCGCCGCCGGATCAATATAGTTGTATTACTTATTATAGCCTATCCGGCGCGAATAGTAAAGCCGTAATTCTGCGAGGGGAAACAGAAATCTGCGCGGAAATTCCGGAAAATTCGGCGTCCGGAAGATTGCACAGCGCGTGCGGATATGGTATGATTAGATGAAATCTATTCTGCCCGCCGCGATATGACATAATAATGTATAGAGAGACGGGGCCGCCCGCCGTTCTGGTTGTGCGCCGCCGGCGCATGGCGTTCCCTTGAAAAATGGCGGGCGAAACTTTTCGCATTTTTTCATATACTTATAGAAATATGTGTTTCATGGAGGTCTTTTCCTATGTCAAAGCTAACCGTCGCTGTTATTTTCGGCGGCCGCTCCTCGGAATATGAGGTCTCGCTCGTCTCCGGGACGACCTTCCTCCGCGGACTTTCCCGCGAGAAATATGATGTGCTTGCTGTGGGCATTACAAAGGAAGGGCGATGGCTCCTCTACAGCGGGGATTGGAACCGCATCCCGGACAACACCTGGCTGGAGAGCGACTGCCGCCCCGTCTATCTCACCGGGGATCCGACCGTCGGCGGATTCCTCGCGGAAAAGCCGGACGGCACGTTCGAGACGATCCACGTGGACGTACTGTTCCCGGCGCTGCACGGAAAAAACGGCGAGGACGGCACGATTCAGGGGCTGTTCCAGTTCAGCGGCATCCCGTATGTGGGCTGCAATACGCTTTCCTCGGCGGTGTGCATGGATAAGGCCGTCACCAATTCCCTGCTGGAGGGCATGGGGATCGCGCAGGCGCACTATCTGTGGTTCTTCGCGGAAAATTACAGCGGCGAGGGCCGCGACAAAATCCGCCTGAAGATCCGGGAGCGTCTGGGGTATCCCGTCTTTGTCAAGCCGGCGAACGCCGGATCCTCTGTGGGCGTCAGCAAGGTTTCCTGTGAGGAGGAGCTCGACGCGGCTGTGGAAAAGGCGGCCCGCGAGGACAGCAAGGTCGAGGTCGAGGAAGCGATCGTCGGGCAGGAAGTGGAATGTGCCGTGCTCGGCAACGGCCATCCGATCGTATCCGGCGTCGGGGAGATCGCCGCCTCCGCCGAGTTCTACGACTACGACGATAAATACAAAAACGGCACCTCCCAGCTGTACATCCCGGCGCGCCTGCCGGAGGAAACGGCGGAGCAGATCCGCTCCACCGCCCTGCGCGCGTACTGCCGTCTGGGCTGCTCGGGACTGGCGCGCGTCGACTTCTTTGTGCGCAAATCGGACGGCGCCGTCCTGCTCAACGAACTGAACACGCTGCCGGGCTTCACGCCCATCAGCATGTACCCGAAGCTCTGGGAGGCCGCGGGCGTGCCGATCCCGGAGCTGCTCGACCGCCTGATCGCTCTCGCGTTTGAGAGGGGGGCCTGATGGACGCCCGCCCGATCGGCGTCTTTGACTCCGGGCTTGGCGGCCTGACCGCCGTCAAGGAGCTTTCCCGGATCCTGCCGGAGGAAAACATCGTTTATTTCGGCGATACGGGGCGCGTTCCCTACGGGTCAAGAAGCCGCGAAATCCTGCGGAAATACACAAGGCAGGATATCAATTTCCTGCTTTCCCAAAACGTCAAGATGATTCTGGCGGCCTGCGGGACGGTCAGCTCCACAGCGCCGGACATCCTGCAAAGCGTCGGCGTGCCGGCCACGGGCGTGATTTTCCCGACGGCGCAGGCCGCCGCGTCCGCCACCCGCAACGGGAAGATCGGCATCATCGGCACCACCGCGACGATCCGCAGCGGCTCCTACCGCAGGGAGCTGGAAAAGATCGATCCCGCCCTGTCCGTCTACGAAAAGGACTGCCCGCTGTTTGTCCCGCTGGTGGAGAGCGGGTTCGTGGACGACAACGACGAGATCACCCTGCTCACCGCGCAGCGATACCTTTCCGGCCTGCGGGAGAGCGGCGTCGATACGCTGATCATGGGCTGCACCCATTATCCAATCATCAGCCGGATCATCTCCAAAGTGATGGGTGGCGGCGTTACGCTCATCGACAGCGGCCGCGAGACGGCGCTCTGGGCGGCGAGGGCCCTGCGGGAATCGGGGCTGCTGGCCGAGGGCGGCGGCGAACGCTCATTTTTCGTCAGCGATTATGTGGAGAATTTTTCGCAGATTGCGGAAATTTTCCTGGGCTGCAATATCCTTTCGGACGTTCAGAGAATCGACATTGAAAAATATTAGGCCGCGGCAGGCCGGTTTTAGGAGCAGAAAGTGAAAGAGGATTATTTAATTTCAATCATTGGCCGCCAGAAGGTGGACGGCGAGTCGGGAGAGGTCCGGCTCACCACGCGCGGCTCCTACACGGTAAAGGGGAATTCGCGCTACATTGTGTATCAGGAATACGACGAGGACAGCCAGCTTTCCCCGCAGACCTCCATTCTCAAGGTGGAGGATCAGGAGAACCGCGTCACCCTTATCCGCGGCGGCATGGACGGCACACGGCTGATTCTGGAAAAAGGAAAGCGCCACCTGTGCCAGTACGACACCGGCTACGGAAGCCTTGTGGTGGGGGTATTCACCAGCACGCTGCGTTCCAGCCTGGGAGAAAAGGGCGGGCGCGTGGACATCAATTATACGCTGGACATCAATTCCGATCTGTCCAGTATCAATGAAATTTCAATCACGGTCAAGGAGGCAGAACAAAAAGATGTCAAAGATTGTACAGCAGGCAACTGATCAGCTTCGGACGCTCATCATAGAGGCAGTAGGCCGCGCCGTTGCGGCCGGAAAGCTCCCGGCGGAGCCTATCCCGGATTTCACCATTGAGGTCCCCGCGGACCGCGCCCACGGTGACTGGGCCGCCAATGCCGCGATGGTTTCTGCGCGGGCGTTCCGCATGGCTCCGCGCAAAATTGCCGAAGCGATCGGCGAGAACCTCTCTCTGGACGGCTCCTATTTTGAAAAATTCGAGATCGCCGGGCCCGGCTTCCTGAATTTCTTCCTGGGACGGACATTTTATTCGGAGGTCCTGCGCGACGTCCGCCGCCTCGGCGATTCCTATGGCCGCAGTGATTTCGGCGGCGGCAAAAAAGTGATGGTGGAATTTGTCTCCGCCAACCCCACCGGCCCGATGCACATGGGCAACGCGCGCGGCGGCGCTCTGGGCGACTGTCTGGCGGCGGTGCTGGACGCGGCCGGATACGACGTCTGGCGTGAATTTTACGTCAACGACGCGGGCAACCAGATCGAAAAATTCGGCGTGTCGCTGGAGGCGCGCTATCTTCAGATCTTTAAGGGCGAGGACGCCGTCCCGTTCCCGGAGGACGGCTATCACGGCGACGACATCCGCGAACGCGCGCAGGAATTTGCCGATGAAAACGGCGATCGCTATGTGGACGCCGATCCCGCGGAGCGCCGCAAGGCCCTTGTCGGCTACGCCCTGCCGCGCAACATCGCCCGCATGAAAGCGGATCTCGAAAAGTACCGCATCCAGTACGACCGCTGGTTCCTGGAAAGCGACTTGCATAAGGATGGCGAAGTGCGCGCTGTAGTCGATCTGCTGCGCGAAAAGGGCATGACCTACGAGCAGGACGGTGCGACCTGGTACCGCGCGACGCAGTTCGGCGCGGAAAAGGACGAGGTACTCATCCGCCAGAACGGCAATCCGACGTATTTTGCCGCCGATATTGCCTATCACCGCAATAAATTCAACCGCGGTTTCGATCGCTGCATCGACGTTTGGGGCGCGGATCACCACGGCCACGTCGCCCGCATGAAAGGCGCGATGAACGCGATCGGTCTGGACGGAAGCAAGCTGGACGTCGTACTGATGCAGCTTGTCAACCTGATGAAGGACGGCCAGCCGGTACGCATGAGCAAGCGCACCGGCAAAGCGATCCAGCTTGCCGATCTGCTCGACGAGGTATCGGTAGACGCGGCGCGCTTCTTATTTAATATGCGCGAAGCGACCTCCGCGATGGATTTCGATCTGGATCTGGCTGTCAAGCAGGATTCCCAGAACCCGGTATATTATGTCCAGTACGCGCACGCGCGCATTTGCAGCATCCTGAAAGCCCTCGCCGCCGAAGGCATCACCCCGCGTGAATGCACGGACGAAGAGCTGGCCCTGCTCACCGCGCCGGAGGAAATTGAGTTGATCCGCCACATTTCCGCGTACACGGGAGAGATCATCGGGGCGGCCAAGGACTACGATCCTGCGCGCATCACGCGGTACGTCATCACGCTGGCGAACCTGTTCCACAAATTCTACAATGCCTGCCGCGTCAAGGGCGCAGAGCCGTCGCTGGCCGCGGCCCGTCTGGAACTCTGCACCGCCTCCGCCACTGTGATCCGCAACGTCCTCTCCATGTTCAAAATCAACGCCCCCACCTCCATGTAAGCTGGAGGTTCCCCCACCCCCGCACGGTGCTGCGCGCCAGGGGCCTCCGCGGCCCCTGGACCCCGCGCCGGGACGCAGTCCCGGACCCACTGCCGCCCCAGCCCGGCGGTGATCGCGCCCGGGTGTCGAGACGCGGGAAAGGAAAGTTTTTGTCTGTTCATGGATAGCAAAACGTCTTCCGGACGGGGTCGTCCGGTTATTGGGGGAGGATTCCCCCAAGCCCCCTCCCGTGCGCCGGGGGACGCGGAGGGTTTGGGAGGCAGAGCCTCCCAACTGACCGCGCGATCTGCGCGGAAACACTTTATTCTAAAATACGATTACTTTTCATTTCCGGCGTATGCCGGAAATGTGTTGGGTCCGGGACTGTGTCCCGGCGCGGGGTCCCGGGGACGCGTAGTCCCCGGGCGGGGCTACGGGGCGAGAAGCCCCGTCACGGGAGAAAGGGGTGGAAAAGGATGGAGTACTCGCTGCCGTTTTTGCTGGATGGGGCGTCGGGAACGCTCGCTGCGGAGATGGGCTTCCGGGCAGGGGAGTGTTTGGAAGCGTGGTTCTGCGAACATCCGCAGGCTGTCCGGGAGATTGTGCGCGGCTATCTGGAGGCCGGAGCGCAGGCCGTTTACGCGCCTACCTTTGGAGCGAACCGCGCCGCGCTCGCCCGGTACGGCTTGGAAAGCCGCGTCCGGGAGCTGAACCGGCGGATCGTTGCGCTTGCCAGAGAAGCGGCGGAGCCGTACGGCGCGCCGGTGGGTGCCTCCGTCTGTCCGACCGGGATGCTCGTGCCGCCGCACGGGGACGGCGATTTCGACGAGATTTATTCCATCTACCGCGAACAGATCCGCGCCGTCGAGGAGGCGGGGGTTGATTTCGTCGCGGTCGAAACGCAGGGATCCCTTGCCGATGTGCGCGCGGCTGTCTTGGCGGCGCGTACGACGGCTCTTCCCGTGCTCGCCACCATCACAGTGGATGATAACGGAAAAACGGTGACAGGGGGGAGTCTGCTGCCGGCCGTCATTACGTTGCAGGCGATGGGGGTCGATGCTGTGGGGCTGGGTTGCTGTTCCGGTCCGGACGGGATGGCGGAGATCCTTGCGGAAACGCTTCCGCACGCTTCTGTGCCGCTGATCGCCAAGCCCAGCGCGGGACTGCCCGGTCATACTCTTTCCCCGGAGGGGTTTGCGCAGGCGATGCGGGAAGTCCTTTCGGCAGGCGCCGGGATTGTGGGCGGCTGCTGCGGCACAACGCCGGAGCATATCCGCGCGCTTTGCCGCGTGATGCGGGAATTTGATTTCCCGGCCGGCCGGCACGCCTATGAGGATGCTGACTGCTATGCCGCCGCCACGGAGACGGAAGCCTTTTTCCTGGGGGATAATATCGTGCTGAGCGAGTCGATTGAATGCTCCGTGCGGCTGGTGGACGATCTGATCGATCTGAATGATGAGCAGGTCAACGCCGCGTTGGTGGAGCTGGAGACGCTCGACGATGTGGAGATCCTGTGCCGGAGCGCGCTGGCGTCGAGTTTGCCGGTCGCGGTACGCACGCAGGATCGCATGATCCTTGACGCGGCCCTGCGGTATTTTCAGGGCCGTCTCATTGTGGATTCCAACTGCGATATCGATTACCAGCTGATTGAACGTACCGCCGCCAAATACGGCGCGATCGTTTACTGAATGAATAGTTTCAAAACAGAACGGCGTTTGCAGGATGTTTTCCGGCAGATGCCGTTTTTTATTTTCGGCTTGACAAACTAATGCCATTAGTTTATGATAAAAATGTACTCAATCCTGGAGGTGATAAGGATGCCGCGTCAGGGATTAAACCGGGACGCTGTGATTCAGGCGGCGCTCCGGCTGATTGAAAAGCAGGGGATGGCGTCGTTCTCCATGGCGGAGCTTGCCAAAAGCCTAGATGTAAAAACGGCGTCGCTGTACAACCATATTGAAAGTATGGATGCGCTGTTTGCAGAAGTGGGCCGTTGCGTGATCAACAAAATGCTGGAGATCGAAGCGCAGGCGATTGAGGGCCGGCATGGGGACGACGCGCTGTTTTCACTGGCGCTGTCATACCGTGCTTTTGCCAGGGAGCATTATGAATGGTACCGTATCCTGATGAGCCTGGTAAAAACACCGAACAAGCTGCTGGAAAGAGAGGCCGAGCGGATTGTGGATCCGATTCTAAAAACGCTGGCGGAATACGGACTGGACAGCACAGAGCGGATTCATTGGCAACGGGTACTGCGCAGCGTGATGCACGGCTTTGTCATGCACGAGCAGGCCGGAGGATTCTCTCATTTTCCGGCGGACAGGGAGGAAAGCTACCGGATTGCGATCCGGTGTGTGGCGGACGGACTGCGAGCCGCCGGAAAGGAAGGGCAGAATGGACAGCACGGAATTATTTGAAAGGGCTCCGGTGCGCAGGGCGGTGATCTTGCTCGTGATCCCCACGGTGATCAGCCAGCTTATTACGGTGGTCTACAATATGGCGGATACGTTTTTCATCGGCCAAATCGGGGATCCCAACCAAGTGGCGGCCGTATCGCTGTGTATGCCGATGTTCATTTTTCTCACAGGGCTGGCGAACCTGTTCGGCATTGGGGGCGCGAGCCTGATCTCGCGCTGCCTGGGGGCGGGCGATCATGACAGGGCGAAAAAAACGGCGGCGTTCAGCATCTGGACAGCCGTTCTCGTCTCCCTCGTTTACGGGGCTGTGCTGTATTTGCTGCGCGGCCTTGTGCTGCCTGCGGCCGGAGCGGACAGCGAGACGTACCAGTTTTGCTGCCAGTATATTTTCTGGACCGTCACGCTCGGCGCAGTCCCAACAGTGCTCAATCAGGAGTTTGCACATCTGGTGCGCGCAGAGGGATATTCCCGGCAGGCCAGCCTCGGCATGGCGCTGGGCGGGGTGCTGAACATCATTCTGGATCCCATATTTATTTTCACGTTCCGGATGGAGATCGCAGGGGCGGCGGCCGCAACGATGCTTTCCAATGTGATCGCCACAGGATATTTTCTGATATTGATTGCCCGGCGCAGCGGCTCGACGGATATTGCGCTCAATCCCAGGCAGTATAGTCTGGGATTGGGGATCCCGCGTGAGGTGCTTCTGGTGGGCCTGCCCAGCTGCCTGATGAACCTGATGGGCGTAGTGTCCAATGTCACGCTGAATAAGCTGATGGTTTCCTATTCCAATGAAGCGGTGGCGGGGATCGGTATCGCCAAAAAGGTGGATATGATGTCGTTCGCAGTATCGACGGGGATGTCCCAGGGCGTGCTGCCGCTGATCGGGTATAATTTCTCCGCGAAAAATTATAAACGGATGATGGCGTCCGTTCGCACATCGTTCCTGTATAGCCTGCTGGTGGCGTCGGCGAGTGCAGTTTTGCTGTTCACGTGCGCCGGGCCGATTGTACAGGCGTTCATTGACGATGCCGAAACGGTTCGGTATGGACAGCTGTTCCAGCGGATTATCTGTATTACCGGCCCGTGCATCGCAGTTACGATGACAATTATTACCATTTTTCAATCGGTCGGTAAAAAGGTGCAGCCGATGCTCCTGTCGCTCCTGCGCAAGGGCGGGCTTGATATACCGTTTATGTTTTTGATGAACGCACTGGCGGGTATCAACGGGATTGTATGGGCGACGCCGATCGCGGATTTTGGCGCGATGCTTGTATCGCTGGCGCTGTTTGTTCCGTTCTGGAA
This sequence comes from Candidatus Gallacutalibacter pullicola, assembly GCA_018712265.1. Lineage (GTDB taxonomy): Bacteria > Bacillota > Clostridia > Oscillospirales > Acutalibacteraceae > Gallacutalibacter > Gallacutalibacter pullicola. The sequence goes on from DVHF01000146.1 coordinate 10,458, forward strand.
AGGGATGGCCAGGCTGCGCCGACCATGACATAGATAAGGAGGATTGCAATGCTTGAGAATCGGGTAGTCGTCGTGACGGGCGGCGCGAAAGGGATCGGGAAAACGATCGCCGAGGAATTTCAAAAAGCAGGGGCCAGTGTCTGCGTGATTGATCTGCTCCCCAATGCGTATTTTGTGGGGGATCTCTCTGACAAAACGGTGCTGGAGGAATTTGCCCAAAAGGTGATCGGGGAGTTTGGACATGTCGATTTCCTGATCAATAACGCCCTGCCTTTGATGAAAGGGCTCAGTGAATGCACATACGAGGAATTTGAATATGCGCTGCGGGTAGGCGTGACGGCGCCGTTTTATCTCACCAAGCTGTTTGAACCGTACTTCGCGCAGGGAGCCGCGATCGTGAACATTTCGTCCTCGCGCGACAGGATGAGTCAGCCCCAGACCGAAAGCTATACAGCGGCAAAGGGCGGTATTTCCGCGCTGACTCACGCTCTTGCTGTGAGCTTGGCAGGGCGGGTGAGGGTCAATTCCATTTCACCCGGATGGATCGATACGGACTTCACCGTGTATACCGGCCCCGATGCGTATCAGCAGCCCGCCGGACGGGTGGGAAACCCGCTCGATATTGCGAACATGGTGCTGTATCTCTGCTCGGATAAGGCGGGCTTCATAACAGGGGAGAATATCTGCATCGACGGCGGCATGACACGCCAGATGATCTACCACAATGACTGCGGATGGACGTTGCAAAATCAGGATTTTTAACGCATAGCTGAAAAGAAAATTTCTTTTCATGTGTTTTTGTGTTGACAAATGCGGGAAAGATTGCTATAATATAAAGGCTGTAAAACAGTGTCTAGTAATAGCCGCTGCAAATAGTCTGTGAATCATTAGCTCAGTTGGCAGAGCACCTGACTTTTAATCAGGGTGTCCGGGGTTCAAATCCCCGATGGTTCACCATTTAGGGCAAATGGGGGAGAGAAATCTCCCCTTGAAGCCTTATCATAAAACAATATTTTCAAAAAATTTGAAAGCATTGTTTTATGATAAAGCCAAACGCTCTACCATAAAACACTGGGACGAAAATCGTATTCCAGTGAAAAACACAAAGTGCTTTGTAGCTGCAAAGCACCCCGGGCTGTTACGTCCGATCCCCTATGCGGGACTATCCCCATGCGGTGATGCGTGCAAGGATAAGGTTCCTACCCCGTTCTTGTTATCGCTGCTGGCTGCTGACCAGCCGTTACGGAGCGAGCCGCCAAAAGGCATCGGCGTTGTAACTGGCTCCGGCTTGGCGGGTTCCTGTGGTTCCGCCGAACGGGTTGATTGTCTCTGTGTTTCCTATGTTAAGCCTGTGTTCTTTGGCTTATTGTCAAAGTTCAGCGGTTCTCAATGTAATTGCGGTACATTGAGCCGCAAAAAAGAAGATACGTCCTCCGCCAATGGGAAAAGCAGAGAACGCACCTTCTTGACAATGTATCCATAATGAGGTATAATATACCTCAAGAATGGCATCTATAAGTCACAAGTGGTATTTGCCGTACCCTTATGGCGGATGGGGTTAGATTGTTTGCGAGACATTCTAGCCCCTATGGATGTTTTTTCTTTTCTAATTTATTATAGCACTTTTTGGTAAAAAAGTCAATACTCTGAAAGAATTATCCCCTTATCTTTAAGTAAAAGAGATAAGGGGATTTTTGTACAAAGTTCCTCTTTTACCTGTTATTTCCCAGCAGATTGATTTGCTGAGATAAAAATTCATGATGGATACGCGGATAACGATTTAATGTGAACGCCACATCTGTGTGCCCCAGAAGTTCAGCAAGGGCCTTGTAATCCACCTGATTTTCTACCAGCCGGGTCGCAAATGTGTGGCGGTATACATGATTCGTCAGAAAATCCAATCCTGTCTTTTGACGGGTTCTTATGTACAGCTTACGAAGTACAGTTTTGCTTACAGGTGTTCCCTTCGTCGAGGTAAACATATAGTCGCTTTCGCCGCGATACAGCTTCATCAAAAGGATTTCTTTTGCTATCGGAACTAAAGGAACGATTCGTTCTCCTGCTTTCGTTTTGCTCTTAGGAATGACGATATAATTATGTTTGGCAATATAGTGTTCTTTTTTCAAGTTCATCAGTTCGTTTGCCCGCAAGCCTGTATTCAGCAGAAAAACGGTAATATGTCCTAATGGATCCGAAAGCGACGCTTCTTCTACCATCTTTTGTTCTGAAATCGATAGGGAAGGGACGGTACGGCTGGAAGCATACGAAGGAATTTCAATATCGATAACGGGGTTTTCGAGAAAAACTCCGTTTTTAATTGCCGTTTTGTATGCTCCGCGTAAAGCTACACGGATGTGATTAAGCGTGTTTTTGGCATACAGCTCCCCCATAAAATTAAACGCTTCCTGAACCGTTAAATTGGTGAGCTGATCCATTTCTGCGTTTTCCCAATCCGGAAAAACACGGAATAGCCGTTGTGCTGCATCGCAATAGTTGGCATAAGTGTTAATTGCTTTCGTTGGCTTTACATATACCTCCAGCCATAAATCCATCCAGTCTCCTAAATTTCTTTTCATACTCTATAAACCTCCCGAAAAAATTTTTACTGTCCTTTGACAGCGACAGGTTCTATTATAATTTCGGGATTTTTGTCAGAGTATGAAAACTTATCCAAACCAGAGTGAAATTATCTATATAAAATGGTTCTTACCCTTAATTCAATCTCAAAAGCGGACACGCGTCCGCTTTTGAGATCCTGTGCGGCTTACGGAGCTGTATTTTCTCCTGCGAGTATCTTATCTATTTCCGCGATACGTGCCAGGAGTCTTTCTTTTTCGGCTATCAGTTTATCGCGGTTATCATCTTCCTGCACGATTTCAAAAGTTACCCCCTCGGGCAGCTCCTTTGTAAGCATACTTTCGGACACATTTCGGAGCAGTGCAACGGTGTCAGCTTCGACTACGGATTCCCAGTTCTGTCTGGATCCGCCCGATGTAACCATTCCAGAAATGATTGTAACGTCCTCGCCGGGATGCGCACCGCTGTCGCGTCCTCTGGCGTCTGAAATGGTTTTGCCAAAGATCCTCACAGGTCCACATTGTTCGGTGACTTTTTCGCTAAAGGTGAGACGGACTGTAACTTTAGCTTCGTCGGACGGAATGTCACATTCTCCGAAAATATCACGCATGATTTTTCGAGCGTCTGGTACAGATTCAACGGGAATTCTCCATGCTTTCCTATCAAGATCCCACTTTGTGCCGCCTATTGTCTCCTTGATCCGTGAAATGAAATCTTTATTGTAAGGCGTATAGAGGAAAGCGTCATTTTTCTGAATATCAATTTTGATTGCCATGAAAATTCCACCTTTTAGTTCTGATTGATTAAGGGATTCCCCACAAAAATAAATGCTTTTTTATGATTGAACAAGAGTTTTTGAAGTACCTCCATATTCTCAACGCGGTGCTTATACACTATCATATCAACGTCAGTGTTATTCCATCCAGATAAAGGCCCGCTGTATATCACCTTTGTTTCATCTATGATATGGATTTCCTGTAAATCGTACTTCGCTTTCAATCCTTTAATCACGTTTTTTACTTTCAAAATTTTGCCTCCTCCCCAGAGATGCGCATAAGCTTCTTTCTGCCCTCGTAACCTCCGGGGCGGGATTCAGAAGCGGACACGCGTCCGCTTTTTGTTGGGGCTATTGCTTATGTATCACTTTATCTTGAAAAAGCTTCATTTAAAAATAGGGTTCTTTGATTATTATGATACTTTAGCCACATTTCCCAAGTAATGGGGCGTTCCTTTACCGTGATGTAATTTTTTCCATCATCACTATACATAGGCACTAATTGTCTGTACTCAATGACACAATAGTCTTTCAAATATCCATCAGTAATATAATACTTTACACCATCTAAAATTTTTGTTTCTGTCATTTGGTTCATCCTTTCTGATAGCTATAAAATGCTCGTCTATTTTTTTCATGAAACTTTACTTTGTGTTGTCTGTGCGGGGAGAAATGTATCCTTCCCGCACAGCTTTCCTGTCAGCTTTCGTAAAATTGCAGCTCCCCGTTTATCAGCTCGTACTGGAAGAATCCGCAATCGAATCGATAGTAGTTCCAATCGGTAGAGCCTTGCACCGGAGGGCGGTTAAAGGTTTCTGCTTTCCGCAGCCGGCATCCGCATACCTCGTAGGTGCTCACTTCACGAACGATCCTGATTCTTTCCGGAATAAAGCCACATTCTTCTGAGATATACGTCTGTGCTTCTTCATCGGACATTTCCGTGCCGAACCGGGAAAGTTCTTCATACTCTGCCTGCGCCATATGAGTTCCGGTCGTTTTACTGAGTTTCCATTCCTGCTTTTGAAT
>DVHF01000147.1 GCA_018712265.1 Candidatus Gallacutalibacter pullicola
AAAAGCACCCTTGACCTGTTTCTCTGTGACGTGGGGCGTGCCGCAGGTCTTGCCGCCCTTATACTTATGGTTGCACTGATAGATAACCCGGCGGTATTTATCCGTAGAGTGCCACACCTTGGAGCCATACCAGCCGCCGCACTCACCACACTTGATCTTGGAGGAAAACATACTCACTCCGCTGTAGCGGTGCTTATCCTTCATCCGCCGCGCCATCTCCGCCTGGACATAGTCGAAGGTGGCAGGATCGATGATGGCTTCGTGGTTGCCCTCTACATAATACTGCGGAACTTCACCCTCGTTCTTCTTTGTTTTCTTTTGAAGGAAGTCCACCGTGAATTCCTTTTGCAAGAGGGCATCGCCTTTATATTTTTCATTGGTAAGAATGCTGCGGACAGTGCTTTGGTTCCACACCGCCTTGCCGCCCGGAGTAGGCAGATTCCGCTCTGTCAGTTCCTTCGCAATGGCATGGCAGGTCAGCCCATCCAGAAACAACTTGTAAATCAGCTTGACCGTCTTTGCCTGTTCCGGATTGACTACAAAGCCGCCGTTCGGCCCCCGGTCATATCCCAGGAACCGCTTGTAAGCCACACTCGCCTTGCCGTCTGCAAACCGCTTTCTCTGGCCCCATGTGGTGTTTTCCGAAATACTCCGGCTCTCCTCCTGGGCAAGGCTGGACATGATGGTAATGAGCAGCTCGCCCTTGGCATCCAGCGTCCAAATGTTTTCTTTTTCAAAATAAATCTCTACGCCTTTTTCTTTCAGCATCCTCACGGTGGTCAGGCTGTCCACTGTATTTCTGGCAAACCGGCTGACACTCTTTGTTACAATGAGGTCAATCTTCCCGGCAAGTGCATCCGCCACCATGGCTTTGAAACCTTCACGCCGCTTGGTATTGGTTGCAGAAATCCCTTCATCTGTATAAATGGCGACAAACTCCCAATCCTCCCGTCCCTTGATGTAATTTGTGTAGTAGTCCACCTGCGCCTCGTAGCTGGTGACCTGGTCTTCGTGGTCAGTGGAAACGCGGGCGTATCCGGCAACACGGCGTTTCTTGGGGCTGTTAATCGGCGCTGCCGTGTACCGGCTGATCGTGGCCGGAATGGTTGTCACTTTTCTTTGTGCCATGCATTTTGCCCTCCTTCCACTTAGTTTTCATGATTTGACGCATATGCTCCTTGAATTCCTCCGTATGCTTTGTGCCTTTTCTCTTTGGTTTGACATATTCACGCTTCACAACGCTGCCGTTATGGAGGTGGAAATATACTGTGTCTCCATCAACTGTGATTTTCTCCAGCGCCGTATCCATCGACTCCTCAGAAAAAGCATCCAGACCGAGTACATCGCAGACCATCTCTTTCAGGATCTCATCCCGCACACTGATATTTCCGCAGGTTCTTCCGCAGTGCCAGGTTCTGACGTGTGAGCCATCCTTCCTGGACGAACTCTGGCAGCGGAAATTTTCGCCGCACTGCCCGCATTTGATGAATCCTGTAAACTCATAAAAACGGCTGCGGTTCGGATTGGTAGCTTTGTGTTTATGAAGCTCACCCCATGCGGCTCTGCGCTCATCTGTCCACCAGTCTGTTTTTGCTGTGGATTTCCATTTCTTTGTCAGCATTGTGCCGTCATAAAAATGGAATTCCATTGTGTCGTCGCCGACCACAACGATCTGTTCGACCCTTTCTGAGAATACGGCATCATCAAACTCATCTGTTCCAAGAACCTCGGCGCACACGGCTTTCAGTATTTTTTCTGGAATAGACTTCGCAGCACAGTGTTTTGCGCCCTTTTCGCTCTTGGTTCTGCAAATCCAGATGTAATATACTTCATCCGGGTTCTTGCGCTGGCGTTTTCCGCTCCTGCGGTAGTTTTTCCCGCAGATGGGACATTTGATTTTGCTGGTAAAGCAGGAAGTGTTGATACTCCAGTTTGCCAAAGCCCCAAGCTCCCGGCGGCGGGCTTTCTCGGTCTGCACCGCCTGGTAGACATTCATCGGGATGATGGCTTCGTGGGTATTCTCCACGAAATACTGCGGCAGCTCGCCGCGATTGATTCTGCTTTTCTTACTGATGGGATCTATCACATATTCCTTCTGAAACAAGAGATTTCCCGTATAAGTGATGTTGCCGAGAATCTGCCGAATGGATGAATTGCCGAAGTGCTGACCTTTATAGGATTTCACGCCCATTTCGGCAAGCTGTTTCTCTGTGGTTTCCGCTGACAGGCCGTTCAGGAAATTGTCATAAATAAGCCGGACAATCTTCGCTTCATCCTCCTGGATGACCAGGTGGTCGCCCTCCCAGCGGTATCCATAGATTTGAAAGCGGCCGTTGGGGATTCCCTTTTCAAACCGTTTTCTCGTTCCCCATTTTACATTATCGGAAATGCTCCGGCTCTCCTCCTGGGCAAAGGATGCGAGAATGGTCAGCATCAGTTCGCCGTCCCCATCCATCGAGCGGATATTTTCCTTCTCAAAGCGCACTTCAACGCCCAGGTCTTTTAAGTGCCGTACCGTTTCCAGCAGATCCACCGTATTCCTGGCAAACCGAGAGATGCTTTTTGTCAAGATGATGTCGATTTTGCCAGCCTCGCAGTCGGCAAGCATCCGCTTGAACTCATCGCGTTTTACTGT
>DVHF01000148.1 GCA_018712265.1 Candidatus Gallacutalibacter pullicola
TTTCAAAAGATGAAAAAGAAATGGACGCGCCTGTGCGCGCTCGCACTGGGGATCGTTATGACCCTGACGGGTTGCGGCAGCGCCCCGATCGTCGATGTCCCGTCGGAGGATACCGCCACCGGATCGTCCTCTGCTGCGGAGGCTGGGGACGCAGCCTCCAGCGCGACAGAGTCCACGGGCGGCGAAAAGGTTGTCACCATGGCAATCGAGCAGGCATGGGATTCCATGATGCCCCTGAACACGAACAACAACTACAGCCGTATCGTGTACGATCAGGTGTATGACCGCCTGACCATGTCCAATGCGGACGGCACATTCACCCCGCGTCTGGCGGAAAGCTGGACCATCAATGAGGATTCCACGGCGATCACCTTCAAGCTGGTGGAAAACGCCACCTGGCATGACGGCGAGCCGTTCACCGCGGAGGACGTGGTGTTCAGCTTCCAGATGTACTCCGATCCGGAGGTGGAGGCGCTGAGCCGCTACCACCTGCAGTATATCGACGGTGTTGACGATTCCGGCGTGGAGCTTTCCGAGGATTCCATCAACGTCGTTGCCAACGGCGACTATGAGGTCACATTCACCTTCAAGTCCCCGATGTTCCCGGATACCTTCCTGAGCGACATCGATACCGTATTTATTATCCCGAAGCACATCTTCGAGGGCAAGACCGCCGAGGAGATCAACGCCCCGGATCTGTGGGCGAACCCGGTGGGCACCGGCCCGTTCAAGTATGCCAGCGAGATCAGCGGCGAGCGTATGGAGTTCGTCAAGAATGAGGACTACTTCCAGGGCGCGCCAGATATCGACCGTCTGGTGATCCGTGTCGTCGATTCCGCCAGCCTGCTGGCCGGCCTGATGAGCGGCGATGTGGATATCAACGTGATCGGCGGCATCCCGCTGCAGGATTGGGAGATGGCGCAGGAGCAGGAGAACATCGTCACCGAGTCCGTCCCGACCACCTCTTACAGCACCATGATTATGAATATGTCCCAGCCCTATATGACCCAGACGGCGCGCCAGGCATTCAGCATGGCGATCAACCGCGAGGTGCTCGTAAATTCCCTGCTCCAGGGCGAGGGCCAGCAGATTGTCACCCCGATTTCCCCGATCAGCCCGTACTTCAATGAGAACATTGAGGTCTGGTACGATCCGGACAAGGCAAAGCAGATGCTCGAGGAGGACGGCTTCCCGTTCGAGGAGGAGCTTGTGCTCGTCACCTCTGCCGGCGCTGACAGTGAGCGCACCGCTTCCCTGATCCAGCAGGATCTCCAGAAGCTGGGCGTTACCGTTCGCATCCAGCAGTACGACTTCGCCGCCCTGATGGACTTCATGCGTGAGGGCGACTTCGACTTCGGTATGATTGGTTCCGGCGGCACGATGGATCCGAGCGAGAGCCGCGAGATGATCGCGCCCGGCAGCTCCGTCAACTTTGCGCATGTGCCGGATGATACGCTGGCTTCCATCATCGACGAAGCCAACGCGCAGCTCACCTTTGACGCGCGCAAACCCCTCTTTGACGAGTATCAGGAGAAGATCATGGAGATCTCCCCGATGGCATACCTGTACACAAGCAACGACCTGATTGCGTACAACAAGAAGCTTTCCAACGTCAACACTGCGAACTTCAGCAACCTGAACCTCTCCACCTGGACGTGGGAAGTCGCGGAATAATCACGCATCACACACAGCCGGCCGGTTCCGGGGAATGCCTGCGCATCCCCCGGCCGCGCGGCTTATTCCAAAAAAGCCGGGCCTTTGCAGGCTGCGGCGAGGCAAGGAGTTGAGACATATGGAACCGCTGCTTTCAGTGAAAGAGCTTCAAACCCGGTTCGCCACCAAAAAGGGCTTTGTTACCGCTGTGGACGGCGTGAGTTTCGAGGTAAACAAGGGGGAGATCCTCTGTATCGTCGGGGAATCCGGCTGCGGAAAGAGCACCATTGCCATGTCGATCCTGCGCCTGCTTTCCGGCAACGGCGAGAACTCCCACGGCGAGGTCCTGTTCGGCGGCAGGGATCTGCTCAAGCTTACCGAGGATGATATGTGCTCCGTGCGCGGCAATGATATCGCGATGATCTTCCAGGATCCCATGTCCTCCCTGAACCCCACCCTGACGATTGGACACCAGCTTGAGGAGCCGTTCCGCATCCACCGCGGCATGAACAAGAAGCAGGCCCGCGAGGCGGCATTGGAGATGCTGCGGAAGGTGAGCATCCCCTCCCCGGAAAAGCGCCTGAACGAGTATCCGCACCAGCTTTCCGGCGGTATGCGCCAGCGCGTCATGATTGCCATGGCGCTCTCGTGCGAGCCAAAGCTGCTCATCGCTGACGAACCCACCACCGCTTTGGACGTCACCATCCAGGCGCAGATCCTCGATCTGATGCGCAAGCTGCGCGACGAAACGGGCGCGGCGATCGTGTTCATCACGCACGATCTGGGCGTTGTTGCCGAGATGGCCGACAGGGTACTTGTGCTGTATGCCGGAAAGAGCGTGGAATACGGCACAGTAGATCAGATTTTCAACCATCCGAAACATCCCTACACCAAGGGACTTCTCAAATCGATCCCGCGCCTGGATCAGAACGAGGATTACCTGTTCGCGATTGAAGGCGTTGTACCGAACCAGTACAATATGCCGGCAGGGTGCCGGTACTGCCCGCGGTGTCCCGACGCGATGCCGCAGTGCGAAAAGAACCAGCCGCCGGAGTTTGCGGTGGATGGCTCCTATGTAAGCTGTTTCCAGTATGCAGGAGGTGTTTCACATGAAAAATGAAATACTGATTGAAACAAAACAGCTCACAAAGCATTTTACCGGAAAAAAGAGCCTGTTCAATCTGCATCCCAAGTCGGTGAAGGCCGTGGACGGGGTGAACCTGCAGATCCGCGAGGGCGAAGTGCTCGGTCTGGTGGGTGAATCCGGCTGCGGAAAATCCACACTGGGCCGCACGATCCTGCGCCTGACGCCCGCCACAGGCGGCGAGGTGCTTTACCGCGGACAGGACATCTTAAAATACGACAAAAAGCAGATGTGGGAGATGCGCCGCAAGCTGCAGATTATTTTCCAGGATTCGTACAGCTCCCTGAACCCCCGCATGACGGTGGAGGATCTGGTGGGCGCGCCGCTGGAGGTCTTTAAAGAGGGCACCAAGGAGGAACGCCGCCAGCGCGTGATTGAGATGCTGGAGGAGGTCGGTCTGGGCGAACAGCACCTGTACCGCTTCCCGCACGAATTTTCCGGCGGACAGCGGCAGAGAATCGGCATTGCCCGTGCGCTGATCCTGAACCCGGATCTGGTGGTCTGCGACGAGCCTGTGTCCGCGCTGGACGTATCGGTCCGCGCGCAGGTGCTCAACCTGATGCGCAAGCTTCAGGAGAAAAAGGGTCTCACCTATCTGTTCATCTCGCATGATCTGAGCGTGGTCAAGCACATCAGCGACCGTGTGGCCGTGATGTACCTTGGCTGTGTGGTGGAGCTTGCCGATCGCGACGAGCTGTACCGCAATCCGCTCCATCCATATACGCAGGCGCTGCTGTCGGCGATCCCGATTCCGGATACGAGCCGCCGCCGCAACAGGATTGTGCTGTCGGGCGACGTGCCGAACCCGTATGATCCGCCTTCGGGATGCCATTTCCATCTGCGGTGCTCACGTGCGTGCGATACGTGTAAGGAAAGCTCGCCGCCGCTGCGCGAGGTAGCGCCGGGGCATTGGGTGGCGTGCCACTTCGCATAAAAGCACCGAGCTGCCGGGAGGCAAAAGCAGGCTAAGCCTGCACGTAGAACGCGGATCGCTCCCTCCGGTCGCTGAAATGCCGATAACCTTTGGCACTCTGCCGCGGTGGGAGGCTGGTTAGAAATAGGGGTATTCATTGTGCGTCTGCACGTTACATTCCAAAGTTAGCCCCCACAGGTAAAAAGACATCACATAAAAAGGATCGCATCAGACGACGCGATCCTTTTTCGTTAATTAGTCAGAATGTGGCCAGATCGGGATCGGATGCCCCGCCGACCTCGGCTTTCAGTTCCGTCAGAATTTTGACGTCCTCGGGAGCAAGCTCAAAATCGAAAATCTGCGTGTTTTCCACAATCCTCGACGGCGTGACGGATTTCGGCAGCGGCAGGAAATCCATTTGCAGGCTCCACCGCAGGCACAGCTGCGCCACAGTCTTGTGATATTTTTCCGCCATCTGCGCGACCTCCGGCACCTGGAAGATCTTCCCGTTGCCAAGCGGGCTGTATGCCTCCAGAAGCATCCCTTGGGAACGGGAATAGTCCACAACCTCCGGCATAATGTCGCCCGGGCAGAGGCGGATCTGATTCACCATCGGCGCGACAGTGGAGGTCCTGGCAAGCTCCTCCAGATGATGCGGGCGGAAATTGCTCACGCCGATCGCGCGGATGTCGCCAGCCTTGTAGAGATCCTCAAAGGCACGCCAGCTTTCGGCGTTGTACTCCTGCCAGTGGTCGCGGTATTTCTTCGGATTCGGCCAGTGGACGAGATACAGATCCAGATAATCAATCCCCAGCTTTTTCATAGATTCATGGCAGGCGTCGATCGTTTCCCGATAGCCGCGCACCAGGTTCCACAGCTTGGTGGTGATAAACAATTCCTTGCGATCCACACCGCTCTCGCGGATGCCCCTGCCGACGCTCTCCTCGTTCTGGTAAGCGGCGGCGGTGTCGATGTGGCGGTACCCGGCTTCGATCGCGGCCTTTACCGAGGACGCGGCGATCTCCCCATCCGGGGCCTGCCATGTGCCGAATCCCACACAGGGGATCTTAACGCCGTTGGAAAGCGTGTAGCAGTCAGTCAGATGTTTCATCATGAAAAACCCTCCTGTAAAAATATAAGGCGGCGAACCTCCGAAAAGATCCGCATAAAAGCTAAAAATTCGAGGTATCCGGTTCCACAGGCGTGTCGGCGCCGTCGTGTAAATTCGTGAGGATGTCCACATCCTCGGCGGACAGTTCAAAATCAAAAACGCCGGTATTTTCCAGAATCCTAGACGGCGTTATGGATTTCGGCAGGGGGATGACGCCCATCTGGATGCTCCAGCGCAGGCAGATCTGCGCCGCGGTCCTGCCGTATTTTTTGGAAAGGCCTTCGACCTCCGGAAGCTTCAGGGCACTGCCTGTCCCAAACGGGCTGTATCCCTCTATGGCCATGTTGTGGGCGCGGGAATACTTGATAGTTTCGCTCAGGATACATCCGGGACTGACGGGCAGCTGATTGACCATCGGCGAGACAGTCGCGGTCCTGGCAAGCTCCGCCAGATGGTGCGGGCGGAAATTGCTCACGCCGATCGCACGGATATCGCCCGCCTTGTAGAGATCCTCAAAGGCGCGCCAGGTTTCGGCGTTGTTTTCCTGCCAGTGATCGCGGAATGCCACCGGATTCGGCCAGTGGATCAGGTAGAGATCCAGATAATCCAGACCGAGGCTTTTCATAGATTTATGGAACGCGTCGATAGTCGGCTGATAGCCGCGCACATCGTTCCACAGCTTTGTCGTGACAAAAACTTCGCTGCGCGGAATCCCGCTCTCCCGGATCCCACGGCCGACGCCTTCCTCTGTGCGGTAGGACGCCGCCGTATCAATATGCCGGAAGCCCGCCTCAATCGCGGCCTGTACCGCATGGGAAACCACGCCGTTGTCGGGCTGGTTCCAGTCCCCTTTCCATGTGCCGAGCCCTACGCACGGGATTTTCACACCGTTGGCAAGCGTATAGCCATCGCTCAAGCCCATCATATAAAATTCTCCCTCCCGTTTTTTGAAATTCCAGGATATATTTATTAGATAATTTTAGTATATCCTTTCCTATGCGATCCTGTCAAGTCCCCGTCGGCGCGTTGTTTCACAATGGGACAGCTTTTCCGTCCGTCTCAGAGAGCCGTACCCGCGGCTGTTCAAAAATGTGGGGCAGACTAAGACGTATGCAAATCCATAAAAGATTCCAGGCGGTGAAAAAATGAAACTGATACTAAGCGACAGGCCGCTCCATATTCTTCCCGAAAAGGACGGCGGCGTCAAATTCATTGATTTATCATCTCTGAAAATTGCCAACTGCACCGGCTGCTTCGGCTGCTGGACAAAAACCCCGGGAAAATGCGTGATCCGCGACGATGCAGTAAAAGTATATCCGGAGATCGCCAAAGCCAGCGAGGTTATGTATATCAGCCGAATCAAATACGGCGGCTACGATACGGTTATGAAAACCATGCTGGAGCGCGCGATCCCGATCCAGCAGGCATTTCTCCGTCTGGTGGATGGGGAAACGCACCATGTCCAGAGGAAGGTCGCGCCTAAAAAGGCGGTGATTGTGGCCTATGGCGCCGCGGACGAGGAGGAAAAGGACCTTTTCCGCCAGCTTGTGGCGAGGAACGCGCGCAATATGAATTTTGAAAGCTGGCAGGTCATTTTTACGGACGAAGCGCGGCTGGAAGAAACTGTGGAAAGCGAGGCGGCAAAATGGCAAAAATCCTGATACTGAACGGAAGTCCCCGAGCGCCGAAATCGAACTCCAAACGCTATGCCGAAATATTTTTAAAATACTGCGGCTGTCCGGCGGAATACTGCGGCATTACGAAATCGAATCATGAGGAGCTCTGCCGGCGGTTCAGGGATTTTACAGACATACTGCTTGTTTTCCCGCTTTACGCGGACGGCATCCCGGTTACGCTTCTGAATTTTTTGAAAACGCTCGAACAGAACCCGCCGGAGAACAGGCCCACAATATCTGTCCTGATAAACTGTGGTTTTCTGGAAGCCCGTCAAAATGATGTGGCTGTGAAGATGGCAGAGCTGTTCTGCAGGCGGAATGGATATCCATTCGGATCCGTTTTGAAAATAGGGAGCGGGGAGGCCATTCTGGATACGCCGTTTCAAATATTTGCGGCGAGAAAAATCCGCAGGCTGGCCGCGTCTGTCGCCAGCGGGAAACATTGCACGCTGCAGACCTCCATGCCGCTTTCCCCGTCGATGTTTGTAAAAGCGTCCGTGTCCTATTGGGTAAATTACGGTGCGAAAAACGGATCTGCAAAAGAACAGATGGAGACTATGGAGATAGAAAAATAAAACTGAGGCCGCGTTTCGGTTCGGAGCGCGGTTTTGTTTTGCCATTTGCCGCGAAAACAGTTGAAATCGGTCGGGTTTTGGTGTAAAACTAAAAGTAGAATATTCTTTTTTGAAAGGATGGGACATCCATGCAAAATAGTATTACATACGAGGATCTTGCGGCTTTTTCCGATAAGTTCGCCGCCAGCACGGCCGGACGCGTCGCCATGCACGCGGTCACGAATAACGGCGTGCTGAAAAGCGCGCTGGATCAGGAGGCCATGCGCCGGAATCCGCACCATTTTTCCACAGAGCTGACTCAGGGAGACATCACCAGCCAGAAGAAAAGCGGGCGCTGCTGGATGTTTGCCGCCACCAACTGCATGAGGTATCAGGTGATCCACCGTTTTCATCTGGAAACGTTCGAGCTTTCCCAGAATTATCCGCTGTTCTACGACAAGCTCGAGAAAGCCAATTATTTTCTGGAGAGCATTTTGGAGACGCTCAGCGAGCCTGTGGAGGGACGGCTGGTGTCGCACCTGCTTCGGGATCCGCTCGGTGACGGCGGTCAGTGGGATATGTTTGTGAACCTCGTGAAAAAATACGGGATGGTTCCCAAGGACGCCATGCCGGAGACGGCGGTGTCCGGCGGCACTGCTGAGATGACGGCCGCTATGACCGAGAAGCTCCGCGAGGACGCCTGTATCCTGCGCGCCATGCACGGCGAGGGAAAGACGCTGGACGATCTGCGCGCCGCCAAGGATTCCATGATGAGCGATATCTATGGGATGCTGTGCATCTGTCTGGGACGTCCGCCGCAGAAATTTGATTTTGAATTTACCGATAAGGATGGGAAGTTTACGCGCGACGAGGGATTGACTCCCCAGGCGTTTTTTGAAAAGTATGTGGCGATGGATCTGGACGATTACGTCAGCTTGATCAATGCGCCGACAGCGGATAAGCCGTTTTACCGCAGCTACTCGGTGAAATATCTCGGAAACGTGGCGGGGGGCCGTCCGGTGCGGTATTTGAACCTGCCGGTGGAGCGACTCAAGCAGGCCGCGGCCGCTCAGATGAAGGACGGCGAGCCGGTATGGTTCGGCTGTGACGTGGGCAAGAGCAGCGACAGGGACAGCGGGATCATGGACACGAAGCTGTACGACAGGGAGAGCCTGTTCGGCGTGCGGTTCGGCATGGATAAGGGACAGCGCCTCACCTACGGACAGAGCCTGATGACCCATGCGATGGTGCTCACCGGCGTGGACGAGGACAGTGCCGGGAAGTTCCTGCGCTGGCGTGTGGAAAACAGCTGGGGCAAGGACTGCGGCAAGGACGGCTATTTTGTGATGAGTGACGATTGGTTCACGGAGTATACGTATCAGGTTGTGGTGCATAAGAAGTATTTGACGGCGGAGGAGCTGGCCGCATACGAGGCCGATCCTATCATGCTTGAGCCGTGGGATCCGATGGGTTCTCTGGCGAAATAAAGCTTTATCGCAAGACGCGCCCGTCCGGTGGATTCTGCCGGGCGGGCGCGTTTCGTTTATTGGGATTGCCGCAGGGGGTCCTCCGGGTCCACGGCCGCGGCGCTTGGGGGATCGCAAAAGCGGCGGGGGATTTCATCCACTGGATGGAATCCCCCGCCTGTTTGCTCAGCTCTTTTGGGGGGAACGCTTTGCGTTCCCTTCCCTATTTGTGGGGGCTGCGCGCCCCCACGCCCCGCGCAGCCTTTGAAAAGGCTGGCGAAACTTTTAAGTTTTGCTTACCTTTGGAATTAGCGTCTGTGGCCGCCTCTGCGATCGTCGCGGCGGTCATCCCTGCGATCGTTCCGGCGCGGTCCACGGTGGGAGTCCGAGATATCATTCTCCGGGACAAGTCCCTCCACCTCGATCAGCGCGTCGCGGCGGGACAGGTTCAGACGGCCCTTGTCGTCGATCTCCAGCACCTTAACCATCACTTCGTCGCCTACGTTCACAACGTCTGTTACCTTTTCGGTGCGCTTGACGTCCAGACGGGAGATGTGCACAAGGCCCTCCTTGCCCGGGGCGATCTCAACGAACGCGCCGAAGTCCATGATGCGGGTGACCTTGCCGTTGTAGATGGCGCCCGGCTCCGGATCATTGACAATCGTGTCGATGATGGTCATGGCACGCTGGCAGTTGTCGATGTCGATGCCGGAAACGAATACGTGACCGTCCTCTTCCACATCGACCTTGACGCTGCATTCTGCGCAGATCTTCTGGATCACCTTGCCGCCGGATCCGATTACTTCGCGGATCTTATCGACCGGGATCACAGTGGAGAGCATCTTGGGAGCGTATTTGGAGAGTTCCTTGCGCGGCTCCGGAATCACCTTGAGCATGACCTCGTCAAGGATGTAGTCGCGCGCCTTGTGCGTCTTTGCGAGGGCCTCTTTCACCATTTCGGGGGTCAGGCCGCTGATTTTGAGGTCCATCTGGATGGCGGTGATGCCCTTGTGCGTGCCGCCTACTTTGAAGTCCATGTCGCCGAAGAAGTCCTCAAGGCCCTGGATGTCGACCATCGTCATCCAGCGGTCGCCCTCGGTGATCAGGCCGCAGGAGATACCTGCTACAGGGGCCTTGATCGGGACGCCGGCGGCCATCAGCGCGAGCGTGCTGCCGCAGATGGATGCCTGGGAGGTGGAGCCGTTGGAGGACAGAACCTCGGAGACAAGGCGCATCGAGTACGGGAACTCCTCAACCGGCGGGATGACCGGGAGCAGGGCGCGTTCTGCGAGCGCGCCGTGGCCGATCTCGCGGCGGCCGGGGCCGCGGCTGGGCTTCGTCTCGCCTACGGAGTAGGACGGGAAGTTATACTGGTGCATATAGCGCTTGAATTCTTCTTCATCGATGCCGTCGAGCATCTGCTGATCGCTCACCGGGCCGAGCGTCGCAACGGTGAGAACCTGCGTCTGGCCGCGGGTGAACATACCGGAGCCGTGTACGCGCGGCAGGAGGTCGATTTCGGCGGCCAGCGGGCGGATCTCGTCCATCTTACGGCCGTCTACGCGCTTCTGCTCGTCGAGCAGCCAGCGGCGTACCACGTATTTCTGGGTCTTGTAAAGGCACTCGTCGATCTTGGCCTCGCTGTCCGGGTAAATCTCGTCGAAGTGCTCGTGTACTTTTTCGTAGATGGGCTTCAGGCGCTCGTCGCGGACGGTCTTGTCGTCGGTGTCGAGGGCGACCTTGACGTCCTCAATGGCGAATTCCTTGACGGCCTGGAACATCTCCTCGTCCGGCTCGTTGCTCGGATAGCTGAATTTCTCCTTGCCGATCTCCGCCTGGATGCCCTTGATGAACTCGATGATCTTCTGGTTGGCCTCGTGGCCCGCCATGATGCCGTTGTACATATCCTCGTCGCTGACCTCGTTCGCGCCCGCCTCGATCATGGCGATGCGGGAATCGGTGGATGCGACGGTGACGGCCATCTCGGAAACCTTGCGCTGTTCAGCGGTGGGGTTGATGATGAACTGGCCGTCGATCAGGCCGACGGAGACGCCGGAGATCGGGCCGTTCCACGGGATATCGGAGATGGACAGCGCGATCGAGGTGCCGATCATCGCGGTGATTTCCGGGGAGCAGTCATGATCGACGGACATCACGGTGCAGACGACGGAAACGTCGTTGCGCATATCCTTCGGGAACAGCGGGCGGATCGGGCGGTCGATCACGCGGGAGGCAAGGATCGCCTTATCGGACGGGCGGCCCTCACGCTTGAGGTAGGAGCCGGGGATCTTGCCCACGGCGTAGAGCTTTTCCTCAAAATCGACGGAGAGCGGGAAGAAATCCACGCCCTCGCGGGGCTTGGCGGATGCGGTAGCGGCCACATGGACCACCGTCTCGCCGTAGCGGACAAGGCAGGAGCCGTTGGCAAGCTGCGCCATTTTGCCGGTTTCCACTTTCAGGGGACGTCCGGCCAGTTCGGTTTCAAAAACCCTGTAATTTTCAAACATTCTTGTTCCTCCATTCGTTTTCCGCGGCGCTTCTCCGGAGAAACAAGCTTAGCAATAAAACCAGCCTCCCCGCCGGGGGGTTCGTTTCACTGCTAAACCTTATTTTCTCCCTTGAAGGCCCATTTTGTGAAGCGAAAACAGGCAGGCGGCCGTGTGCAGCCGCCTGCCTGAAAAAAGGCAATTACTTACGGATGCCGAGCTTCGCAATGATAGCGCGGTAACGCTCGATATCTGTACGCATCAGGTAGTTGAGCATATTCCTTCTCTGGCCGACCATCTTCAGCAGGCCGCGGCGGGAATGATGATCCTTCTTGTGGGTGCGCAGGTGCTCGGTGAGATCGTTGATTCTCTTGGTGAGAACGGCGATCTGGACCTCTGCGGAGCCGGTGTCACCCTCGTGCAGGGCATACTCTTTGATAATTGCGGTTTTTTCTTCTTTCAGCATTTGCTTTTCCACCTTTTCGTGATAATTTTGCCCGCGGTCGCAGAATTGGGCCGGTGAAATCCCCGTTGGGGCGTATCCCCAAATCCGCGCGAGGGGCAGACTACCAGTAATTATAGCATGAACAGCCTGTTTTGTAAAGGCGATTCCGCATAATTCTGCGTCACAGACCGCGTCAGAAAATTTTTCGGCAGATTGCCCGAAAATCGCGGGGATTCTCGCGGGTTGATGGGCGTTTTCGGGCGATATGACGGGGGATTTTGGCGTCAAAACGCCGTGCAGGATTTTCTGTTTAAATCGTCCAGATCCATCGCCGTATAAAAACGTTTGGGAAGTCAGTCTTTTATTCCGGATAAATTTGCCGTTCTTAATTATGCGGGCCGCTCAACTGATAATTTTCGATTTTTCAGCTTTCTGCGGCGTTTTTTGCCGTCTCCGATGCGGATCCATACAAGCCGGCCGCGAAATGACGCCGCCCTGTTGACATAACGCGCCCTGTAAGGTTACAATAATGACGATGCAAAAGCTGACAGAAACCGGGGATTTTTGATTCCCGGGAAATTTGGGGCGTATCGGGAAAGCCCTCGTTGCCGGTAAAAGCGGCGGCTGTACTGCCGGTGCTTTGATGCGGAAAGCGCGGCGGAGATTTACGGTTTTCGTCTGCCGTCTTTCCGCGGACTTTTCGGCGTTTCGGACTTTTGGATACGCTCTCAGGATGGAAGGTAATTTTATGAATAAGATCAAAGAAGCTTCTTTGAAAATGGCGTCGCTTTCTATTTATAAAGGGATTCTGAACAGGACGGTGCCGAAGGCGTTCTATGAGCTCCTGCGCAGCGCCGATGGTCCGGCGGAGCCGTTCCTGCGCGCGTGGGGGGAATTCTTCCGGGTGCTCTGTGAGCGCGGGTTCAGCGAGAACCTGGCGGAATGCCTGACCCAGACGGCCCTGTTTGACGAGAACGCGTTTTCGCTGGCCGCAGCCGCCGGGAAAACGGAGCTCTCCCCGGCGCTGATGGCGGCGGTGCGGCGCGATCTCCAGACGATCCTGGAGCTTTCCTCCATCACGCCGGAGGAAATGCTGGACGGCAGTCCCTTTGCACAGGAGCTTGCCGGACTGGGACTCCCGTGCTGGAAAAACGGAGAGCCTACGGAGCAGATGCGCGGGAACATTGAGGAATGTGTGAGCCGCATGGCGGAGTATTACCGCGGCCACGGCTGCGGGATGTATGCCCGCTACCGCGCGTTTATCTGGCGCGGCGGGAAAATCGAGCCGGTGGAGCATCCGGACAGCACGAAACTCGACGATCTCAAGGGCTACGACGTCCAGCGCAAGCTTGCCATCGACAATACGCTCGCCTTTTTGCAGGGGCTTCCCGCCAACAACTGCCTGCTGTACGGCGATCGCGGCACGGGAAAATCGTCCACCGTCAAGGCGCTGCTCAACGAATTTTATCCGAAAGGGCTGCGCGTCATCGAGATGCCCAAGGAATCCCTGATGGATTTCCCGACGCTGGTGGATCAGATCGCCCCGCTGCCCATGAAATTCGTCATCTTCATCGACGACCTTTCGTTCTCGCGTCAGGACGATACGTATGCGGCCCTGAAAGCCGTGCTGGAGGGCGGATTGGCGGCGCGTCCGGAAAACACGCTGATTTATGCCACCTCCAACCGCCGCCATCTGCTTCGCGAGAGCTTCTCGGATCGCGACGGCGACGAGATCCATCTCGGCGATACGATTCAGGAAAGCCTGTCGCTTGCCGATCGCTTTGGGCTGTCCATCCGCTTCTCCCTGCCGGACAAAGCGAGGTATTTGGAGATCGTGCGGCAGCTTGCGTACCAGCGTGGTCTGGAGGAGCATATGCCGGAGCTGGAAGCCGGTGCCGAACGTTGGGCCACAGAGCGCGGCGGGAGATCCCCGCGGTGCGCGCGTCAGTTCATCCGCGCGGCAGAGGCGAAAATAAAACGCGGCCAGCCCGTCTAAATTCATATATTTTCATATTTTGTTTAAATTTATGCAGTATAATATCTTTGGTTAATCTGGACTTTTCATCTTGCGCCAGACTGAATCAGAAGATAAAGCGTGGAGCGCGGCATTTTCAGGGATCCGCCGTGGCAAGCGTTTCCGATGAAACTGTCCACTGGACAGTTTTCCTGAACGCAAAAGCATTGGGCCGCAGGCCCACGCGGGATGACCACTCCGCCCGGCCTGAGCGAAATAGGGAGAGGTTACACTGCGAGGATTCCGGACATCCCGCGCCCGAAATAAGCGAAACAGCTTGCCGGGCAGTTGTGCGATGACATAAGAGCATTATCAGGCGCAGAGTTTTTCCGGTAACAAGAGCGCACCCTTTGGCTCTCAATACGCTTGCTGTTACCACCGAGGAATCCG
>DVHF01000149.1 GCA_018712265.1 Candidatus Gallacutalibacter pullicola
AGGCCGTGAAAAAGCCTCCGGTTTCCTTTTTGCTTCACCTATTTAGGGATAAAATATCAGCGGAGCAATTCTTCGAATACGATCACCGCAGAGTGCTATAAACGCGGGCATATCAAGCCCAATCACCTCTCCCGGCCGGGCGGCTGGAAGGAGCGATCCGCGGTTTACGTGCAGGCTTAGTCTGCTCAAGGCTTAGCCTTGCGGCGGGGCGCTGATCCATGCAAAACACATAGAATCTCCAAAACCATTCCATATTGCGCTGGTATCCTGTCTTTATTCCAAGCAGAAAGGAATCAGACAATATGGAAATTTGCATTGAAAATGTCAGCATGGCCTACCCGAACGGGAAACAGGCGCTCAGGGATCTCAATCTCGAAATGAAATCGCCCAGCCTGATCGGCCTGCTGGGTCCGAACGGCGCGGGAAAATCCACACTGATGAAACTGCTGTCAGCCGCGCTCCTGCCAACCTCCGGCTCTATCCGGGTGGACGGACGCCCTCTCGCCGGGTCGGAACGGCAGCTAAAGGAACGCCTCGGCTATCTGCCTCAGGATTTCGGCCTGTTTGACGAGCTGTCGGTGACACAGTTTCTGGACTATATGGCAGCCCTGAAGGGACTGCGCGATCCCAAAGAGGCGATCCGCGGTGTGATCCGGGCCGTGAATCTGGAAGAAAAAGCGAAATCGAAGATCCGCACCCTGTCAGGCGGACAGCGCCAGCGGGTGGGCATCGCCCAGGCATTGCTCGGGGATCCGCCGTTCCTGATTCTCGACGAGCCCACCGTGGGACTGGATCCGGAGGAGCGCATCCACTTCCGCAGCCTGTTCTCCCGGATGGCGCAGGACAGACTGGTGCTGCTGTCCACCCACATTATTGAGGATGTGCAGTCGGTGTGCGGCCAGCTGGTGGTGATCAGCCGCGGCGCGATCCTGTTCTGCGGCACGCCGGAACAGCTGATCCGGTCCGCCGCAGGCCATGTGGGGGGCTTTTGGGAACAGGATGCCGCACAGGAGCAGGGGATCCATATCACGGCGCGGGTCAATACCGGCAGGGGGATTCGGTGCCGGGCGGTGGCGGACGTTCTTCCGGACTATGCCGAACCGGAGGAACCATCGCTTGAGGACGCCTATCTCTATCTGATCTCGAGGGAGGCGCGGCGATGAAAACGGTACGGCTGTTTCAAATGGAACTGCGGCGGCTCCTGCAAAGCCGGTTGGCATGGATTGTGATCCTGCTGACGGCTCTTTCCCCGCTGGCGGGACTGAGCCTGTACAAGCCCGCCAGCGCCAGTACGATGCTCTCCCTGTACCTCGCCAATCCGGCTCTGGCAGGCGGCGTGGTGGGAGGCATCCTGTTCGGCGTGCTCGCGGTGTTTGAGCTTGACCGGACGAACCGCAGCCGGGTGGATGTGCTGACGGATGCGGCTGTCTCCCCGCTGTGCATGGCGCTGATACGCCTGATGGCCCTGACGGCGTCCGCTTTGCTGACACTGTGCGTGACGGCGCTGGTCTGGCTCCCTGTCAGTATACACCTGATTGGATCCGTCTTTGACGGCGGCGATTATGTCCCGGCATACCTGTTGTTCATGGGGATGGGCCTCCTGCTGGGCATTCTGGCGGCCTCCTCCGCATACCAGTTTACCCGGCGGGCGGATCTGTCCCTTGTGCTGTTTGCCGCGTTTGCCGGACTGAGCCTGACGGTTTGGGCCGATAACTGGCAGCTGTGCTGGCTGAACCCCTGCGTGTGGGCGCTGTCCGATGATTTTTCCAACCTCAGAATCTTCCGATCCGTGGCGTATATGCGTCTGACCTGGCTGGCGGCGCTGGCGGGAATCTGGACACTGTCCTACCTCTGTATCCGTCAGTACGGCAAAGGCATCCTTGGATCTCTGGCCTGCAGTGCACGCCGCGTCTACCGCCCAGCAGTTGCAGTGCTCTTACTGGCCTGCTCCGGCACAGCCTATGCCGCTCAGCCAATGGTGGATCACAGCAATCCGGACGAGACAGTGATGTCCTTTTACGAGATCCCCTATCTGGAGGACGTTGTCTGTTCCGGGCGGACAGTGCAGGTACATCCGGATACCAGCGCCGGTACGGTTTCGGGCAGGGCGGTCTACCGGTTCCGGAATACCTCCGGGCAGGAGCAGACAGTGTCGCTCGCCGTCAATCCCGGCTATACCGTATCTTCTGTCCGGGCAAACGGGGAGGACGTCCCTTTCTCGGTGGGAGAATATCAGGAGTATAATGAGGCTGTGCTCGAGACTGCCATCCCGGCGGAGGAAATGGTGGAGCTGGCGGTGGAATACGGCGGCTTTCCCCGGGAAAACGGGAACATTTCCGTGATGCAGGGAGGGGCGGAGATCAGCGCGGAGTACCTCTGCCTGGAAAACGCGGAGCTTGCGCCGCGCCTGATGAATGTGCTGCCGGACGAGGCAATGTATCCCACGGAGGTGGAAATCACGCTGCCCAGCCATATGATCGCCATCCCCTTTCGGGACAGTGATGCGGAAATCATATCGGAACAGGACGGCGAAGCCACCTGGCGCTACACGTACAACGGCACCAGCGGCATCCTTTACGCCGGGGACTATATCCGGCAGGACATCGAGGCGGGCGGGATTACCATCCAGTTTTACTACGGGCGCAAACATCAGGCTGTCATGGAGGCTGCCGGTGCAGCGGACGCCGTCAGGACAGTGGTGGATTACTGCACAGAGCACTATGGCCCCCTATCCTTCAGCAGCGGCGGCACGCTGAAGCTCATTCAGAGCCGTGTTTCCGGCGGCGGATATGCCACGAGCGGAGCCAGCCTGCTGGATGAGGCGGATTTCACCGCCGCCAATCTGGGGGATCCCGGAAAGGGCGCGGTCCCCGGAGAGGTGATGATCCATGAGCTTGTCCACCAGTGGTGGGGTCTGGGCAATATGTTTGACACAGCCGGTAGGTCGGATCCGTGGTCGGCGGAGGGATTGACGGTCTACACAACCTACCGCATCGTCAAGGATCTTTACGGTGAAGAGTATGCGCAGGAAAATTACGTGGAAAAATGGCGTCAGGCGGTGGAGGACTATTATCTGAATTTCTATGTGCGCAATCCGGAGTATCTGGAAAGGCTTCCCGAAGAAAAACAGCTGGAAATCACCAATAACCTGACCTATGTACGGCAGTACTGCGAGATGCCGCTGAAAATCCTGAAAGCTGAGGAGCTTGTGGGCGGAGCGGAGGCTATGGATCAGATCCTGCACAGTTTGTTTAACCGCGAATTGGATCCGGCTTATCCCTATCTGTCGTATCAGGACTTTTTGGATGCCTGCGGGCTGACGGAGGAGGAATTGGACCTTGCTTAAAATATTTGGATACGAATGCAGACGGCTGCTGTGGAATAAATTTTTCCTGGGATTTTCGGTGATTTTGCTGTTTTACGGCTGGCAGGTACTCGGCAATGAGACCATTCTGGGAGTGTCCCACACCGCGCCGTTTTCCCCCTGGAGCTTTGGCGGCTATCTGAGCCGGATGCTCCCTCTGCTGTGGATCGGCGCGCTGTTTTTTCTGACCTTTTTCACGTCCCCCGCGGCCCGGCGCGCAGCCGTACTCACCGACGCCGCTCCGATGGCGCCCCGCCGCTATGCTCTGGCACGGTGCGCCGCCGCCCTGACGGGAACCGGACTTCTGATGTTGATCTGCCTGATTGAAGCCGCTGTATTTTATGGCAGGTATTTCGGATGGTATGGGTGGGGAGATCTGGTGCTGCCGGCTCTGCTCACGCTCGTTCCTTCTTTAGTATTTGCCCTTGGGAGCGGCTGGCTTTTCGGGCGGATCCGCCCGTGGCTGATTTACGTCTGGATGCTGTTCCCGTTTGCCTGCGCGGCATTCCCTCTGCCGAAGGCTATGGGGCTTTGGAATGGGAGCTTCTTTACCGGCTATCCTCTGACCCTCGGAACGCTGGATCCATCTTTTACCGTCCCCGTATCGGTACTTCTGATTCAATGCCTGCTGCTGGCGGGCGGCGCCGCCCTGCTCGTCTTGCGTCTGAGGAAAAGATGAATCCCCCGGCGTAACCTCTCCAAATTAGATTTTTCCCCTGTATCAGATTTTATTTGTCTTGCGCTCCGAATTGTATTATACTGGATAGAGAAATCATACCTCCCGTTTCCGGTCGGAGACGGGACGAGAAGGAGAGGAAACTATGGCAAAGGTTCGGGACATGACAGTGGGCAAGCCTGCCCGGCTGATTTTGTCTTTTGCACTGCCGCTGATGCTGGGGAATGTATTCCAGCAGATGTACATTATTGTGGACACTATGGTGGTGGGAAAATTCGTGGGTGTGGAGGCCCTCGCCGCTCTGGGGGCCGCCGACTGGCTCAACTGGCTTGTGATCGGCCTGATGCAGGGGCTCACGCAGGGCTTCTCCATTTTGATCTCCCAGCGGTTCGGGGCGTCGGACTGGAAGGGCCTGAACAGGGCAATGGCGGGCGCCGTCCTCATCGCGGGGATTGTGGGGATCGCGCTCACGATCACGTCGCTGAGCCTGGTGCATCCGGTGCTCGTACTGCTGAATACACCGGCCGATATTATGGACGGCGCGCTGTCCTACCTGCACGTGATGTTCTCCGGCTGCCTGGCGGTGATGGGATACAACGTGTTTGCCGCCATCCTGCGGGCGATGGGGAACAGCCGCACGCCTTTAATTGCAATGGTGATCGCCTCCCTGCTGAATGTGGTTCTGGATCTCCTGTTCGTGCTGGGATTCCATTGGGGGATCGCCGGAGCTGCGGGAGCCACGGTGCTGGCGCAGGCCGTCTCCTGCCTGATCTGCCTGTTCGCCGTGCTCCGCCTCCCGATCCCCAAAATGGAGCGGGAGGACTGGCGGCCGTCCGCTCCCCTGTACGGCCAGCTACTGAAGCTGGGCGCGCCCCTCGCCTTCCAGAACACCATCATCGCCGTAGGCGGCATGGTGGTGCAGTCCGTCGTCAACGGCTTCGGCGTGCTGTTCGTCGCAGGATACACGGCCACCAATAAGCTGTACGGCCTGCTTGAGATCGCCGCCACCTCGTTCGGCTTCTCTATGGCCGCCTATACCGGCCAGAACCTGGGCGCGCGGAAATACGACCGCATCCGGACCGGGATGCGGTCCGCCAGCCGCATGGCTGTGGCGACCGCCCTGCTGATCTCCGTCCTCATGATCCTGCTGGGGCGGTATATCCTGATGCTGTTCATCTCGGGCGATCCGGCCCAGCAGGAACAGGTGCTGGCGATCGCATACCGGTTTTTGTGCATTATGAGCGCAATGCTGTTTATCCTGTACCTGCTGCATGTGTACCGCTCCGCCTTGCAGGGGATGGGCGACACGCTGATCCCGATGAGCTCCGGCATCATCGAGATGTTCATGCGGATCGGGGCCGCGATGCTCCTCCCCTCCCTGATAGGGCAGGACGGCGTATTCTGGGCCGAGGTCATCGCGTGGACGGGGGCGGCGATCCTGCTCATTGCCATGTATTACAGGCGGGTTTCCCGTCTCTCCTGATTCGTCCTCCCCCGGGACAGAAAAACAGAGGGTATACTGCTTCGTGCGGTATACCCTCTGTTTTTATAGTATCTGGAATTTATGGAAGCGGCAAATCAATACTTTGTGTCATACTGCCACGGCTGGCCGCCTGCAAGAGCGCCGCCGTCCACGTCGAACAGCGCGCCGGAGACATAATCCGCGGCGTGGGACGCGAGCATGATCGTGATGCCGACAAGCTCCTCCGGCGTACCCGGACGGCCTGCGGAAATGCGCTGGCGCAGATATTCCGCACGGGACGGATTCTCCCACGTCACAGTGGTGAGCGGGGTGAGGATGTGGCCCGGAGCAAGGCAGTTCGCCTGAATATTGAACTTCGCCCATTCAATGCACATCGAGCGGGTGAGCGCATAGACAGCACTCTTGGTCGCGCCGTATACGGAGCAGCCGCCCAGCATGCTGGTGGTGTTGTAGGAGCCGATGTTGATGATCTTGCCGCCCGTCTTCATCATCGAACGCTTGACAACCTCCTGCGTAATGAAGAACATACCCTTGAGGTTGATATTCATCATGCGATCGTAGGTGCTCTCCTCCACGTCGAGGAAGCCCTCGCGCTTGTTGATGCCCGCGCAGTTGACAAGGACATCGACGCGGCCAAACGTTTCCAGCACCTCATCGACACACTTTTTGATGGAATCCATCTTGCTGATGTCCAGGTAGAACGCCTTGTGGCCCTCGCCCTCCATCTCCTTGACAAGCGCCTCGCCTTTTTCAAGCGCGATATCGGCGATAGCGATGGTGCCGCCGGCTCCGGCGAGACCCTTGGCCAGCTCAGAGCCAATGCCGCCGCATGCGCCGGTCAGCAGGACGACCTTATCTTTCAGTGAAAAATACTTCTCTAACGTATTGTTCATGATGTAAAAGCCTCTTTCCTTATGCAATCAATCCTCGAGGGATTTCTTTACAGCAGCCATCACATTTTCCTTGGTCAGGCCGTATTTCTTGAGCAGAACGTCATAATTCTCGCCGGAGGTTCCGAAGGAATCCTGTACGCCGACAAAGAATACTTTCTTCGCCACGCGCGGGGCGAGGCATTCGCAGATAGTGCTGCCCAGACCGCCGATGACGGAATGTTCTTCCGCGGTGACAACGCCCTTGACGCCCGCCGCAATTTCAGCGACGCTGTCGGCATCGATCGGCTTGATGGACGGGACGTTCACAACCTTGACGCTGACGCCTTCCTTTTCAAGCTCCTCAGCCGCTTCAAGCGCGATGGAAACCATGACGCCGGTCGCGAACACAACGGCATCCTTGCCCTCGCGGATGGTGTAAACCTTGCCCGGGACGAACTCTTCGTCCTTAGAGGTGAGCACCGGCAGATCGTTGCGGTTGACGCGCAGGTACATCGGGCCCTTTTCCTTTGCCATATAGCGGACGATCTTTTCTGTCTCTACGGCGTCGACAGGGGAGAACACCTGCATATTCGGCAGGGCGCGCATGGTGGCGATATCCTCCACGGTCTGATGGGTGGAACCGTCGCCGAAGTCGGACAGGCCCGCGCTGGAGCCGCAGATCTTGACGTTCAGCTTCGGGATGCAGATGCTGGTGCGGATCTGGTCATAGCAGCGGCCGGTTGCAAACACAGCGAACGACGCCATGAACGGGATCTTGCCGGTCAGGCTCAGGCCGCCTGCGACGGAAGCCATGTTTGCCTCAGCAATGCCCATCTCAAAGAAACGATCCGGGTATGGCTCCTGGAACAGAATGCCCATTGTGGATTTGCCCAAATCGGCTTCCAGTACGACTATATTCTCATTTTCTTTCCCAAGCTCGACAAGCGTTTTGCCATATGCGTTTCTCAGGCTCATTTTCTCTGACATTTCTAAGTCCCCCCTTATTCGGCTATGTAGGATTTCACTTCACGGACGGCCTGCTCATACTGTTCCTTGGTAAGCGCGCCGTTATGGAACTCGCTGCGCCCTTCTGCGAAGGAGACATATTTGCCCTTTACCGTGTTGGCGAAAATCAGGACAGGCTGATCCTTTACCTTGTCAGCGGCGTCGAGCGCGTCGCAGATATCCTGCACCTTGTGACCGTCGATCTCGATCACGTGCCAGCCGAATGCTTTCCACTTAGCCATCAGATCGCCGGAATCCATGCGATCCTTTACAGCGCCGGTCGCCTGCACCTTATTGCAGTCGAGGATGCCGACGAGGTTGTCGAGCTTGCGCTCAGCGGACCACATGGCGGCCTCCCAAATCTGGCCTTCAGCGATTTCACCGTCGCCCATGATGACATAGACATGGCGGTCGCTCTTATCGAGCTTGAGACCGGCAGCCATGCCAGCGCCCAGAGACAGGCCCTGGCCGAGAGAACCGGTATTTGCCTCGATGCCGGGGGTTTTCGTCATATCCGGATGCCCCTGAAGCATCGCGCCGCAGCATTTGACGTGCTGGAGCTCCTCCATCGGGAAATAGCCCAGCTCTGCCAGCGCAGCATACTGAGCCAGAACCGCATGACCCTTGCTCATGAGCATTCTGTCTCTGCCGGGATCCTTGGGGTTCTGGGGGTTCACCCTCATTTTGTAGAAATACAGCGCAGCCATGATGTCAGCGCAGGAGAAAGAGCCGCCGAGGTGGCCTACCTTTCCCTCCTTGCCGCCTATCATATCCAGCACATGAAGGCGGATGGTGCGGGCCATATCCTGCACCTTTTTGATCTGTTCCTGAGTTGCCATAAATCGACCATCCTTTCTGATCTGATATCCATCCGAAAATTTTCTGTTCTCACACGCTGGAGAAAAGTCAAACAAGTCTCCAAAATTCTGTGCATAGAAAAAATATGAGATGTTTTTGGTCAGACAAATTTGAGGCTTTTCCGCCCGATTTGCAAAAAACAGAAAATTTTGATTCCACATAAATTCTTGTGATTTCAAGTAATAATTTAGCGCAAATCAGTGATAAAGTCAATGGGGATCCGAAAAATCACACGAAAATGTTTCAAAATGAAACATTACGGATTTTTTAAATTTGTCTGACAAGGGCAAGGCTAAGTCTGGACGTAAACCGCGTCGCGCGTCGTGACCTCCGCTGATATACCGGTAATATCAAATACTGTGTCGCGGTGGCGGGCTGGTCGGGGATGTGGTATAATGTCCACAAAGTACCATAAACGCGGGCGTTTCAGCCCAATTAACCGCCCGGCCAAGCGGAGGTACGACGCCTGCGCGTTCTGCTCACCGCAGGTGTGGTATAATGTCCACAGAGTACCATAAACGCGGGCATATCAGTTCGATTATACCGCCAATCCGGGCGACCGGAGGGAGCGTGCGCGATCTACGTGCAGGCTTAGCCTGCTGCTCGCCGCAGGTGTGCGATCTGGGTGCAGGCTCCGTCTACTGATCGCTGAAAAATAAAAAAGGAGAATGATATAATGAAAGCTGTTGTACAGCGCGTATGCGCATCCCGTGTGGAAATTGACGGAAAAACGGTAGGGGAGATCGGAAAAGGACTCAATATCCTGTTGGGAATTTCTCCGGAGGATACAGAGCGGGAATGTGATATCCTGCTGGACAAAATTGTGAAGCTGCGTATTTTCGGGGATGAACAGGGAAAGCTGAACCGCTCGCTGATGGATGTGCAGGGGGAACTGCTGGTGATCTCCCAGTTTACGCTGTTTGCGGACTGCCGTCACGGCCGCCGTCCATCGTTCCTGGGGGCCGCGCGTCCGGAGACTGCTGTTCCGCTTTACGAACGGTTCCTGTCGCGCGCACAGGAAATGGGTATCCGCACAGAGCACGGCGAATTTGGTGCGGATATGCTCGTCCATATCGAGAACGACGGTCCTGTCACCATCCTGCTTGACACGAAGGAATTGGCAGGCTAAGCCCGCTGTCCGCCGCAGTTGTAATACAATGTTTCCAGAATATCATAAGCGCGGACAATATTAGCCCAATCGCACACCCAGCTGAGCGGAGGTAACGACGCGTTCGCGTTCTGCCCGCCGCAGGCGCAGGCTTAGCCTGCCTGCTGGGACCTGAGATTTGGAGGTATTTCTATGGAGGAATTGCTTGTTTATGCGCTTCTGCTTTATGAGGAATTGGTGGCAGAGGACGAATATTATAAACGGCTTGACGAATTATTTCTGAAAACTCCGGAAAATGACGATTTGCTTTACTTAGAATACGAAACAGACATTAAAAAAGCGATTATTTACGTGAGAACGCATATTGATTATAGGAATCTTGACGCCGAACGGTTTGGCAGAATCTTAATGGACGAGTTGAAAGCGGTTTACATAAATTGTCCGGATATAAAATATTTTGCAGATCGAATGTACGGCTTATGGGCAGACCTTCCCGGAAACATTCAGAATATGGAACCGTTTCAAACTTTATGTTATGCGGACGATCCGTTATCATGGAATGATGAAGCGCAGACCAGAAATATTTACGAGCGTATGCTGAATTACTATCAGAACACATGATTACCCCCAGTGAGCAAAAGGACAATGCGCCGAACAGTGTGAAAACACGATCCCGGAAAACGCTTTGTCCCTCGCCCGCTGGGGGTATCACTTTTTTATTTATCAGATGGACAGCGCAGAAAAGTACTGGCTGCCCGAACCGGATGAAAGAGTCAGTCTTTCGCTTTCCACCGCTGTAGCGTGGGGAGAAATTTTGATAACGCCTCCCTTGCTTCCTCTTTCGAGAAATTCAGCCCGTTTTCCCGGTTCCAGTCATCCAAATTGCACAGATTGCTTTCTATCTGTTCCTCCATCGTGAGATCCCGCACGAACCTCCCCTGCTGGTAACAATATGTGCAGTATTCTTCCGATCTGCTCCCGTCGCGTTCTGTCCCCTTGTCGCTTTCCTGATTCAGAGCCATCCCGCAGCTTTGGCACAGCATGGTGGGATGTCCCAGCAGATAGTCTGTCGATACCCCGAACGTTTGGGAAATTATTTTCAGCATATCCGTATTTGGAACTGTCTCTCCATTCTCCCAGCGGGAAACCGCCTGTCTGGTGACTGATAATTTCGCGGCGAACTCCTCCTGCGACAGATGAAGGCTTTTTCTCAGTTCTAAAATCGCGTTCTTTGTTTCCATAGCGATATCCTCCCTTTTTTGATCATTTTATCATGCTGCGGGAGAATACACAAGCAACACGCTGTTGCTTATTATGGGGTGTCATCCGGCAGGAAAAGCACTATTGCGCGTACGCCGTCCTCTGTATTCTCAATCGTGCAGACGGCGCGATGCCGTTCCAGAATCATCCGGACAAGGTAAAGTCCCAGACCGCTCCCGCCGGTTTTCCGGTTTCGGGATCCCTCCTCCCGGTAGAACGCTTCAAAAAGATGCGGCAGCGCGTCCTCGCTGATATGTGCCCCCGTATTTTCCACGGTAAATGCGGGGCGATCCTGCATCATTCCGCACCACACGCGGATCTCAGCCCCCTCCGGGGAATACAGGGAGGCGTTGGAAAGCAGGTTTCCCACAGCCTTACCCAGCAGGGAATTGTCCCCTGTTACCATAATCCGCGGCGCCAATGAGGATATCAGGCGCTGGCCGCGCTGTTCCAGCAGATCGGCGTCCAGAGCTGTCTGGGTTCTCAGCACAGCGGACAGATCCACGGGATCCTGCCGGATCACAGCCGATCCCGTTTCCATGCGGGAGATGGCGAGCATTTCCTGAATGAGATTTTCCATCCGTCCCGTCACCTGGAGGGAGCGCAGCAGGTACTTATCGCGATCCCGGTACACATCCACGCCCTCCAGCATCCCGGAGAGCTGGCCTTTCAGGATAGTGACCGGCGTTTTCAACTCGTGAGAGGCGGCGGAAAAGAACGCCATCCGCTGACGGTCAAGCTCCTTTTCCCGCTCCACTTCCCCACGCAGAGCACGGTTGGCCTCCTCAAGATCGCGCAGGGCCGCGGACAGCCTGTGCGCCATCTGGTCGAGGCTGCGTTCCAGACTGCCGATCTCGTCCCACCGCTGTCCCCCGCATTCCCAGTGAAAATCCAGCTCCGCCATTTTGCCTGCAATGGCGCTGATCCGCACGATGGGACGCGTGATGTAGCGGGAATACACCAGAGCGCACAGCAGGGAGAAAATCAGCAGAGCCAGCAGAAGCCACGGCGCTATTTGGGCGAGCGCCCGCACCGCGAGATTTTCCGCCCTCACGCGGGGAACGACATAGAGAGAATATGTCTCGTCCTGATCGGCAAACTGCACGTCAGCTGCGATGGCCGTCTCCCCGGATACGGTGACAGTCACCGCGCTCCCCGCTTCCGTGCCGGATTCCCATGTGACAGACTGCGCGGCGGCGCTGGCTATGGAATCGCCGGTCATCACGGATTCATCCTCGTACACCGGCCGGATGGCAAGCTGGGAACCGACGTTTACGATCCGGCCATCGGGATCCAGAAGTGCGGCGTCCGCCCCGGAGGATCGGATAAATCCGTCGAGCAGGGGGCCGCAGTCCTCCAAATTGGTATCTGCCAGCGTGGCTGCAAAATCATCCATCTGCCGCGCCAGATCATCATTGAACACAGAGGTATACGTAAGCGGGGTGGCCCAGGCAATCATGCCGAATGTAACGGTCCCGGCGCAGAGCAGAATGAGCGCCGTGATGAGGAAAATCCGGGCCGTCAGGCTCTCAGCGAGTTTCTTTCGCAGCACGGTACCCCACCCCTCTCACGGTTTCAATGTAGCCGCGGCCCAGCTTGTGACGAAGATTTTTAATGTGGCTGTCCACAATCCGCTCATCACCGTAGAAATCGTAGCCCCAAAGCTTCGCCAGCAGCATCTCCCTGGTGAATACCCGTCCGGGCGCGGAAAGCAGCGTGTACAGCAGTTCAAACTCACGGGCGGTCAGATCGAGACGGCGGCCCTCCAGCGTGGCCTCCCTGTTATCCGGACAGACTGTGATATCCCGGTATCGCAGACAGCGTTCCTCCTCTGTCCCGGCGCTCCGGCGCAGGATCACCCGGATTTTCTCGAGCAGTACGGGCATGGAAAACGGCTTCGTCACATAATCGTCGATGTCCAGCCCGAATCCCCGGAGCTGCTGTTCCTCGCCGTCCAGAGCCGTGAGCATCAAAACAGGGACCTGCGACTGACGCCGGATCACCTCGCACACCCCGAACCCGTCGATTTTCGGCAGCATGATGTCCAGCAGAACAAGATCGAAGCTTTGCTCCTGAAACAGGGACAGCGCCGCCACTCCGTCACCTGCGGCGGCAGTTTCATATCCGGCATCCCGGAGGTATGCGCAGAGCAGCTCCTGAATATCCGGCTCATCTTCCACAATCAAAATTCTTTTCATAAATAATCACCATTTTAGAGTATAGCAGAGAATTATGAATTTATCATGGAGACGCCAAAAATTCTATCCCGGACCGCTGATCACTGATACGGGGCGATCCTAAGTTGGGATTTTGTGACCTCGTTCCATTCCTGCCGGCAAATTTTATATAAGCTTGTCCGAGTTTTTTGTGTGATTTTATCTAAACTATTTTCTATTTTTTCACAAAAACTATGATATAAAAACAAAAA
>DVHF01000150.1 GCA_018712265.1 Candidatus Gallacutalibacter pullicola
GCCATGTCAAGGAACGGAAACAAAAGCGCCTGCCCACCGTGACCCTCTGTTCTGCTGTTGGCAATGAACTGCTGGAGGTGTGGTATTACGGAGATTTGCTCACGGTGAAAGGAGAGTCCCAATCCTATATCATAGATAGCGACGAGGCCCCCGGACTGGTGGAAGCCCGCGACCCGGAGAGCGGCGAGGAGTTCGTCATCTTCGACGGTGGGCAACATGGCTATGATAATATGTTCTGCGATGAACACGATCCAGCCCAGCTGGAGCACCGTCCCCTCAAGCGGTATGAGATACCCGCCTCCAAGCTGGTGCTGGAACTGGGCTACAATATCGACTATGAGGATGAAAAAGAGGACTTCGAGGTGGACGAGGCGGATACCGTGGAACTGGTTAACGGTGAGCGGATGCCCTGGGAGCAGGTCAAACGGGACGGCATTGACTACATCGCGCTTTACTATGTGAATGAGAAAGGAAAACAGGTGCAGATTCTGGATGCGGAATTAGCATGAGTACAACAGGACTGTTTTGGTAGCAGAATAAGGAGAGAAGCAAAATGGAACAGGCATACTGCACTGCGGTCTTTTGGCGTGGCGGAGAAAAGATTGACCTGAATGGACTAAAACCGGATGCGGTACGGTGCCTGTCTGTGACGGGAGAGCGGAAGGTGGAACTGTCCTTTCTCCGAGATTATCCCAATTTGGAGGAACTGACCTTAATTGAAAAATGTGAGGGTGCAGAAGTTCTCTCCGAGCTAAAGCATCTTCATGCACTGTCCCTATGGCTGTCGGTCCCTGTTTCCTGGGACGATGTTTCTCTCCCTGGCTTGCGTGTTCTCCACCTGCGTGGAGAAAAGAATGGCGACATCACCCCGCTTCTCTCCAGCATTACCTATCTCCATTTGGAGGAAATGCGGAAAACGGAAGATCTCGCCCCTTTCCTGATTCCGGCGCCCCGGCTTCAAAAACTCTATCTCCAGTCGCTCCCCGCTGTGCAGGTTCTTCCAGAACTGGATGGGCTTCCGTCCCTCTATGCTCTGAAACTCTATGAGCTGCATAAACTCAGCGATTTGTCCGCCCTCTCTCACAGCCATCTGCGCTACTTTGCCGCCTCTCTGATTGCGGATAAACTCTCCGCC
This sequence comes from Candidatus Gallacutalibacter pullicola, assembly GCA_018712265.1. Classification (GTDB taxonomy): domain Bacteria; phylum Bacillota; class Clostridia; order Oscillospirales; family Acutalibacteraceae; genus Gallacutalibacter; species Gallacutalibacter pullicola. The sequence continues at coordinate 1,136 of DVHF01000150.1, forward strand.
AAGACGCTGGCAGATGCTGTGATGGCGATTCCCAATCTGGAGGGAGCCGCACTCCGGCTGGTGGACCGTTCCGAGCGGCGCTATGGCGGTATCCAAAAAGCCTTTGCCGCCGCTGGCAAGTCCCCGCTGCTGCGGGAGGAGATCGGCGCTTTGACCACATGGCTGTCGTTATAACACAGTGTAAAGGAGGCGGCCAGGATTGTGTAAGAATTCTTCATCGGTTACATTTGAGTGTGGAGATGTTGCCATTATTGGAAACGGTGAGTTTCGGGCTTCATCAGGAAAAGTGGATGGGTTTATCCTGTACGCCGACACTTTACAGTATGAAAATGGGGTGAAGCTCTCACGGAATGAACAGGAACATCTGAAGTACTTGTATCAGCACTTTGTATGGAACCATGAAGATTTCATAGACTGGGATATTTGAAAAGAGATTTCCCTATGAAATGGTAACAGATTGAGCACAGAAGTAAGGAGGCAAGCTATGGAATGGCCAAAACGGGCGCGGACAGCGGATTGGGAAAACGGTGTCCTGACCCTGGATGGAGAGAAAAAATTTGAGATCCCGGAGCTGACCGCAGAGATCATGGAGCGGCTGTCCGGTTATACCCTGGTGGGATTCCATGTGAAAGGCTATCCGGTGACGGATGAACTACTGATCCTCTTCGCCGGACACAAAAGCATGGTCAACTTTGGCGTGGAGGACGGCACTCTCACCGACGCCTGTTTCCCCGTCTTTTCCGCCATGCCCAAGCTGCGCTATCTACTGCTGGATGGCAACATCGGAATCAACGGCAGCGGCCTGTCTGCCCTGCAAAGCTGCAAGCTGGATCTTTTGACCCTCAACCGTACCGGGCTGGACGATGCCGGTTTGCTCCAGGCGGCCTCCATCCCCAAGCTCTCCCACATCCAGATGGATCACACCGCTGTTACCTATGAGGGCCTGCTGGCTATCGCTGGCAACACCCGGATTGAGCCGGTGGCCCATGAGCAATTCACCAAGGAGCAGATGGAGCACTTCTCCCAGCTTCAGCGGGAGAAGGCGAAAAAGCCCGCTCAGCTGGACGAGCAGGCGGCGGAGGAATGCCGCAGAGTGTTGTCCGCTTTCTTTGCCGAAATGACAGAATGGGAGCAGTATATGGAGCGGGCCGGTTTTGAGGATGCCGAGGCTGTGCCCCGCCTGCTGGCGATCTGGGAGAAGTATGTGAGCGAAAAGCCCCGTCCGGGCTATCGGCCCCTGGACCTCTCCTACAGCACCCAGGGCACCTACAAGGGGGAGCAGTTTCTGGACGCGGAGCAGATCACCCGGAACAAGCTCTACATCTACACCAGAGAGAAAAACACCGGCTTTGCCCGCCGCTTCCTCATGAAGCGTGTGGGTGACAGCTGGAAAATCGATGCCGTGCAGGAACGGCTGAACGGCTGGCAGCGCGCGGAATTGTGAGGGAGGGAGGCATAACGGATGATATATAAGTTTACGGAAGTATTAAACGATCTTGTCAATTACTTTATTTTTGGCGACATTTTACTGCTGGAGGACTGGAAACGCACAAATAATCTTTCAGATGATTTGGCGACGGAGTTTACCACAAACGAAAGCGGCGACAGGGTGTTTGCCGAAGGAATTGCAATCCCAATGACCGGTATTGAAAACTATCCATATACCATATTGTTCAACCTCTCTGGTGATAGACCGGAGCTGTGCAAAGGGAAAAATCGATTGCAGTTTAGAAAAAGTGGTTATTCCCTCAAAGTAAATCATAATACGCTGATGCTTTTTACATGGCCGATATTGAAACAGTTTACGCCTGAGAAGGTGAAAGATCTGATTTCTTATTATAGAGTGTATAATAAGCCGATGATTGAGCTTGCAAATGGCTGGTATCATATCGAGATTTTGGGCGGAGAAACCTTGCAGGACGGGGACTATGAACCTACATTTGAATTTGTAATACAACCAGCAGCAAACGAAGAAGCAACCATAAATACGGATATGAATTTTAGTTTTGAAATTACAAGCTCTGCTTATTAAGAGAAACCTATTTCAATCAAAAATGAAAAAGGATGCCGTGATATGGATTTATTGAAACAATGCCAGCAATGGTTTGAACAGGACGAGGTGCAGAATGTAATTGACGCTCTGGAGGCCGTTCCCGCTGAGGAATGTCCCCTGAAGATGGACAGCGAGTCGGCCAAGGCATAAGCCCTGTAAGGGGTTCACGCTGCGGGCTGGAGACATCAAAGTTCGGGCCGAGGATGTGCAGACGTGGGCAGAGAAAACAGAGAATCAGCGGGTAAGTCTGGTCCTTTGCTGCGAAAAGCGGACGCCAATCTTGAAAGAGGACACAGACAAGGTCTGGTGGCTCTCTATGCTGGTGGATCAAATGTATATCTTTTCTTCTTGATAATTAACTAAACATTTGCCTATACACGATATAGGCAAATCCAGCTGACTATCTTAAAATTCTATATTGCTAAAAGTATAAGACAGCAAAGAAGCCCGGCGGATGCCGGGCTTCCAACCAATGGTTATCGGAATAGGATAATGCTGTAAAATCGATTGTCTGTCCCAAATTGGAAGGCTAGAGCCGGATCCGGCGATCATTTTCCGTTTTTTCATAATAGGCTCTTTTGGCTGCGTACATAGCTTCCTCAGCCTCTTTGATCAGATCGTTCACAGAAGGCACTTCTGTTGCCCAGCGTATCCCGATCGAAACGTGGATCCCCTTCCGGCTCAGGGCTTCCTCCGCCTCCTGGCCGAGCCGGTAAACCGTCTCCCTGTCCAGATCCACGGCGAAAACCAGAAATTCATCCCCGCCGATCCGATAGGAATGCTGTGTGCCGAAGGTATTGCGGATCTGGCGCGCGACTGCCTGCAGCATCCTGTCGCCGGCCTCATGTCCCTGCGAATTGTTCAGCTCGTGAAGTCCGTTGGCGTCCATATAGATGCAGGCGAGCGACTTTTGGAAAACATTCTGATAATCCGGAAGATCCCGTTCGTAGCGGTTGCGGTTATAGAGGCCGGTAAGAAGATCACGTTCTCCAAGAGTCTTGATGGCGTTATAAGTGCGCATATTATGAAAGAACATACTGAAACTGAAGCTGACGCTTTTCAGCAGAGTGGGATCGACCTGTTTGTCACGCAGATTAAAAACGGAAAGGACGCCGCAGATACTGCCGTCCACATCGCGCACAGGTACGGCGATCAGATTTTTCAGGGTAGGATCCGGAGCGGGGAGGAGATTTCTCACAGCCTCCGGATCGCCGGCTTCCAGCTGGATATTTCCCTTTCGGAAATAGGAAGTCACCCACTGCGCGTTTTCCAGATGTGCGCCGTGGATTGGCAGCATCCCGCTTGCAGTTCCCGGTTCCCAGACGAAGCAGAGTCCGCCCTGAATATCGGGAAGCCAGAACCCGGTCTTTTCCGCTGAGGTAATATTGGCGATTTTTTCCAGAGCCGCAACGATATTTTCCTGTTTCTCATGTGCATTGAACAGCAGATTTTCAATATCGTAGACATAGTTGATGGTGTCCAGCTGGCGCTGTTTTCTGCTGGTTTCCTGCCGGACATACAGGAACATCCAGAAGAAATAGGCGAGAAAGCATACCGCTTCAAACCCAAGAAAGGCATTGAGAATTCTTCGGATGAGATTTGCGTTGGCGAATACTACATCCTCCGGAACGGATAACGCCAGCCGCCATTCATTGATTTGGACAGGTTCGTAATAGAAGTAGAGATACCGTCCTATTGTGCGGGAGACGAATACCACATAACCTGTGTCGCCGTCAATTAAGCCCTGTTTCAGCTGCTCGTGATTATAGCCCTCAGCCATGGGACGCTCTCCAAGATCCCAGATGTTTCCCAGTTCGCCGGAATGCCAGGTGTCCACAAAAAAGTCGCCGGTGGATCCATCTATCAGATAAATGGCAGCCTGACCGCCATAGGGCCGTGTGACAGCCTCGTCCGGCAGGCTCCCCAGTTCGATTACTCCATAAAGCATGGCGATTGTCCTGCCGTCGCGGAGAACAGGAACATAGTGACGCAAAATCTCAGTGTCCCTGCTGATGATGTCGGCTTCCTTTCCGGTGACGTGCGCCCCCTGTGCAGCGGCTTCCTCAAACGAAAGCAAACCGGAAGCATCTATGCGCTCCTGACCGCTCAAAAGGACAGTATTGTCCGGAAGGAGCATTTCCAGACGGGACATCATTCCCACCGTTATATATCGATCCAGTATCTCCCACAGCTTCGGATCGGACGGATCCTCATATTCCTCGACGAGAGCAGCGATCAGTTCAAGCTGTTCCCGATCGTTTTTCATGTGCGTTTCGATATCCTGTACCAGTGCGGTTGTTTCCTCATACAGGCGTTCAAAACTCCGTTCTTCCTCCATCTGATTGATGCTGCCTGTGATAAGAAAGGAAGCGGCAGCCACCAGAAGGATAAGCGCCGCGGTTACAATAAGCGGTCTTTGCCAGTGAATTCCGCTTTTTTTCTTCACGCTGGTTTTCCCTCCAAGTTTAAAAAATAGCTTTTACATTAAGCCCACACCTGCGGTGAGCAAAACGCGCACGCGTCGTTCTTCCGCCCGGCCAAGTGCACGATAGGACTAAGGTGCCCGCGTTGCAGCCTGCTTGCAGACATGAACATCCCTGACCGGCCTCCCGCCGCGACAGAGCGCCCATGCGAAACGGCGTTTCAGCGACCAGAGGGAGCGATCCGCGTTCTACGTCAAGGCTTAGCCTTGTGCCTGCGGATATTATATCATAGAACAATCTGTCTGACAAACAAAATAAGAATAATTCTTTCTTTTTGATCGAATTTTAGAATTAACACGATAAAAACAACCCAATATATTTTTGGAAAAATTAACAATAATTTCATAAAAGGAGATTATAATAAAAAAGTAAAAAGAAGCAGAAAAGGAGGGCGGGCAGTTTATGGACGCTCAAAAATTAACACAAAAATCATTGGAAGCTGTCGGGCAGGCACAGAGCCTGGCGATCGAGCACAGCAATATGCAGATTGAGCAGGAGCATCTTTTTTATGCCCTGCTGACACAGGAGAATGGGCTGATTCCACAGCTTTTCAAGAAAATGGGGATTGACACTGCCGGTTTGGAACAGGCGGTGCAGGAAAAAATGACGCAGATCCCGGGCGTGACGGGGCCGGGGCGCGAGCCTGACAAGGTGTATGTCTCGCAGGATGTGGACGCCGCGCTCGTGCAGGCGGAAAAAGAAGCCGCGCGGATGAAAGATGAATATGTCTCGGTGGAGCATTTGATGCTCGGCCTGATGAATAAGCCCAACCGCGCCTTACAGGATATTTTCCAGCGGTTCGGCATCAAGGCGGACGCGTTCCTGACGGCGCTCTCAACGGTGCGCGGGAACACGCGCGTCACAAGCGACACCCCGGAGGAAACGTATGACGTGCTGAAAAAGTACGGTCAGGATCTGGTGGAGCTTGCCCGGAACCATAAGCTGGATCCGGTGATCGGGCGCGATTCCGAGATCCGCAACGTGATCCGGATCCTGTCCAGAAAGACAAAGAACAACCCGGTGCTCATCGGTGAGCCGGGCGTCGGCAAAACGGCTATCGCGGAGGGGCTGGCGCTGCGCATTGTCCGCGGCGACGTGCCGAACAACCTGAAGGAGCGGCGGCTGTTTTCGCTCGATATGGGTGCGCTCGTCGCAGGGGCAAAGTTCCGCGGCGAATTTGAGGAACGCCTCAAGGCCGTGCTCAACGAGGTGAAAAAGAGCGAAGGGAAAATCATCCTGTTCATCGACGAGATCCATAATATCGTCGGCGCGGGCAAGACGGAGGGCTCCATGGACGCGGGCAACCTGCTCAAGCCGATGCTCGCGCGCGGCGAGCTGCACTGCATCGGCGCCACAACGCTCGACGAATATCATAAATATATCGAAAAGGATCCGGCGCTGGAACGCCGTTTCCAGACGGTGATGGTAGAGGAACCGACCGTGGAGGATACCATTTCGATCCTGCGCGGATTAAAGGAGCGGTATGAGGTATTCCACGGCGTCAAAATACAGGATCAGGCCCTGATTGCCGCGGCCGTGCTGAGCAACCGCTATATTTCCGACAGGTTCCTCCCGGACAAGGCGATCGATCTGGTGGACGAGGCGTGCGCAATGGTCCGCACGGAGATCGATTCCATGCCGGCGGAGCTCGATGAAATTTCGCGCAAAATCATGCAGCATGAGATCGAGGAGGCCGCGCTCAAAAAAGAGACGGATCCGCTCTCCAGAGAGCATCTGGCGGATATCCAGAAGGAACTCGCCGAACAGCGCGAGCAGTTCAAGGAAATGAAAGCGCGCTGGGAGAACGAAAAGCAGGCAATCTCTAAGGTGCAGAAGCTGCGCGAGGAGATAGAGCAGATCAACGCGGAAATTGAGAAAGCGGAACAGAGCTACGATTTGGAAAAGGCCGCGGAATACAAGTACGGCAGACTCCCGGAGCTGACGCGCCAGCTTGAGGAAGAGGAAAAGATCGCAGAAAAGAACCAGAGCGAGGGCGGCCTGCTGCGCGACCGTGTGACGGAGGAAGAAATCGCCCGGATCGTCGGCCGCTGGACGGGGATCCCGGTGGCGCGCCTGATGGAGGGCGAGCGCGAAAAGCTGCTGCGTCTGGCGGATATTCTGCACGAGCGGGTCATCGGTCAGGATGAAGCCGTCCAAAAGGTGACGGAAGCGATCCTGCGTTCACGTGCGGGCATCCAGTCCCCGGACAGGCCGATCGGTTCGTTCCTGTTCCTCGGCCCGACTGGCGTCGGCAAAACGGAGCTTGCCAAGGCGTTGGCGCAGGCCCTGTTCGACGATGAAAAGAATATGATCCGCATCGATATGACGGAGTACATGGAGAAATTCTCGGTGTCCCGCCTGATTGGGGCGCCTCCCGGATATGTCGGGTATGAGGAGGGCGGTCAGCTGACGGAAGCGGTGCGCCGCCATCCGTATTCGGTCATCCTGTTCGACGAGGTGGAAAAGGCCCATCCGGATGTATTCAATATTCTGCTGCAGGTGCTTGACGACGGACGCATCACAGATTCACAGGGCCGCACGGTAGATTTCAAGAATACGATCATCATCCTGACCTCAAACCTCGGCTCGAATTACATTCTGGAGGGGATCCGCGAGGACGGTCAGATCAGCGATGATGCCCGTGCGCAGGTGGATCAGCTGCTCAAGCAGCAGTTCCGTCCGGAATTCCTGAACCGTCTCGACGAGATTGTATTCTACAAGCCGCTGACGCAGGACGAGATCCGGAAAATTGTGGATTTGCAGATCAAGGATCTGTGCAGCCGTCTGGAAGAAAAGCAGCTTTCTGTGGAGCTCACCCCGGCCGCCAAGGATTATGTGGTGGAGCAGGGCTACGATCCGATATACGGCGCGCGGCCGCTCAAGCGGTTCATCCAGAGCAAGGTGGAGACGCTTGCAGCGCGCATGATCATCGCGGGCAGCGTCCATCCCCGCACGACGCTCCTTGTCGACTATACCGGCACAGAGCTGACCATCACCCCTCAGCCGTGGCCTGATCTGCCCGTTTCCGCCTGACCGCGGGGATGTCCGGCCACGCAGTCGGGACAGAGTCTTTTTCGTGAAAGGTCTTTGTAAATCCACGATCTGTGTGCTTAACCTGTCCTGCGTGGCTCACGCGGTTGTATGGAAAAATAGTGTTTGCTATAACAACCTGATGATTTCCGAAAACTGTCGAAATAATCACAGCCCCGGGTTCTCCGTGTAAGAGAGCCCGGGGCTGTGCTGTGCCTTTTGGAAATTTCTATGCCAGATGAAAGTTCGCCGCAGCGGAAAGGCGTGCTCCGCCGTCTGTTTCCCCGCGTGCTTTTTGAAAAGCGCGGGTAATCTTCCCACCGCGACAGAGTATTCAAGGTTATTGGCATTTCAGCGACCGAAGGGAGCGCTCCGCGTTCTACGTCAAGGCTTAGCCTTGTCAGCGGCCGGAGGGAGCGCAGCGCGGTCTGCTCACCGCAGGTGCGCGGTTTACGTGCAGGCTTAGCCTGGCAGGTTGAAAAAATTGGTGGTTTATGGTATCCTTAGGGACGAACGTCCGGAAAGGGCGGAAACAAGGAGGTTGGAACAAGTGGAGATCCTGTCTCAGATTGGGATTTTTTTTGGTGTATGCCTTGCCGGTGAGGCGGCGGCGTCCGTACTGCCGATCCCGATTCCAGCAAGCATCCTCAGCATGATATTGATGTTCGTCATGCTCTGCACAAAGATACTGCATCCGAAGCATATCGAGCAGAAAAGCAATTTTTTGCTGAGCAATATGGCGTTTTTCTTCATTCCGGCAGGAGTGGGGATCCTTGAGCACTACGAATCCGTGAAAGGCGTGATCCTGCCGCTTCTGGCGGTGTGCGTGATTACTACTGTGCTGACGTTCGCCGCGGCATCGCTGACAGTGCGTGCAACAGTAGCTGTGCAAAAGAGGATAGCGTCAGGCAAAGACGCACAGCAGACAGGGGAGGAAACAGAATGAACGAGGTATGGTCATCACCGCTGTTCGGGATTTTTCTGTGTATTGTGACATTTGCGGCGGGTATCTGGATCAACCGGAAAGTAAAATCACCGATTGCCAATCCGCTTTTAATTGCGATTGCATTTACCGTAATTGTGCTGAAGGTGTTCCGCATCCCGCTGGAAAGCTTTCAGGTGGGCGGCGATATTGTGTCGATGTTCCTGGCACCCGCCACAGCGGCGCTGGCGCTGTCGGTGTACAGGCAGATCAAGGTGCTCAAGCAGTATTTTCTGCCGGTAGTGCTGGGATGTCTGGCCGGGGCTGTCACTTCGATGATCAGCGCATTTTTGCTGTGCAAGGCGTTCGGACTCGACGATCAGCTCACTGCATCGATGCTTCCGAAATCGGTGACAACGCCGATTGCAATGGAGATTTCAGAGCAGCTTGGCGGAATCGCTTCCGTGACGGTGGCGGCGGTAATCGTCACAGGGATACTCGGGGCAATCTGCGCGCCGCTGTTTGTCCGGGTGTTCCGCGTAAAGGATCCCGTGGAGCAGGGGGTGGCGATCGGAGCGTGCAGCCACGCGATCGGTACCTCAAAGGCCGTGGAGCTGGGCGAGATCCAGGGAGCGATGAGCGGGATCTCGCTGTCCGTTTCAGGCATCCTGACAGTGCTGCTGTCACTGTTCCTGGCAGGCTAAGCCTGCTCAGGGCTTTGATTTGACAGCGGGAATTCGAGCTTTGCGCAGAACAGGTCTGCGTCGGTGGTGATGGAAAACTCGCCGCCGCAGGCATTGGTGAAGGTTTTGGCGATGGAAAGTCCCAGACCGGAGCCTTCCGTGGAGCGCGAAGCATCGCCGCGCACAAACCGCTCCGTGATCTCGTCGCTGTCAAAATCCATTTCATAGCGCGATGTGTTTTTGATCTCCGTCACAGCGAGATCATTTTCCAACCGCACCTGCACAAAGACCCGCGATCCCTCCAGTGAATACTGGAGGGCGTTTTTTATGAGATTCTGGAAAACACGGTACATCCGGTTCCCGTCGGTACGGATAAAGACGGGATCCGGCGGAAGCTTCACCCGGAAGATCAGGCCGGAATCAATGATATTTTCTTCCATATCGGCAAGCGTCTGCCGGATCAGCTTGGTGAGATCAAGCGTGCTCCATTCAAGATCGATGTTGCCGCTGGCCGCCTTGGAGACGTCGAAAATATCCTGCACCATGTTTTTCAGGCGCTCCGATTTCCGGGCCAGAATGGCGATATAATCCCGGACGTAATCGGGCAGATCCGTCTCCTGACGCAGCAGATCCACGTATCCGATAATGGAGGTCAGCGGCGTTTTGATGTCGTGGGAAACGTTGGTGATCAGCTCGATCTTCATCCGTTCCGAGCGCACGCGCTCCTCGACAGCCGAGCTGATGCCGTCCTGAATCCTGTCCAGCTTCATGGCGGCCTGATGGATCTCCGGATTGATCGGCATAGCGGCCAGTGGTTCGGGATTTCCCGTTGTAATCTCGTCGATCCGGTCTAACAGGAGCCCCATATCGGACACGGTTTTCTGCAGGGAGATATAATACCAAACTGCCGCTGCAATCATGATCAGGGCTACTGCACTGCCGATCAGAGCGAAACCGGGAACGACACATAGGACTTCAACGGCGCAGAAAATCTGGAACCGGCGAATCATTTTTTTCTGGAACGGCTTTGCTGCGGCGATACGGCTGGAATGGGCAAGAAGCGAGCCAATCAGGCTTTTGGAAAAGATTGCACGCCCGTTGCGGCGGAGATCCAGAACGCAGAGCCATACAACCCAGAAGTCAGCGGGAAGAGAGAATCCCCAGAAAGGATCGATCAGCGCCAGCACAGCCAAAATCAGCCAGACAATGAGCAGCAGAAGCTTGACCTCGATCCAGATATGGCTAAGGAACCCCGCAATTTTCTGGGACGCCTCGCGTTTGTCAGCGCGGTGAAAAAGATAGTAGGGGAACAGAAAAATAGAAAGCGTCAGGACGGAAAGCAGTATTTGAAACAGGAAAAATGTGATTTGAAATTGCAGGAAGGAAAAATATACAGACTGATAATATGCCTGCTGGTCGCTGTAAAAATGAGAGGAAAAAACCGGCTCCCCAGCGGCGGCGATCCAGATTTGCAGGTCGGAGGTATCGGGGCAGGCGGCCTGAAGTCTGGCAGGCGAGGGGAAACACAGCTGATAAAAATGCGCGCTGCTGCTCGCCGGGAGACCTGCCTTGTCGATGTTGAGCGTTTCGCCGTCCCAGTGCAGGCGGTAATCGAAGCCCTTGGGGCGCAGGCTTCCCGTCAGAGCCGCGATTTGTTCGTCTGTGGCATTCGTCCAGGTTTCCCGTGTCTTTGTGTTTTCCGCATAGTAAATCACGTTTTCGCATTCAGCATCGATATAGGAGATTAGATCGGGATCGATGGCCGCGACAGAAAACAGAAACCCGCCGTAATCCTCCTGCGCGATGTAAATCTCGGGCGACTCCAATGCGGCGCCGCCGGGAGAGAGGGTGTCCCCAGCGGCGGCGGTCCAGTCATAGCCGGAGACGTGCTGTAAAATCGCCTGGAAGTCCCGGCTCATCCGCTGGATAAAGCCCTCGGAATTGAGATAATCTCCCTCCAAAAGGGTGCGGAGCGTCTGCCCAGCCTCGGAGACGGGAAATTGCAGATATGCCCCGATAACCAGAAAGACGAGAATGGAGGTCCAGCCCAGAAAGAAGCTGAGCCATGCCCGCACGGGGTGGGGTTTAGTGCTTTTCCATTTTATACCCAATTCCCCACACCACCTTCAAATATTCCGGTTCCTTTGGATTCAGTTCGATCTTTTCCCGGATACGCCGGATGTGCACCATGACCGTATTCTCTGCGGAAAAGGCCGGTTCGTTCCAGACACGGCGGTAGATCTCCTCGGCGGGAAAAATCCGCCCGGCATTGCGCATCAGCAGTTCGATGATTTTCGTCTCCGTAGCGGTCAGGCGGACCGGTTCGCCGTCGGCGGTGAGGACGTGGTCATCCGGATAAAAAGCAAGCCTGCCGATGCGGATCACGTTTTCGTCGGGCTTTGTGTGGATGTCCCCCAGACTGGTATAGCGGCGGATCTGCGATTTGGCGCGCGCGACAAGTTCCATCGGGTTGAACGGCTTGGTGACGTAATCGTCCGCGCCCATCGACAGCCCGAGGATTTTGTCGCTGTCCTCAGATTTGGCAGACAGCACAATGATGGGGATATTCCGCTTTTCGCGGATTTTCAGCACAGCGGAAAGCCCGTCCATTTTCGGCATCATCACATCCATAATGATCAGCTGGATTTCGTGGTTCATGGCTGTTTCGAGCGCCTGAAGCCCGTCATAGGCGCACAGCACCTCGAAGCCCTCGCGTTCCAGATTGATGGCGATGGCGCGCACAATCTCCCGATCGTCGTCCACCACAAGAATTTTCTGTTTTTCCATAAAAATTTCCCTTTCTCCCGACAGGTTTATTTTATCAGGGCGTATCCGTATGCCCTCGTAAAAGCCGAATCTTTTTCACACTCCATAAGTATACGGCAGCTTTTTAACAAAAAGCAAGATGGAAATCTTACGCAAATCTTACAGCTTCCTGTGAGAGACAAGAGTCATGAAAATTTTTTGCATGGAAATGAGACGATTTTACATACAGATGCTCCGGTTTTATGATATAATGTCCACAGAGCACCTTAAACGCGGGCATGATGGCCCAATCAACCACTCGGCCCAAGCGGAGGTAACGACGCCTGCGCGTTCTGCTCACCGCAGGTGTGGTATAATATCCGCAGAAAGGCTGCAACGCGGGCGTTATAGCCTAATCGCGCACCCCTCCGGTCGCTGGACACGTTGTTTTGCATTGGTACTGTGTCGCGGCGGCAGGCTGGTCAGGGATATGGTATGATATCAACAGCAAGGCTGCACCGCAGGTGCAAGGCTCAGCCTGCCTTGCAGATGGGAGGATAAAAATGAAGATTGGATTTTCGGAGCTTTACGGAGAAAATCAGGAAAACCAGCGAGCAAGATACGAGGAGCTTGCACGCGGCTTTGAGGAGTATTTTGGAAAAGGGGAGCTCGTCTATTGCAGTGCGCCCGGACGCTCGGAGATAGGCGGGAACCACACCGACCACAATCACGGCCGTGTCGTTGCGGCGGCTGTGGATCTCGATGTTGCGGCGGCGGCCTGCTGCAACGGGGAAAACGCTGTCCGGCTCAAATCAAAGGAATATCCGGAGATGGATGTGATCGATCTGTCGGATCTTTCCGTCCATCCGGAGGAGACGGGACGCTCCGCATCCCTGCTGCGCGGAATCTGCGCGCGTGTCCGGGAGCTCGGCTACCGTGTGGGCGGGTTCAATGCCTACACCTCCACCCGGGTGCTCAAGGGCTCGGGACTGTCCAGCTCGGCGGCGTTCGAGGTGCTGGCCGTCACCATCATCAGCCACCTGTTTAACGACGGGAAGATCGATCCGGTAGAAGTTGCTAAAATCGCACAGTATGCGGAGAACGTTTACTTCGGCAAGCCGTCCGGCCTGCTCGACCAGACGGCGAGCTCTGTGGGCGGCTTCACGGCGATTGATTTTGCCAATCCGGAAAAGCCGGCCATTGAGAAAATTGATTTCGATATTTCCGCGCAGGGATATGCCCTGTGCGTCGTGGATACCGGCGGAAACCACGCCGATCTCACCGGAGACTATGCAGGTATCCCGCAGGAAATGAAAGCGGCGGCGTCATTCTTTGGAAAGAAAGTGCTCCGTGAGGTGGATCCGGCGGAGTTTGAGCAGAATATCGCGGCAGTGCGCAAAGCGTGCGGCGATCGTGCCGTGCTGCGCGCGATGCACTTCTTTGCGGAAAATGCGCGGGCTGCCATGCAGCGAGACGCCCTCAGGAGCGGCGACTTCCAGGCGTTCTTAAAGCTTGTGGTGGAGTCCGGCCGGTCATCGTTCCAGTACCTGCAGAACGTCTATGCCCCGCATAATCCGGCGGAGCAGGGATTGTCCGTCGCGCTGGCGCTCTCGGAGAAGCTGCTTGACGGCTGCGGCGCGTGGCGCGTGCATGGAGGCGGCTTTGCGGGTACGATTCAGGCGTATGTCCCGTTTGATTTGCTGGAAACGTACCGCAGCAGGATGGAAGCCGTATTCGGCGAGGGCAGTTGCTATGTGCTGTCCGTGCGTGCAGCAGGCGGTACCCGCGTGGAACTGTAAAAGCTTCAGACGATAAAACCAGCCCTGACAGGAAAAACTGTCAGGGCTGGTCTTGTCTGGGGAACAGAAAAGTCTCCGTCCGCATATGGCAGCGGCTTCAAACGGGATTACATGTATTCGTCACAGCTGTGCCCGTTGTACTGCTTCCTGATATGGAGAAGAATGGAGCTGTCCGGCTGTTCCTGCTCGTCTGTGATCCGGTATTTAATCCGGCTGCGATCCAGGCGCTCCTTGTAGGCTTTGACCTCCAGCCGCACCTGCTCGACAGCGGCGTCGTGGCCGATTTCCTCCTTCAGCTGAAAATGGATGGTCTGCAAAAGGCAGGCCGATTTGATGCGTTTCATAGATTGTATTCCTCCTGTGGCACGCTGGAGCAGTCAAGCGTTGGCTGGCTCCGGCAGACCTAATTTTGTACGGATATAGCTGCCGGTTTTCTGTTTGCTGATCTTCAGGGAAAAGGAAAATTCCTGTTCAATCACAGTTTCGGCTTTTTTCAGGACAGCCGCTTCAGAGGCGGAAATACCTTTGGGATTTTCTTTAGCTCTGAAATAGAGACAGAGAATCAGCAGGAGCAGTTCCCGCTCATCCCGCCTGGACAGGATTTCCTGAAACCGGGCCTTTCTCTCCTTGCGATCGTCGATCCATTTTGGATGCTGGTTTTTGACGCTCAGGATGATGCTGTCAATCTCTCCGGGGGACAGGATCGGCCTCATACGATCGACCAGCTGATGATTGTCCGCCGGTATGAAAATGCAGTCAGCGCCCTGATCCAGCGGCTTGAGAATGTAATAATTGTTTTCGTGATCGCCTCCGCCGAACTTCACGGGCCGGATTCCTTCAATCCTGCAAATTCCGTGTGTGCTGTAATTTACATAATCATTTTCACGAAGCATGGCTCCTCCTTTTTGCATACTGCCCGGTTTCCATCCGGTTC
>DVHF01000151.1 GCA_018712265.1 Candidatus Gallacutalibacter pullicola
AAAGCCGTTTTAAACGGTTGTTTCTATTGATAACACGGCGGTACAGATCGTTGAGGTCGGAGGTGGCGAAACGGCCGCCGTCGAGCTGGACCATCGGGCGGATATCCGGCGGAATGACCGGCACCACGTCGAGGATCATCCACTCGGGACGGTTGCCGGAGAGACGGAACGCCTCCACGACTTCCAGACGCTTGAGGATCCGCACGCGCTTCTGGCCGTTCGCGTTAAGCAACTCGGCCTTGAGCTCCTCGGAGTCCTTTTCCAGATCGATTTCCGCCAGCAGCGTCTTGATCGCTTCCGCGCCCATATCCGCCTTGAAATCGTCCTCATATTTTTCACGCAGATCGCGGTACTCCTTTTCGCTGAGGAGCTGCTTCTTCTGAAGCTCCCGCACATTGCCGGGATCGGTGACAATGTACATGGCGAAGTAGAGCACCTTTTCCAGCATCCGCGGGGAGATGTCCAGGATCAGGCCCATCCGGGAGGGGATCCCCTTGAAATACCAGATGTGCGAGACCGGGGCCGCCAGCTCAATGTGCCCCATGCGCTCGCGGCGGACCTTGGAGCGCGTCACTTCGACGCCGCAGCGGTCGCAGATCTTACCCTTGTAGCGGATGCGCTTATACTTTCCGCAGTGGCACTCCCAGTCCTTTGTCGGCCCAAAAATGCGCTCGCAGAACAGACCGTCGCGCTCCGGCTTCAAGGTGCGGTAATTTATGGTTTCGGGCTTCTTGACCTCGCCGTGCGACCACTCACGGATCTGATCCGGCGAGGCAAGTCCGATTTTCATAGATTCAAATACATTAAATTCCATCGTGCGCCCCCCTGCAATTACATATCGTCATCGCTGTCTGTATCCATGCCGAACAGATCATCCTCGGAGAAGATGTCGTCGGTATTGAACAGATCGTCGTCATCCTCGGGGTTCTCAACAGAATAGCCGTCGAGATTATCTGCAACGAGATCCGGCTCCTCATACCCGTCGTCGGCAGGCGTGAAGCCCATATCGTCATCATCGTCGAAATCCTGCTTGAGATCGATTTCCTCGTTGTTCCTGTCGAGCACCTTGACGTCGAGTCCGAGCGACTGCAGCTCCTTGATGAGCACCTTGAAGGACTCCGGCACGCCGGGCTTCGGGATGTTCTGGCCCTTCACAATCGCCTCGTACGTCTTGACACGGCCGACCACGTCGTCCGACTTCACCGTCAGGATCTCCTGGAGGGTGTACGCCGCGCCGTAAGCCTCGAGCGCCCAGACCTCCATCTCACCGAATCGCTGGCCGCCGAACTGCGCCTTGCCGCCGAGCGGCTGCTGCGTGACGAGCGAGTACGGACCGGTGGAACGGGCGTGGATCTTATCGTCGACCAGGTGATGCAGCTTGAGGTAATACATATAACCGACCGTGACGGGATTATCGAAATATTCGCCGGTGCGGCCGTCCTTCAAAAAGACCTTGCCGTCCTCGCGCATCCCGGCCATGCGGAAGCATTCGCGGATGTCGTCCTCATGCGCGCCGTCAAAGACGGGGGTCATGATCTTCCAGCCGAGCGCCTTTGCCGCCATGCCCAGATGCACCTCGAGCACCTGTCCGATATTCATACGGGACGGAACGCCCAGCGGGTTCAGAACGATGTCCAGCGGCGTGCCATCCGGCAGGAACGGCATATCCTCCACCGGCAGGATGCGGGACACAACGCCCTTGTTGCCGTGGCGGCCGGCCATCTTATCGCCGACAGAGATCTTTCTCTTCTGCGCGATATAGCACCGCACTACCTTGTTGACGCCGGGGCTGAGCTCGTCGTGGCTGTTCTCGCGGGTGAACACCTTGACATCCACCACGATGCCGTACTCGCCGTGCGGCACGCGCAGCGAGGTATCGCGCACCTCGCGGGCCTTTTCGCCGAAGATGGCGCGCAGCAGGCGTTCCTCCGCGGTGAGCTCCGTCTCGCCCTTCGGCGTGACCTTACCGACGAGAATGTCGCCCGCACGGACCTCCGCACCGACGCGGATGATGCCGCTGTCGTCGAGATCGCTGAGCAGATCCTCGTTAACGTTCGGGATATCGCGGGTGATTTCCTCCGGCCCGAGCTTTGTGTCGCGCGACTCGAGCTCATATTCCTCGATGTGGATGGAAGTGTAAACGTCGTCGCGCACGATCTTCTCGCTGATCAGAACGGCGTCCTCGTAGTTGTAGCCTTCCCACGTCATGAAGCCGATCAGCGCGTTCTTGCCGAGGCTGATCTCGCCGTTCTTGGTGGCGGGGCCGTCCGCAATGACCTCCCCTGCCTCCACGCGCTGGCCGCGTTCCACAATCGGGACCTGATTGAAGCATGTGCCCTGGTTGGAGCGCATAAACTTGATAATATGGTACGTATCAACCTCGCCGTTGTCACAGGTGATGCGCACCTCGTCCGCGCTGACGCTGCGCACGATGCCGCCGCGCTTCGCCAGCACGCAGACGCCGGAGTCCGTACCGGCCTTGTATTCCATACCGGTCGCGACGATCGGAGATTCCGTTTTCAGCAGCGGCACAGCCTGCTTCTGCATGTTGGAGCCCATCAGCGCGCGGTTGGCGTCGTCGTTCTCCAGGAACGGGATCATTGCCGTCGCAACGGAAACAACCATTCTCGGGGAGACATCCATGAAGTCGATGCGGGAGCGATCGATTTCCACGAACTCATCGCGGAAACGGCCGCTGATGGTCGTGTTGACAAATTTGCCGTTTTCATCGAGCGGCGTGTTCGCCTGTGCAACGATGTAATCGTCCTCGGTGTCGGCCGTCATATAAACGATCTCGTTGGTGACGGTGCCGGTCTCCTTATCCACGCGGCGGAACGGCGCCTCGATGAAGCCGTATTCATTGATGCGCGCAAAGGTCGCCAGGTAGGAGATCAGGCCGATGTTCGGGCCTTCCGGCGTCTCGATCGGGCACATACGGCCATAGTGGCTGTAGTGTACGTCGCGGACCTCGAATCCTGCACGGTCACGGGAAAGACCGCCGGGGCCGAGCGCGGAGAGACGGCGCTTGTGCGTCAGCTCGGAGAGCGGGTTCGTCTGATCCATGAACTGGGACAGCGGCGAGGATCCGAAGAATTCCTTGATTGCCGCCACGACAGGACGGATATTGATCAGCGAATGAGGCGTGAGCATCTCGAGATCCTGCGCCTGCAGCGTCATCCTTTCACGGATCACGCGCTCCAGACGGGAAAAGCCGATGCGGAACTGGTTCTGGAGCAGTTCACCGACGGAACGGATGCGGCGGTTGCCCAGATGGTCGATATCATCGGTGGTGCCGAGGCCCATAGCCAGGCAGTTCATATAGTTGATGGAGGAGAAAATGTCGTCAATAATAATGTGCTTGGGGATCAGCTCGTCGATCCGCGAACGGATGGCTTCCTTGATCTCCTCATTGCCGGAGCAGGTTTCCAGAATATCCGCCAGCACGCTGAAACGGACACGCTCATTGACGCCGCACTCCGCCTTCGCGTCAAAATCGACGAATTTGCTGATGTCCACCATGCCGTTGGAGATCACCTTGACCTCCTTCTCGCCTACCATCACATACGCGACGGAAACGCCGGCATCGTCCATCTCCCTCGCCCTGGCGCGGGAAACCACCTCGCCTGCTTCGGCCATCACCTCGCCCGTCAGCGGGTTGACAACGGGGCGGGAGAGCTGCTGCTCTGTGATGCGGCCGGCAAGGTTGAGCTTTTTATTGTATTTATAGCGCCCGACGCGGGAAAGATCGTAACGGCGGGCATCGAAGAACAGGCCGTTGATATGCGACTGCGCGCTCTCGATTGTGGGCGGCTCGCTGGGGCGCAGCTTGCGGTAAACCTCCAGCAGGCCCTCCTCGGTGTTCTTGCAGGGATCCTTTTCAATGGTGGCCTTGATGCGGTCGTCATCGCCGAAGTAGTCGCGGATCTCCTCGTCGGTGGAGAGACCGAGCGCACGGATGAATACCGTGACAGGGATCTTGCGGTTCTTGTCGATGCGGACATAGAACACATCGTTGGCGTCGTTTTCATACTCGAGCCACGCGCCGCGGTTCGGGATGACTGTGGAGCTGAACAGCTCCTTGCCGGTCTTGTCGTACTCCATTTTGTAGTAGACGCCGGGCGAACGGACCAACTGGGAGACAATGACGCGCTCCGCGCCGTTCATCACGAAGGTGCCGCTGTCGGTCATGAGCGGGAAATCGCCCATGAACACCTCGGATTCCTTGATCTCCCCGCTTTCCTTATTGAGCAGGCGTGCTGTGACCCGGAGAGCCGCCGCGTAGGTAGCGTCTCGCTCCTTACACTCCTCCACTGTGTAGTTAGGCGTACTGTCGAGCTTGTAATCGACAAAATCGAGAACCAGGTTTCCGGTATAATCGGTGATACCGGAAACATCCCGGAAAACCTCCTTGAGCCCTTCCTCGAGGAACCACTTGTATGAGTTCTTCTGAACCTCGATCAGATTGGGCATTTCCAGGACTTCGTCGATGCGTGCAAAGCTCATACGTGTCGTTTTGCCTAACTGCACCGGTTTGACATTCACCATTGGCTCAATCACTCCATTCCTATATTTACCATCTCGGGAGGCCCCAGAGCATCTGAAGCGCCGAACACGACTGTTTTTACCGCATCCCCTGCCGCGGTTTCAGAACCGTTCCGACAAATTTTTTTCATATACTCTTGCACTTTTCAAAAAAATATGCTAATATGGTTACATGATTGTTGAGTATATGTTTCCATGATGATGCAGTATACTATTTTATAATGATATTGTCATTTTGTCAAGGCATTTTTGGAAAATTATGAAAATTCTTTTCCCTTTTTGCGATTTTCACAGCAGTCCGGATTTTCCGGCTGCTTTTTTTATTTTCTGAAGCTCTGCCCCAGTGGACAAAGGGGCAACGGGAGTATTCTTTGCCGCGGCCCTGCAATGGAGCCAGAAAGCCCGGAGTGCCGATCCCCCTGCGGCAGCCTCCGGGCCTGTTCTTTATGTAAGAAATCCGATCATTTCCCGACGCCGGAAAGCTGGTCAAACGTATACCGCCCCATGCTTTCGCGCAGGCCGCGGGAAATCTCCGCATATACATTGTAAAAACGGCAGGAACCCTGACGGCACTCGTATCCCTCCTGCTCACAGCGGCTGAGCACGCACGCCCCCTCGATCAGCTCCACAACCTCCAGAAGCGTAATTTCGTTGGCCGGACGCGCCAGAAAATAGCCGCCGCGCGGCCCCTTGCAGGAATTTACCACCCCGCCCGCCGAAAGCTTGCGCAGGATCTTTACCGTGAAACGCGGCGGGACGCCTGTTTTTCCGGAAATAGAACGGGAATCGGCGCGGCCCTCCCCCAGCCCGGAAAGATAGGCTACAATCCTGACGGCGTAATCTGTTTCGAGGGTGATATACATGACCGGGTACCTCCAAAAGCGTTAGTCGAGAAAATCCTTGAGCTTCTTGCTCCGGCTCGGGTGGCGGAGCTTGCGCAGGGCTTTCGCCTCAATCTGGCGGATTCTTTCGCGGGTGACGTTGAACTCCTTACCCACCTCCTCGAGTGTGCGGGAGCGTCCGTCCTCCAGACCGAAGCGCAGGCGGAGCACCTTCTCCTCTCTGGGGGTGAGCGTGTCCAGCACTTCGGCGAGCTGCTCCTTGAGCAGTGTATGCGAGGCGGCATCCTGCGGGGCGGGGGCGTCGTCGTCGGGGATGAAATCGCCCAGATGGCTGTCCTCCTCCTCGCCGATCGGCGTCTCGAGCGAAACAGGCTCCTGCGCGACGCGCATGATCTCGCGCACCTTGTCCACCGGCATATCGAGCTCCTCGGAGATCTCGTCCGCGGTCGGCTCGTGGCCGTTGGTGTGCAGCAGCTGGCTGGACACCTTCTTGACTTTATTGATTGTCTCCACCATATGCACCGGGATGCGGATCGTCCTTGCCTGATCCGCAATCGCACGGGTGATCGCCTGGCGGATCCACCAGGTCGCATACGTCGAGAACTTGAATCCCTTGGTATAATCGAACTTCTCCACTGCCTTGATCAGGCCGAGGTTGCCCTCCTGAATGAGATCCAGAAACTGCATCCCGCGCCCCAGATAGCGTTTCGCGATGCTGACAACGAGACGCAGGTTTGCCTCCGAAAGGCGTTTTTTAGCCGCCTCGTCCCCATCCTTGATGCGCACCGCCAGATCGATCTCCTCCTCCGGGGAGAGAAGCGGAACGCGGCCGATCTCCTTGAGGTATACCTTTACCGGATCGTCAATCGCGATGCCCTCTGTGCTCAGGGCGGATTCCAGATCCTCCACGTTGCTCAGATCGTCCTCAACCTCCAGCTCCTCAAGCGGCACATCACCGAAATCCTCCACGATCTCGATCCCCTGCGCCTCGAGCGTATCGTAGAGCTTTTCAATCTGTTCCGGCTCGAAGTCGAGATCGCCGATCGCGTCCAAAATTTCCTGTGACGAAAGCTGCCCTTTGCTTTTCCCAAGCTCGATCAGCTCCCGGATTGCTGTTTTCTTATCTGGCGCTGCACCCATAAATTGATCCCCCTATTTTTTCTGTTCCCTCAGCCTTTGCAGGTATTTCTGGATATCCTGCGCATCTGCCGTAAGGACCTTTTTTTCATCCAGTCTATTGGATTCTTCCAAAATAACGTTACAATATTCCTCTGCATCCTGCATGGTGGCTTTCACCTCGTGATGCTGTGCAAGCATCCGGGCAACGGAGCTGAGCTCCTCCGCCGAAAAGCCGGCGGAAATCCCGGTGAGATCCACCTCGCCGCCCTCCTCCGCTTTTTCCAGAACGGCGCGGTAAACGCGGCGGTTAAAGGATGTTACAAGCTTTTCAGGCGGGAGCCTGCGGGAAACCTCCCGCACCGCCTCCGGATGGCTGAGCAGGAACGCAATCAGAGCTTCCTCCGCGTTCGCCGCCCGCAGGTTCGCGGATTTCTCCGGATTTACAGCGTCCCGGACCCCGGCGCTCTGCTGCTGGAACGTCCGGAATTCCTTCTGACGGCGACTGCTTTCCGCTTTGCGCCGCACCCGCTGCACCTGAGACAGGATCGCGGCGCGATCGATGCCCATTTCCTCCGCCAGCCGGCCCGCATAGACCTCCTGCTCAATCTTGCTGCTGAGCGTGGCGAGCACCTCTGCGGCGCCTGTGAGGTAAGCGACGCGGCCGTCCGGCTGTTCCAGATTGCACCCGGCTTTTATTTTCTGAAGCCGGTACTCCACATCATTGCCGCTCCGGTCGAGCAGCTGCCGGAACCGCGCAGGACCCTGATCGCCGTAGGACCGGATGAACTCATCCGGATCCTTGCTGCCCGGGATGGTCAGCACCTTTACAAGCAGGCCGGCCTCCCGCAGCATCGGGATGGCGCGCGAGGCGGCTTTCTGTCCGGCCGCGTCGGAGTCGTAGGAAATGACGATCTCCTTGGTGTACCGGGCCATCAGGCGCGCCTGCTCCGGCGTCAGCGCCGTGCCCAGCGTAGCCACCGCGTTTGTAAATCCCGCCTGATGCAGGGCGATGACGTCCATGTATCCCTCCGCCAGGATCAGGCGCTCCTGTCCCGTATTCTTTGCAAAGTTCATGGCAAATAAACCGTCGCTTTTCCGGAATACCGGCGTATCGGAGGTATTTAAGTACTTCGGCTTGCCGTCGCCCAGCGTGCGGCCGCCGAACGCGATCACGTTCCCGCGCAGATCGATAATCGGATACATCACGCGGCCGAAGAACCGATCCACTGCCCGATCCGACTGGGAACGCACCGCCACATTCGCCTGGATCATATCCTGCGGATAATAGCCTTTTTTCCGCAGGTGATCCACCAGCCCAAATCTTGAGGACGGGGAAAAGCCCAGCCCGAAATGGCGGATCGTCGCCATGGAAAGGCCGCGTCCCATCAGGTAATCGAGCCCCGGCTTTCCCTCCGGAGAAAGGAGCACCTGATGGAAAAACCTTGCCGTTTCGCGGTTGATCTCCAAAATACGGACTTTCAGCTTCGCAAGGCCGTCGTCCACCTGGTTCTCCGGGACCTGCATCCCTGCGCGCTGCGCCAGAAACCGGACCGCCTCCATGTAATCCAGATTTTCAATCCTGCGGACAAAGGTGATCACGTCGCCGCCCACACCGCAGCCGAAGCAGTAAAACGATCCGTTTTCCGGAAATATATGAAAGGAGGGCGTTTTCTCGCTGTGGAACGGGCACAGCCCCACCATGCTCCTTCCGCTGTGCTTTAAATTAACATAGGAAGCCGCCACCTCCGCAATGTCATTGCGCATTTTTAATTCCTGTATGAAATTTTCGGGCAGAGGCAACCCGGGACACCTCCCTGCTTTCAAAATCCGGAAAGCCCCGCGTCAAACCGGGCTTTCAGCTGAACACCTTCCACGCCTGCGGAATGAACAGGCGGCGGTACAGCGAAATCGCATACTGATCCGTCATGCCCGCGATAAAGTCGCAGGCCGCGCGCGAGGTTCCCTCCTGCTCTGCGATAGCGCGCATCCCCTCGGGCAGATGATCGATCTTCTGCGCATACTCGTACAGTGCTTCCACCAGATGCGGGATTTTCTTTTCCTCCCGCTTGGCGTATTCGTTGAGGTACACCCTGTCGTACATGAAGTCGTGCAGCTCGTCAAACGCTCTTTGGACATCCGGATCCATCCGCAGGTTCCCCTCTCTGGTATTCTCCACGACGGACCGGATCAGCGTGCTGATTCGCTGCGATTTGCTCGATCCCAGAAACTTTGTGATGCTTTCCGGAATATCCTTCTCGGTGATAACCCCGGCGCGGCAGGCATCCTCAATATCGTGATTGATGTAGGCGATGCGATCGGCAAGGCGGACGATGCGTCCCTCTGCGGTAAACGCTTCCGTCCCGCGCGTATGGCACAGGATACCGTCGCGCACCTCTTTTGTGAGGTTCAGGCCGCGGCCGTCGTTCTCCAGCCGCTCCACCACGCGGACGCTCTGTTCATAGTGGCGGAAACCGTCCGGCGCAAGCTCGTTGAGCGCCCGTTCCCCGGCGTGACCAAACGGCGTATGGCCCAGATCGTGCCCCAGCGCGACGGCCTCCGTCAGATCTTCATTGAGCAGCAGGGCGCGTGCGATGGTCCGCGCAATCTGGGAGACCTCAAGCGTATGTGTCAGGCGTGTGCGGTAATGATCCCCCTCCGGGGAAAGGAACACCTGCGTCTTATGCTTGAGACGCCGGAACGCCTTGCAGTGCAGGATCCTGTCCCGATCCCTTTGGTACGGCGTGCGGAGATCGCATTCCTTTTCCGGACGATCCCGGCCGAGCGTCTCTGCGGACAGGGCGGCATAAGGCGACAAAATTTGCTTTTCGATCATCTGTGTCCGTTCCCTTACGGTCATCAATCATCCCTCCAAGCCCGGGCCGGCCTATGGGCAGCATACGCCGCGGCCCGCCCGGCGGTTATGCTGATACACAGGCGGTATCACCTGCGCTTTTTCCAATCCAAAGCCCTTCTCAAGCCTCTCAGCACGTCCTGCCGGCACAGCGCCTCTGTTTCCGTTATGAATGGTTTTTGCTTTCCTATGATAGATATACGCAAAAAAATCAAAAAATCCTGTCAGCAGGCAAAATATTTTTCTTCCAATACGGTGACGGCCACCTGTCCCGATGTCGCATCCGCCAGCTTTTTGTCAAAAGCCGGCTTATCGGCGGCAGTCATGTGGTAGAGGATCGCCACGCGGTCAGTAAAGCCCGTATCGTCGATCACCCCGCCGCATTCCGGGATCAGCGCCGCCACGCGCCCATACTGCGTATAATCGCAGACAAGCTCCGCTATCTGAAATTTCCGCATGGTCAAAGGGCCTGCCTCCGCGATCGCCAGGCTTGCCCCGTGGGAATATGCGCGCACCAGGCCGCCGGTTCCCAGCAGGATCCCGCCAAAATAGCGCGTCACTACCACTACGACATCCGTGAGCCCCGATTTCTGGATCACTTCCAGCACCGGGATCCCGGCTGTGCCCTGCGGCTCACCGTCGTCAGAATAGCGGCGGGTCTGGCCGTCCCGGAGGACGTAGGCATAGACGTTGTGGTTCGCATCCCAATAACGGGACTTCATCTCATTGATAAATGCGACCGCCTCTTCCTCGGACTGCACGGGTTTTGCGTGGCCCAGAAAACGCGACCGGCGCTCAGTGAACTCACTGCTGGCCTCCCGCTCTACTGTCCTGTACTCGTCCAAAGGCCCCCTCCTCCCGATAACAAAACGGGCGGCGCACTGCGCCGCCCCTTCTCAGAATCCCAAAGCAACTCTCATCCTGCGTTCCAAAGCGGAATTACTTATCCAGCCCGTAACGCTTTTTAAACATATCTACACGTCCGCTTGTATCCACGAGCTTCTGCTTACCAGTAAAGAACGGGTGGCACTTCGAGCATATTTCAACGCGGATGTTACTCTTGGTAGAGCTTGTTTCGATAACATTGCCGCAAGCGCAAGTAATCGTTGTTTTCTCATACTTCGGGTGCAAATTCTGTTTCATTCCTGTCACCTCTTTCAGATATACTCAGGCTTTAACAAATGAATTCTATCATATAATCGAAAAAATTGCAAGTAGTTCCGCAAAGTTTTTTCGTCATCTTTCAAAGCCCCAAAAGTTCCTTACAAATGGGAGCAAGGTGATCCGCGTTCTCCTGAACCGGTCGCGACGCATCCACCCGGATCACTGGACACTGGAGCGTATCCGCCCATTCATCCAGCGCCGCCAGCGATCGGGCAGCCGCAAAATTCCAAAATGCCTGTTCCTGTTCAAACAGATCGCCGCCCTCACGGACGCGATCGCCAAACTTTTCGTACGATCTCTGCCGGATGCGCTCCATCCGGATGGAAAGCGGTGCGGACAAACACACCGCTCCCCGGTACACCCCATTGATTTCCCGCCCGAAATCGCCGTTTACCGCCGACAGCAGGAAGGTTCCGTAACGCTTCATATCGCGGAGCATCAGAACGCGGCGTTCCTCTGCCGGGCGCGGCGCCGCATACGGGATCTCAGAGTCCCGGAAGGAATATTCCTCCACATCCATGTGCCTGCATCCCAAGCGGCGCGAAAGCTCCCGTCCAAGCGTGGTTTTCCCGCAGCCGTTCGCACCGAAAATCACAATCCCGCGCGGCATTTCCGTCCCCTCTTTCAAAATCTGTCTCCTAACATCACAGGGAAAGGCGCTCCGGCGAAAAGCACCGGAGACATATCATCCAGAGGAAGCCGTCAGCGGCAAGGGCCAGCGCGCCGAAAACAAGCAGCACCGGGAAATCCAGCTGGTACAGCCCCGTAAGCTGAAGCACAAACAGCAAAATTACCGGAAGCGCCGCATAGCCTGAAAGCTGCGCACAGGACACCGTATCCTTTGCACGGCGGGACAAAATCGCCATGGAGAGCGTTCCCAGCAGCGACACCGCGGGGGTGAGCAGGAGCAGCACCACGATCCACAGCGGTCCAAAAAAGAACAGTCCCAGCAGGATGCTTCCGACCGCTACCACTATCACCAGCGCAATCAGCGAAACCACCGAGGAGATCCCCGCGAACAGCAGGCTGCACCGCACCTTTGCATAAAAAATCCGGCGCGCCGAAAGCGGCGTGAGCATCAGCGTTTCCGCCGTGGCCTGTCCCTTTTCGCCGCCAAACAGGATCGCGGATGTAAGGGAGGCCGTCAGCAGCGCATTCAGCAGGAAAAACATCGGACAGACGATATTCACCAGCAGATAAAACATGATCTGACGGATATCCCATTCCCTCACATAATCCGGCAGAAGCTCCACCAACCGCCACGTTCCGCTGGGGCTCTCTGTGGGCACCATATAGATCATCGCCAGGAACACGATGGGAACTCCGATTACAAATACCACCGGCATCGCGAGCAGCATCGATCGGATAGGCCGATCGTTCCATATACCCAGCGCGTCTTTTTCAAACATCGCCCGATCCGTTCCGTGAAGCAGCTTCATCTTCTTTTCCCCTTTCCTCCAGGCTATGTCCGGAAAAATACCGCATACCCAATCTGTAATTTCATCCGATTGTCACACCGGTCTCAGGCAATCTCCAGCGTCCCTGCCCCAATACAGGAATCGTAAACATCACGAAGCGTCGGCTGGATCAGGCGCGCTTCATAAACCGACACACCCTGCGCAATCAAATCATGAAGCAGCTTCGGCATTTCGGCCTCATCCTGAAGCTCCCGATAAAACCAGCCGTCCTCACCGTGCATGAAGCCGTCCGGAACCGAAGAGTTCTCTGCCAGGCGGAGACAGGCTCGCTCCCGCCTGCCAAACCGGCTGCACAGCCGCGCAAAATCACCGCTGGCCTTCTGGCATCCATTTTCCAGAATAGTAAAGCCCTTGCAGAGCAGCTGCGCATATTCAAGATCCTGTGTGGCGATCAGCACTGCCACATTCTCATCTGCCGCGATGCGCCGGACCAGATCCTTAATTTCCTGTGCAGAAACAGGATCCAGGCCGCGGGCAGGCTCGTCGAGCAGGAGCAGCCGCGGATTGTGGATCAGCGCGCGGGCAAGCGAAAGCCGCCGTTCCATCCCCGGGGTATACTGGCTTACCCGGAGATCGCGCGCGTCCCAGATATCCAGTTCCTTGAGCAGCGCCGACGCACGCTTTGCCGCCGACAAACGATCCAGACCGCAGGCGGCCCCGAAAAACAGCAGGTTCTGCATCCCGGTAAGATATCCGTACAGCTTCAGCGTACCGGTAAACACGCCGCAGAGGCGGTGGGCCTCGGCGCGGTTTTCCCACGGCGATACATCAAAAACAAGGCAGGATCCGCTGTCCGGCCGTTCCAGTCCGCTGATCAGGCGGATTACCGTCGATTTTCCGGAGCCTGACGGTCCGAGCAGGCCGAAAACGCCGCCCTCCGGCACAGTAAATGAAAAGCCGGAAAGCCGCGCGTTTCCCTGCGTATCCATGATTGACAAATCCAAAGCATTAACAGCGTCCATATTCCTGACCAGCCTCCCACCGCGACAGAGTATTTTTTGTTACCGGAAATTCAGCGACCAGAGGGAGCGATCCGCGGTCTACGTCCAGGCTTAGCCTGGCCACCGCGACAGAGTATTTGAAGTTACCAGTATTTCAGCGGAGGTCACGACGCGCGGCGCGAATTACGTCAAGGCTTAGCCTTGCCCGCGCTGCAGCCTTTCTGCTGATATTGTACCACACCTGCGGTGGGCAGATCGCGCCCGCTCCCTCCGGTCGCCTGGCTGGGTGCGCGATTAGGCTAATATGCCCGCGCTGCAGCCTCTCTGCTGATATTGTACCACACCTGCGGTGGGCAGATCGCGCCCGCTCCCTCCGGTCGCCCGGCTGGGTGCGCGATTAGGCTAATATGCCCGCACTGCAGCCTCTCTGCTGATATTGTACCATATTTCCGGCCAGTCTACCACCACGACAGAATATTTTTTATTATCAGAGTTACAGCGAGATCGCGACGCGCAACGCGTTGCACCTTCACCTGGCTTCACAGCATGATTGATCTGAGATGTCCGCGTTGCAGTCTTTCTGCCAGGGTGTATCACATTTCTGACCAGCCCGCTGCCGCGATGGCGTACCTGTGGCAACGGTATTTCAGCGACCCGAGGGAGCGATCCGCGGTTTACGTCAAGGCTTAGCCTTGTTGTGAACATTCCGCGGCAAAATATAAAATCCTTTTCTTTTTTCTGCCAATATCCGGCAAAAAGCCCCGCCGGGCAATCCTAACAGGATCCGTTCCCAGCGGGGATTTTATTGCATCTTATTTAAGCTGTCAGAATATCCGGACAGCACCGCTTTATTTCATGGAATCGAGCAGCGCATCCTTCAGCGCGGAGAGAGATTCCAGATTTCCGGATTTCACCGCAGATTTCACCGTCAGGGCCGGCTCCAGAATCCGCATGTTCTTCATCTCCCCAAGGACCTCGCGCATCAGCTTGCCGCTCACCGGGGCCCACGAACCATTTTCAATAATGGCCGCGGTGCGGTTCTGCACATTGAGGGCTTTCATATCGTGCAGGAAATTCTGCATCGCCGGATAAATCCCCATATTGTATGTGGGAGCGGCCAGCACGATATGGCTGCACCGGAACGTCTCCGCAATCAGTGTGGAAACGTGCGTGCTGGATACATCGTAAACGGCAATGTCCTTTACTCCTGCCTCTGCAAGCATCGACGCAAGAATATTCACGGCGTTCTCTGTATCGCCGTACATGGAACCGTAGAACAGCGCAACAGCCTTATCCTCCGGCTCATAGGTGCTCCACTTGCCGTACTTCTCAAGCAGATATCCCAGATCGCTGCGCCACACCGGACCATGCAGCGGGCAGATCATGTTGATTTCTAGTCCGGAAAGCTTTTTCAGGGCTGCCTGCACCTGCGGTCCGTATTTGCCCACAATATTTGTATAATAACGCCGTGCGTCGGAAAGCCAGTCGCGGTCGAAATTGATTTCATCATTGAACAGATTCCCGTTGATTGCGCCGAAGCTGCCAAACGCATCAGCAGAGAACAGAATCTTTTCCTTCTGCTCGTAGGTCACCATGACCTCCGGCCAATGGATCATCGGAGCAAGGAAGAACTGCAGTATATGCGCACCGAGCGGCAGGGTATCCCCTTCCTTGACCGTCACGGTGCGGCCCTCCAGGTCCAGATCATAGAACTGGGAAATGAACGCAAGTGTCTTGGCGTTGCCCACCACCTTGAGATCCGGGAAGCGCAGCATCAGTTCGTCGATATTGGCGCAGTGATCCGGCTCCATGTGGTTGACAATCAGATAATCGAGCGGACGTCCGTTCAGAACGTGATAGACGTTCTCCAGGAACTGACGGGTAATGGAGGAATCCACCGTATCCACCAGCGCCGTTTTTTCATCCATTATCAAATAGGAGTTATACGATACGCCGCGCGGGATCGGGAACAGATTCTCGAACAGCGCCAAACGGCGGTCGCTTCCGCCTACCCAGAAAATATCGTCCGTTATGTTTCTTGTGCAATACAATATAATACACCATCCTTTTATCTCTCACACCTGCGGTGAGCAGACCGCGCAGGCGTCGTACCTCGCCAGACTGAGTGTGCGATTGGACTCTCGTGCCCACGTTTGCAGCGTTCTGCGAATATTATACTATACCCGCGGCGAGCCAGACTAATTCTGGACGTAATTCGCGCTGCGCATCGTGACCTCCGCGGGGGCGCCGCTTACTTTTGGTACTCTGCCGCGACGGCAAGCTGATTGGGAATAAGTATTCCTGCAGGGCCGCAACGCGGGCGACTCAGCTTGACTTTTCCACCCAGCCGGGCGACCGGAGGGAGCGGGCGCGTTCTACGTGCAGGCTTAGCCTGCCAAAATTATTATAGCATATTTTATCAAAGATACAACAGCTTTTCCTCGTGACCGCGGGAAAACTTCTTTCCAAAAAAGACACTTTTTCTGTATCTTTTGCCGCTATGCCGCAGCTCCTCCATAACGGCATTTCCCCTCCGGAAAAGAGCATCCGCCGCTTTCCGAAGGGGAGCCGCTGTCATTTTCAGATCATTTTTCCACTTCCGGCAGAAGGAACACAGAAACGCCATATTTCGCAACTGTAACCGCTCCGGTCTGCGTTTCTCCGGAGAACAGCTCCCGCAGCGGATGTTTCACTGTAATTTCCGTGGCCTGAGAGCCGTAATTCAGCACAAACAGCCACCGCTTACCGCCCTTTTTCCGCAATGCCAGTTCACAGCCCGACGGCGCATCCAGCCAATCGGAGAACGCTTCCGCCAAACCAAAGCGGCGCAGGAATTCTGCTGCCGCCTGCTGTGTAAAGGCCGCTCCAAAATAATAAGCTTCGCCCTTACCCAGCTTTTTGCGGATCAATCCCGGTTTCCCTGCGTAGTAATTAGAATCGAACGTGCCGAGTACCTCCGCGCCGTCCAGCGGCTCAAGCACATCGTTAAAGACGGCCGCGTCCAGCGGCGTGCCGTCCCAGACGATATGCACCGGATCGTCAGCAGGACCGACAAAGGTGAAATCCTCCACCTCTGCGCCGCAGATTTCCCGCGCCAGACCGGGCATCGGATCCATCACGCACTGGCCCGTGACAGCCTTGTACCCTGTACGGCACCCAAACACGAGCCTGCCGCCCGCTTCCACATAAGATCGCAGCAGCGCGGCGCGGGATTCTGTCAGGATCGCCGCGTGCGGATACACCAGCAGCGGATACCGCAGAAGCTCCTCCAATGCCGTATCGTCCCGCAGATAGAGGTAATCCATCGGCGTGTGCGTCAGCTGGGAGGCGTTGAACCACCCCTTTTCACTGGCTTTATCCACACGGGTCAGCCATTTATCGGTCTGGGTATCCCACTGGTTATCGTAATCTTTGAGCACCGCGAAGGACGCCTGATATTCCGCTCCGGCGATATCCCGGATCGCATCGAATTTTTGAGTAACCTGCCGCACCTCAGCCAGCCGGCGGTTATTCTTGCCGCAGTAGTCCAGAATCCCGTGCCAGTAGATTTCTGTGCCTATCGTGGAGGTGCGCCACCGGAAATAGCTGATATAATCCGCCCCATGCGCGACGCTCTGCATCGTCCAGAGCGTCATCTGGCCGGGCTTGGGCGCGGGGGCTTCCATACGGGTGTTCCAGCCGGGGGAACCGGACTGCTGCTCCATGATCCCGAAATGCGGGCAGACGGAGCGCGTTTCCGTGAGATTGCGGCTCCATTTGCGGTCATTGAGACTGTCGGAATGGAGCGGATCCTCCGTCAGCTGGAACGCGAAATCCGGATAGGAATCATAGGTGTAGATATCGAGGGATTCCCGCGTCAGGCGGTGATTATCGAGGTTGCGGAACATCCCGTTTGTGGTGATGAACTGATCCGGGGAGATCTCCGCGCGCAGGATATCGCTTTGCAGCTTGGCATAGGAGCACGCGCTCTCGGAAATAAAGCGGTAATAATCGAGTACCTCATGCGGATTTGTGGAATTATTCGCCGTATAGCGCGGGACAAAAACCTGCTCCCAGCTGGTATAGGTCTGGTTCCAGAACACCGTCCCCCACGCGCGGTTGAGTTCATCGAGCGATCCGTACTTTTTCCTCAGAAACACACGGAACGCGGCGGTATCGCTTTCGGAATAGAATTCATTCAGCTCGCAGTTGAGTTCATTGTCGATCTGCCAGCCCGCGACGGCCGGGTGGCGCCCATAATGGCGGGCCAGCTGTGTGACGATCTCCTGCGTGAGCGCGCGGTATTTCGGGGAATTGTAATTGTAATGGCGGCGTGCGCCATGGCGGTAGGGGATCCCGCGGATATCGGCGTTGAGGATCTCCGGATAGTTATGCGAGGCCCAGGCAGGCGGCGTTGCGGTCGGTGTGCCGAGGATCACACGCAGCCCGTGACGCTCCACAGTCTCCAGAAACCTGTCGAAAAAATCGAAGGTAAAGACGCCTTCCTCCGGCTCAAATTTATTCCAGGCAAATTCCGCCACACGGACAAGCTCAATCCCTGCCTCCTTCATCCGCCGGAGATCGCTGTCCCACAGGCTCTCGTCCCAATGCTCGGGGTAATAGCACACCCCCATTGTCAGCTTTTCAAACACGCGGTCCTTTTTCATGAAAACATCCTCTCTTTCCATGCCGGCAGCACCGGCCTTTGGCGCTGGGGAGCCAATCCTCCCCTTTTCTCCCATGATACGGGAAAGCGGTCCCTTTGTCAACCGCTGTTTGCCGTGGCTCTCAAGGAGCCTATTTCTGTGCGGCAGGACGGCAGAAATCATTCTGATATTCATCACAAATGAATCCAACTCTGCACCGCTGGTTTCTCCTGAACGGAGCTTTCCCAAAAACTGCTTTTCTCACCGTATCGCATCTTGGAACAGTCTGCGTTTCTCAAAGTCCGTTCATTATCCCTGTGACTGCTCGTTCAGATACTGCCCATACTCTTCCAGGCACATATTCAACTCGCGCATTTTCATGGCGTTTTCCGCGCCCACATAGCGGAAATGCGCTGCCGAAAACGGTACTCCCGTCTCGTCCTCCTTATTGCGCGGATACCGCTGGATCAATCCGTACTCCACGCCGTGCGACAACAGCCACTGATATTCCGACGTACTGTCAAAGGCGGCGCCCTCCGCCAGATCCACAGCTGTAAATTCGATCGCAAGCCCCGTGCGGAACTCCTGTTCTCCGGATTCTTCAAACGCTGTGCGCGCCCGATCCTGTGCCCGGAGCGCAGTGAGGCCCTCCTCGCTCTCCAGACGGGACGCTTCCTGCTGTATGTACTGTTCCTGCACCTGCTCATCCTCATAGCCGCGCACGGCCTTGAGCGACAGTCCGGCCTGCTCCGCCGCCTGATAAAGCTCCTGAAGGTACGGAACGATCCTGCTGTCCACCTGAACGCCATTGAACTCCTCCGGCTCGACTTCCAGGTTTTCCGGCACCGAGTGATCTTTATTCACGAGGATCAGGGCAAACTCACCGTTATCCTCTTCGAGCGCACTATCCTCCGGCGCCACAGACGATTCCGGTTCCGAGGATATCTCCGACACTGTACTTTCCGCCGCCGGGAATATCTCCGGCCATCCGCTGCGTTCAAATTCCATCCATATCAGAATGGCCCCTGCCGTCACAGACAGGGCCAGTATCACCAACACGGCAGTCATAATGATTTTCAGCCGTTTCAGCTGGTTTTTCTTTTTCCAGTTGGGGCGTCCCTTTACCACCCGCTCCCCCATTCGATTTCCAGGCAGTATCCTGGTATTGTCTTTTGAAAGACGCCTGTTCTTTTTCATGCCAAGACCCTTTCCTATCAATACTTTTTTTATTGTACCGGATCCTTCCGGGAAATTCAACCGCTTAAATATTACAAATTTTAAAACTGTCTGTCTTATGTTTATCCTTCGGCAAACAACCACTATTTTCTAAAAATCCCCTCAAGACTTCAGCCTGATTTTGTTCTTTCTAATAAAGCCTTTCCTTTTCCGCATTTTTTCATTGCATTTTTATCCATTTTCCGCTATCATTGATGATGTACACAAGATTTATTATGATGGAACGAATTAAATATTGGGGGCTTACTTTATGCGAAAAACGAAAATCATCTGTACTCTCGGTCCTTCCACCGACAATGAAACCGTTCTGCGCAATCTGATGCTTTCCGGCATGAACGTCGCGCGCCTGAATTTTTCTCATCAGACGCACGAGGAGCAGAAAGTCCGCGCAGACATGGTCAAGCGGCTGCGTGAGGAGCTGAATCTGCCCATCGCCCTCCTCCTTGACACTAAAGGTCCCGAAATTCGGCTGACTACGTTCGAGCAGCCCAAAATTCAGCTTCAGGCCGGTGAAAAATTCACCCTTACTACACGCGATATTGTTGGAACAGATAAAATCGGCGGGATCACCTTTGCCGGTCTTCCTCAAGACGTTCAACCAGGCGCGAGGATCCTGATTGACGACGGCTTGATTGAACTGCGCGCTGAAGCCTGCACAGATACAGATATTATCTGCACAATTATCAACGGCGGCACAATTTCCGCACGCAAGGGCATCAATGTGCCCGGCGTTCACCTCTCCCTTCCCTTCATCAGCGAACAGGATCGCAAGGATATTGCTTTTGCGGTGGAAAACGATTTTGATTTTATCGCCGCTTCCTTCACCCGTTCTGCCGATGACATTCTGGAAATGCGCGAGGAGCTGGAAAAGCTCGGCTCGCACAACATCCGAATTATTGCGAAAATTGAAAACTATGACGGTGTTGACAACATCGATGAAATTATCCGTGTCGCCGATGGAATCATGGTTGCCCGCGGCGATTTGGGCGTAGAAATCCCGCTTCAGGAGATCCCGAGCATTCAGAAGCGCCTGATCAAGAAAGCATATCTGGCGGGCCGTCAGGTGATCACGGCAACGCAGATGCTGGATTCCATGATCAAGAATCCCCGTCCGACCAGAGCCGAAACGACCGACGTCGCCAACGCAATTTATGACGGCACGAGCGCGATCATGCTGTCCGGCGAGACTGCTGCGGGCGATTATCCGGTAGAAGCCGTCAAGACGATGGCGATGATTGCGGAATACACGGAGAATAATATTGATTACAAGAGCCGGTTCAACCGCCGTGAAATTACTGAACAGCCCAACGTCACCTCCGCGATTTCGCACGCGACCTGTACCACAGCGCATGATCTGGGAGCTGTTGCGATCATCACAGTGTCCAAATCGGGACGTACTGCGCAGATGATCTCGAAATTCCGTCCAAACTGCCCTATCATCTGCGGAACCACCAGCGAGACGGTCCTGCGCCAAATCAATCTGTCCTGGGGCGTGACCCCTCTGCTGATTCAAGAACAGGAAAACACAGACGAACTGTTTAACCATGTTGTACAGGTGGCCAGGGAGGCCGGGCTGATCGAAAACGGCGATCTTGTGGTCATCACCGCAGGCGTACCGCTGGGAGTTTCCGGCACAACCAATCTGCTCAAGGTACAGCTGGTCGGCGATGTTCTTGTTTCCGGACAGGGCATCGGCAAGGACTCTGTCTGCGGCACGCTGTGTGTCTGCTCTGACGAGGAGGAGGCCGAAAAATCTTTTAAGTCCGGCGACATTCTGGTTATCCCGTCCACTTCCAACCGGATCCTGCCGCTGCTGCGCTCTGCATCCGGCATCGTTACGGAAAAGGGCGGCGCCAACTCCCACGCCGCAATCGTCGGTCTTGCTCTGGACAAGCCCGTCATTGTAGGGGCCGAGCAGGCCACTAAAATCCTGCGCAGCGGCACCACCGTCACTATCGATGCCAGCCGTGGGCTTGTCTTTAACGGCGAGCTTTGCGAGTAAGTCTGCGAGGGGGGCTCCGCGCCCCCCTCTACCCCCGCGCCGGGCCTCCCCGCACGCGGGCCGTCCCCCTTTGTCGCTACGCGACATTTCCCCCACACAGTGGGGGAATCTTCCCGGACCCATTCCGCCTAAACACGGAGGTTGTCGAACCGTAATGTCGAGATGGATCCTCTTTTATAAAAGAAATTTTTAATCGCTTGGGGGAAATTACAGGATGTTCCGCGCAGATCGCGCGGTTATTGAGGGGAATACTATTCCCCTCAAACTCCTCTAATACAGCAGAATCGAAGCCCGGAGGAAGCGCTGCCGCCCGCACCCGCTTGCGCATGTGCATCCACTGTCAGTGCGAAAAGCCCAGGCGGAGCGGTGTCTCCAAATACGGTCAGAGCTGAAATTGCTTCGCGTCCCGTCCGTGGAGGTAAACAGGGCGGCGGCTTAAAACCACAAAACCTGCGGCGGACACCGGCCGCAATAGCAAACAGGACACGCTAATTTGGCGTGTCCTGTTTGCTATTCTCTTAGGTTTGTGGGTTTGGGACGCTGTCCCAACCAACCGGACGACCCCGTCCGGAAGACGCTGAGTCCCAATACAAACGATTATAATTTTATAATTTCCTTAAAAAATCTTCCGTCTCGACACTGCGGTTCGACACTCTCAATGCTTGGGCGGAATGGGTCCGGGCCTTTGGCCCGGCGCGGGGGTAGAGGGGGGCGCGGAGCCCCCCTCGTCCGCTTACTCGGCGAAAAAGACGTGGAAGGCGCGGTATTCCATGTATACGTCGAGCTTGGAGACAACCTCGAGGGGGGCGTGCATCGACAGGACCGGGACGCCGACGTCTACGACATCCACGTTCAGATCAGCGATGAACTGCGCTACTGTTCCGCCGCCGCCAACGTCGATCTTGCCTAGCTCGCCCGTCTGCCACAGAACATTGTTCCGGTAAAGCAGTCCGCGGATTTCACCCATAAACTCTGCCGACGCATCAGAGGTGCCGCTCTTGCCGCGCGCACCCGTATACTTCATGATCGAAACGCCGTTGTTCAGGAAACAGGAGTTGTTCAGCTCATAGGCGCTGGCATACGTGGGATCATAAGCTGCGCAGACGTCAGCCGAAAGGCACTTCGATTTCGTCAGAACATCGCGTACCTCTACGCCATCCTGCTTCGCCAGATCCGCCACAAAATACGACAGGAACGAAGATCTCATGCCCGTGTTGCCAATGCTGCCGATCTCCTCCTTGTCCGCCAGAACTGTCAGCGCCGTCTTTTTCGGGGTTCCGCAGTGAAGCAGAGCCATCACTGCCGGATATGCGCAGACGCGGTCGTCGTGGCCGTAAGAGCCGATCATGCTGCGGTCAAAGCCATAATCATTTGCCTTGAATGCAGGGACAAATTCAATCTCGCTGGAAACGAGATCCTCCTCAATAATCCCGTACTTGTCGTGCAGGAGCTTCATCACGTTCAGCTTGAACAGCTTGTCACCCTTGCCGTCCTCCGTGCGCACCGGACGGCTCCCTACCAGAATATTCAGGGCTTCTCCCTCAATCGCCTTGCCAAGAGTCTTGGCGCTCTGCTCCGAGCTCAGATGCGGCAGGAGATCTGTCACACAGAACTGCGGCTCCCCTTCTTCCTCGCCGATACACACGTCGACGTACGAACCGTCGCGCCGGACAATCCGCCCGTGCATGGCAAGCGGGATCGCCGTCCACTGGTATTTTTTTACGCCGCCGTAATAGTGCGTCTTGAACATGGCGAGATCATTCGTCTCGTAGAGCGGATACGGCTTGAGATCCAGACGCGGGGAATCAATATGCGCGGCGGAAATGTGTACGCCGTTTTTGCAGCCTTCTGTGCCGATCACCGCCAGGATGATAGATTTGCCGCGGTTGTTCATATAAACCTTATCGCCGGGCTGATATTTTTTCGCGGAATCAAAAGGCACAAATCCGGCCTTTTCTGCCATCTCTATGGTGGCGGCAACGCTTTCGCGCTCCGTCTTGGAGCGGTTCAGGAAATCCTTGTAGCCCTCGCAGAACTCGTCCGCCTGGGCAATAACGTCGTCCGTTACATCCCAGAACCCGTTGCGCCGGGAAATCAAAAGCTCCTTCGATAATTCTTCCGCCATCGTTGTTTTTTCAGACATGGGGATTACCTCCTTAATAATAGAGTTTATTGTAAATTTCATAATTGCGCTGGACTTTCCGCGCGTAGCTTTCCGTCTCCGGATACGGGATAACGTCCAGCCCCTTGCCGTCACTGGAAAGGGAGCTGTCCTCCAGCCACCCGTTGACACGGCCGATCCCTGCGTTGTATGCGCAGATCGCCAGCACCGGATCCCGGTACGTTTCCAGCAATCGTGCCAGGAATTTGCACCCATATTCGATGTTGACCGCCGGATCCAGAAGCTTTTCCGTGGGAAGCGTTTCAGCCTCCCCCAGCTGGAGCCATTCAAACGTGTCCGGTGTGAGCTGCATCAGGCCGATCGCTCCGGCATGGGAAACTGCGTCCGGATCGAAATTGCTTTCCGCCTTGATCACGGCGTAGACAAAAGCCTCCTCCAGACCATTCTCCTGTGCCTCCTGCCTGACAATGCGGCTGTAGCCCAGCGGGTAAACGTTTTTCCAAAACAGCTCGCTGCCCTGGCGGAGGATCACAAAGCCGAGCACCAGAGCAAAAATCGTGAAAAGCACGGAACGAAAACGTCTTTTAACCTTCATGCGTGTCTCCGTTGTCAGAACGTAAAATTTGGGAAAGGATCTCCCCGGCCCTGCTGCGGACCGATTCGATCCCCGCCGCACCGTCAATCCAGAAATCGCTGCGCTGCCGGTAATACCGTGCGCTGTGCTGCGCGCGGATGCGGGACAGCGCAAGCTCCCGGGAAATGCCGTCGCGCGCAAGGACGCGTTCCAGACGCACACGGGCCGGAGCCGTCACCGCAACGACAAAATCGCAGATGCCCTCCATCCTCGCCTCAAACAGCAGCGGTGCGTCCAGCAGCACGGCCGGGACGCCTGCTTGCCGGAACGATTCTATTTTCTCCACAGATTTCCGGCAAATCCACGGATGCGTAATTTCATTGAGCCGCAGCGACTTTTCCGGCGAAGAAAAGGCGCGGGACGCCAGCAACCGCCTGTCCAGACGGCCATCCCGCAGGATATCGTCTCCAAATTCCTGTGAAAGCTCACGCAGACACGGCTCGCAGGAATCCGTCACCTCGCGCGCCACCCTGTCGCAGTCGACGAGCGCACAGCCGCGCTCCAGCATCGCCTGTGCGACGGTTGACTTGCCTGCACCGGTCGGCCCGGTCAGACCGATCACTATCGTCTTATCCAAGGTGAATCACCTCAAATCCGGCGGCACGGATCAGCCGGTTGTATACCGCCAGTCCGACGTCCTTTGGCTCCGGACAGCGCGCATAAACCGTCCGGGCGCCGAGATCGTCATCGAGCCGCCGGAGCGCGTCGAATAATTCGCGCGCCTGCGCCGCATAATCGGACTCCCCGCCGTAGCAGACAGCCGGGACATCCAGCGCGGCGTCCTCGCCTGTGTAGCACAGCGCAGCCGTACCCGGGGCGTTGTGGGCGTTGACATAATCGCGGTACTTTTCAAACGGGGCGTCCACAATCACCACATTCGCCTTGGGGGAATAGTGCTTGTATTTCATGCCCGGAGAGGATGCCTTTTCCCCTGCCGCCAATGGGTTCATCACAGCGGGATCCACCTGCACCTCGCCCAGTACGGCACGGAGCTGATCCAGCGTGATCCCGCCCGGACGGAGCAGGCGCGGCGGATCCGCTGCCAGCGTAATTACCGTGGACTCCACGCCGACGGCGCAGGGGCCGCCATCCAATACAGCCTCGATTTTGCCGTCCATGTCCTCCAGCACGTGCGCCGCCGTGGTGGGGCTCGGCTTGCCGGAAAGATTCGCGGACGGCGCCGCCAGCGGGATGCCCGCCGCGCGGATCACTGCCTGTGCTGCGGGATGCGACGGGAACCGGACCGCTACCGTGTCCAGCCCGGCGCTCACCTGCGGCGGGACGATGTCTGATTTTTCGGAGATCATGGTGAGCGGACCGGGCCAATAGGCCGCGGCCAGATGCTTTGCCGCCTCCGGGATCTCTTTTACCAGCGGGGCCATTTCCTCAAACGCGGAGATATGCACAATCAGGGGATTATCCTGCGGACGGCCCTTTGCGAGAAAAATTTTCTCCACGCTCCTGCCGTCGAGCGCGTTGGCAGCGAGGCCGTAGACCGTTTCCGTGGGGATGGCGACGAGTCCGCCGCCGCGCAGGATTTCCCCCGCCGCCGCAATATCCTCCGGTTTATTTGCATCTAAAAGCTGTGTTTTCATACGTTCCGATCCCCCTATGCCTCCGACGCTTTTTCCAGCTGGGCGGCTCGATCCGCAGCCGTAAGCGCGTCGATCACCTCGTCGAGGTTGCCGTTGAGCAGATCCTCCAGCCGGTAGAGCGTCAGGCCGATCCTGTGATCCGTCATGCGTCCCTGGGGATAATTGTAGGTGCGGATCCGCTCGGAGCGGTCGCCCGTCCCAACCTGGGAGCGGCGATTCTCCGCGATCTCCACGTCCTGCTTCTCCTGCTCGATCTGATACAGGCGCGAGCGCAGGACTTTCATCGCCTTATCCTTATTTTTATACTGGCTGCGTTCGTCCTGGCACTCCACCACCAGTCCCGTCGGCAGGTGCGTGATGCGGATCGCCGAGGACGTCTTGTTGACCTTCTGGCCGCCCGCGCCGCTCGCGCGGTACGTGTCGATTTGGAGATCCGCCGGGTTGATCTCGATCTCCACGTCCTCCACCTCCGGCATAATCGCAACCGTCGCGGTGGAGGTGTGGATCCTGCCCTGCGTCTCCGTCTCCGGCACGCGCTGGACGCGGTGGACGCCGCTCTCATATTTCAGCCGGGAATAAGCGCCCTCGCCCGTGATCATGAAGCTGATCTCCTTATAACCGCCCAGCTCCGTTTCGTTGACATTGAGAAGCTCCATTTTCCAGTGCTTCTGCTCCGCGTACATGGTGTACATCCGAAACAGGACAGCCGAAAACAATGCGGCTTCCTCGCCGCCCGCACCGCCGCGGATCTCTACAATCACGTTTTTATCATCGTTCGGATCCTTGGGCAGCAGCAGGATTTTAAGCTCCTCGGAGGTTTTCTCGATAGCATCCTTCGCCTCACTGAGCTCCTCCTCCGCAAGTTCGCGGAGTTCCTTTTCCAGTCCGCTTTCCTGAAGCATCGAACGGGCTTCTTCCTCTGCCTTGACCGCGGCAAGATATTCGTTGTATTTTTCTACAATCGGCTGGAGGCCCTTGTATTCCTTCATCAGCTCTGCGTACGCCTGCGGATCCGCCGCCGAAGCCGGATCATACAGCCGCTGGT
The DNA here is from genome assembly GCA_018712265.1 of Candidatus Gallacutalibacter pullicola. Lineage (GTDB taxonomy): Bacteria > Bacillota > Clostridia > Oscillospirales > Acutalibacteraceae > Gallacutalibacter > Gallacutalibacter pullicola. Next base: position 26,197 of record DVHF01000151.1, read on the forward strand.
TCAGTTCCTCAAACCGTTTTTGAAATACCGTTAAATTTTCAAACATGCTTTCCTGACCTATCCTTTCCAACTCAAATACTACCTAGCTGACAGGAGAAGCACGCTATAAACGATCCTCCGTGCTTTCACGCAGGATCTTCTTGATATTCTTTTCACATTTCAGGCGCGGCACCATGACCTCATGGCCGCATCCGCGGCAGCGGATTTTGAAATCCATGCCCGCACGCAGAACCAGAAACTCCTTGCTTCCGCATGGGTGTGGCTTTTTCATTTGCAGCACGTCGCCCGGACGGACATCCACAGCCGTCACCTCCAATTTTTCATGATCCACATTGTAAGATTATAACACTAAAAGATCGGGGAAACAAGTGGCCTGTCAGCTTTTCTTTCCTCTCCCGAAATAAAAACGCGGTTCTCACCCCCGGGAGGTACTTGCCGGATGCGCCGCCTTCCGATATAATGAGTAACAGCAGCAGACGCCGCTGTGTGCGGCAATTCAGAATAAAGGAATCAGGTGTTAGAAAATGACCAAAACAGATATTTTGCAATATCTCCGGAAAAGCGGCGGTTTTGTTTCCGGAGAGGAAATCAGCCGGCATTTCGGCGTTTCGCGCGCCGCGGTGTGGAAGGTGATCACCGCACTGCGTGAGGACGGGTATGTGATCGATTCCGTCACCAAAAAGGGCTACCATCTTGCAGAAGCCCCGGATCTCCTTTCCGAAGCCGAGATCCGGGAGGGACTTCACACCGCAAGAATAGGGACGCATATCTTTTCGTTCGATACCGTGGACTCCACCAATGAGGAAGCCAAACGTCAGGGACAGGCGGGCGCGCCGGACGGGAGCGTCTTTGTCGCGGAACAGCAGACGGGCGGCAAGGGCCGCCTTGGGCGCGTCTGGTCGTCTCCCAGAGGGAAGGGCATCTGGTTCACCATTCTGCTCCGGCCGGGCGGATCGCCTCTGCAGGTTTCCAATATTACACTGCTGGCAGGACTTGCCGTATGCAGTGCGATCCGGAAAACCACCGGTTGTCCCGCTATGATTAAATGGCCGAACGACGTGATAATAGGCTCCAAAAAGGTCTGCGGGATTTTGACAGAAATTTCCGCAGAAATGGACTGTATCCATTATCTGGTAATTGGAATCGGCATCAATGCAAACAATGAAAGCTTCCCGGAAGAACT